>VGJU01000431.1 GCA_016867335.1 Candidatus Zixiibacteriota bacterium | reverse complement strand
TTGGTTGGTGTACCATGTTCGGAGACCACGCCGCGCACTACGGCGTCAACGCGGGCATACCCAAGACGCTGATTTCGTACCTGATCCGATGGACCGCCGAGGTGGTGTTCAAAGACGAGGAAGACGCCCGTGTGGTGCTTTTAGACATTCTGGAGACACCGATCTCGCCCGAACTCTTGCCGCCAAAGGAAGGGGAAATCGCGCAAAAAACGGAAGAACGGATCGGGCCGTATGAACTGCACGATTTTTTTACCTATTATTTTTTGCGTTTCGGTTTTGCGCCGTCGCGGATCGCCCGGTTGGCACTTCACGTCTTCGAAGACCGCTACGATCTTGCCACGATAAAAATGTGGCTACGTACCTATCTCACGCGATTTTTCTACAACCAGTTCAAACGCAACTGTCTCCCCGAAGGCCCTAAAGTCGGGCTTACCGCCATATCCCCGCGTGGCGACTGGCGTATGCCTTCGGACGCCTCTCCTGCCGCATGGCTGGCCGACTTAGACCGGGTTCCGGACACGCTTTGACCGCCGGGCGTCAATTTTGTTTTTACACAAGCCCTGCCTCTTGCCGCTTGGTTTGATACGGGCTGGGCAAAGAGTCAGGCAAGGATATCCGCAAGCGAGCGGGCGACGGCGCGAAATGCCTGTGTCTGGGGCGATTCCGGCGCTTGGCGGACGATGGGTACACCACTGTCGCCCGCCAAGCATACCGCCGGGTCAATGGGGATTTCGCCGAGAAACGGCGCACCAATCTCCTCGCTCGCCCGTTTGCCTCCTCCGGTGGTAAAGATGTCGGTACGGCGCTGGCAGTGCGGGCAGAGAAAATAGCTCATGTTTTCTACGATGCCGAGTATCGGCACGTTGACCTGCCGGAACATGGCTACGCCGCGCCGCGCGTCGATCAGGGCGACGTCCTGCGGCGTCGTCACCACAACGCCGCCGCTCAGGGGGACCGTCTGCGTCAGGGTCAGATGCGCGTCGCCCGTGCCCGGCGGCATATCGATGACCAGATAGTCGAGTTCCCCCCACAACACATCGCGGATCAACTGCTGTATGGCCTGATGCACCATGGGACCGCGCCAGGTGACCGACTGCTCCTCTGGGATCAGAAAACCGAACGACATCATCTTGACGTCGTGGCTGATAAGCGGAAGCAGTTTCTGACCCACGATACCGGGTTGGTCTTTGACCCCCATCATGGTGGGAATACTGGGTCCGTAGATGTCGGCGTCGAGAAGTCCCACACCCGCTCCGGCATCTGCCAGCGCCACGGCAAGGTTGACCGAGACGGTGGATTTTCCCACACCGCCCTTTCCGCTGGCTACCGCGACCACGTGACGGACGCCCGGCAAATCCAGTTTGCCACCGGCCCCGGCCATGGGCCCGCGCGCGCCCGCCGCCTGCCCCGGCGCCGGTCCCATGATCTGGATGTCGCGGACACCATCAAGCCGTTCTACCGCCTCACGCGCGGCAAGCGTAATGGTCCGGCGGGTAGTTTCGTCTTGTGTAGAAAAGGCAAGTGCAAAAG
>VGJU01000430.1 GCA_016867335.1 Candidatus Zixiibacteriota bacterium | reverse complement strand
CTGCGAAGTTGCACGCACCGGGCGCCCGGAGGTGATAGACGGCTGGGATCCCCGCTATTACGAGCATGTGATGGACACGGAAGGCAAGGTGGAGATACGGCAACGCGACCGACAATGGGGACAGGGGACCACGGCTTTTTTTGTTCCCATTTTTGCAGGAGATCGCGTTATCGGCGTAGCGGCTACAGGTGCTCTTTTGCACTATAAGGCAATCGTCTTGAGCGAGTTGGAACGCATGCGCCCGTTTTTGTCGCAACTCGGAGCAACGATAGCGCTGGTATTCGAAACCAACGAACGCATTCGCGAACAGGAGACCCTGCGTACCCAATCGCTTGTGCTAAAACACATGGTGGAGGGGGTCAGTGTCGCCACCGAGCAAGGGATTATCCAGTATACCAATCCGGCGGAAGACGAAATGTTTGGTTATATGCCGGGCGAGTTGATCGGGCAGCATGTCACCGTGCTCAATACCAAACCTCCGGAAGAAAACATGCGCATGGTAAGCGAGGTGATCTCTCAGTTACAGCACAAGGGGTTCTGGCACGGGGAGTTCGAAAATCGTCGCAAGAACGGTTTGGCGTTTGTTACGGATGCAAGAATCTCGTCGTTTGTCAATCAGGCCGGGGAAAAGTTCTGGGTATGCGTCCAAGAGGACATCACCGACCGCAAACGTATCGAGGCGGCGCTGGTGCAGGCCAAAGAAGAAGCCGAGACGGCCAATCAGGCCAAAAGTCAGTTTCTGGCCAATCTAAGCCATGAAATCCGAACCCCGATGAACGGGATTCTCGGTATGATAGACCTTGCGCTCGACACCGATCTTACGGATGAGCAGCACGAATACATTCGGCTGATCCGGAGTTCCGCCCTATCGCTGTTGACCGTAATGAACGACCTGTTGGATTTCTCCAGACTCGAAGCGGGTAAGATGGTCGTCGAATCCACGCCGTTCGACGTCAGGGAAAGTCTGGCGGACATGATGGCGGGGCTTCGCGTAGGTGCGGAGCGCAAAGGGTTGGCCTTTTCCTATAAGGTGCTTCCCGAAGTGCCGGAGTGGGTAGTGGGGGATCCGGGCCGTATTCGGCAGGTGTTGATGAATTTGGCGGGCAACGCCATCAAGTTTACCGAACGCGGGAGCGTGGAGGTGATCGTGAGTTGTCTTGACTATCCCTCTTTTCCGGAAGAGGAAAAAAATTTTCGCACGCTCCGTTTTAGCGTCCGAGACACGGGGATCGGTATTCCGCAGGACCGACAGCAGAAGATTTTCGACGCTTTTTCTCAGGCGGATGCCTCTACGACGCGGCGGTTTGGCGGTACCGGGCTGGGGCTTACCATCGTTTCCCAACTGGTTGCGCTCATGGGCGGAACCGTGTCGGTGGAGAGCACGGAAGGGGTAGGCAGTTTGTTCTGTTGTACGGTACGAGTGGGGTACCCCGCCCGGATGGAAACGTCCTACACAGCCCTACCCGTAGCATCTGCGGTACTCGACGGGTTGCGTATTCTGGTGGTGGAAGACAATCCGACCAGCCGGTATTTTATATTGGCGTTGCTCAAGCG
>VGJU01000429.1 GCA_016867335.1 Candidatus Zixiibacteriota bacterium | reverse complement strand
ACATACGTATACTTCCCGTTACGGATCGGGCGCGGACGTGGCCATACGTAGCGCTGGACCGTAATATCCGTGATCTTCACATTCTGCTCCTTACGGAAGTTGGAAAAGCGAGATGCACAAAGTAAAAAAGCAGGGCATAGATTACAATGCGGTAGCCACAGCGTCGGCGTGACAGCCGTCGAGAAGTTGTTGCGCTTTTTCTCGTCCCAGCGCCCGCATCGTTTCTATGTTGGTATCGGGGATAGCGTCCGCGTTTCGGTGCGAGTCGATCGCCCGAGCGACGCTTGACTCGCGGAGCAGATGAAGCATGGGATACGGCGATCGATTGGTATAGTTTTCCGGCGCATCGGGATGCGTCCCAGCAAAACGATAGCCGGGATGAAAACCGGCGATCTGAACGATTCCCTCCATTCCCGTTTTGCGGATGATCGCATCCGCCGTGTCTAAAAAGTCGTTGTAGAGATAGAAGTTTCCCAACACACAGGGGTGGATCAGCAAAGAGGTTTCGGTCTTTTCGGGGGCTGTCCGGTGTAACAAAAGCAGTTCTTTGCGGAGCGCGTGGGCGAGTGCTTCGGGTGCTGTTGCCGGTGTCACCGCATACCGTATCTTTCCGGTGTCGAACACGCCTGAGGCAAACGGACACAGGTTCAATCCCACGACTACGCGGTGTATCCATGCCTGCGTTTCCCGGACGATGCGGTCGACGTCCATCGGGTGCGGTGGGGCGGTGACACATCCTGATGCGCTTGGTGCTGAAGCACCGCGACGAAAGGGCATTACCATATACCGGCGTTGACTTCGACCAGCCAGCGGTGGAGGGGCAAGAGGTCGGTAGCCAACGCGACACAGCGATCTACGAGATCGGGCGTGGTGAGTGTCTGGGGTTCGAGGACGGGCGATCCGGCATACAATCCGTTGAATTTGAGCAGGTCGGCGCGGGGATGATTTTTGTCGAATCCGCGAGGCACGGTTTTGTAGTGCTCTCCACCGATCAGAAAGTCCGATTTAAGTTTTTCCATGAGGGTGGCAAGCCTTTTGCCGGTTGGGTCGTCAGCGACCGCTTGTCGAAAAACGGTGAGCGTCGGCGGCTGGAAAATATGCATCCCCGCGTACAGCCGCGCGCCGGATGGCTCTAAATGAAAATAAAACCCGGAGTTGTCCATCTTTTTCTCGCCTTCCCACCAGACGATGCCGAGATGCTCCTTGTAGGGCCGTTTGTCGCCGCCAAAACGGGTATCGCGGTAGATACGCATGATGGAGCCGGAACCGGAAAGCCCCGTGTCGTAGCGGATACCGGGCGACAGGGCGCGAAGCCGTTCGCCAAGGATTTCTACAAACGCCTGCGCCGGTCCGGTGACATATTCGGTGTATGCCTGTTTGCGGGGCTGAAACCAAGCCCGGTTGTTGTTGCGCGACAGTTCCGCGAAAAAGTCGAGCGCTTCCTGCGGAAAACCCGGAAACGACGATACAGCCATAAGGGACGATCCTTTCGGGAGAAATCCAACACGGTCTCGGTGGTCACCAAGGCGACAGGAGTCACGCATAAATTACATCGTGC
>VGJU01000428.1 GCA_016867335.1 Candidatus Zixiibacteriota bacterium | reverse complement strand
TCGCTTGGACTGTTTTGCAGTCGGTCGTGCTGAAGATCGGAACCTGCATGAAACAGGATAAACGCATCGTAGTCGGCAAACGTGACGGATGGATCCCCGTCCGCCTCATGAAACGCATCCTCTACAAATTCGACAAGACGCTCGATCTTGAGCGGATCCAGAAAATCGACATCAGGGCTGTAGTAGGCCATTTCGCGGGGAAGCGTATAGGCGGACGAAACGTTGTCGGGAATTACACGCCATGTCAGCGAGAGTTGGTCAAAGGAAGCGGCCTGATAATAGGCGCTCAAGGCGCTCAGATGCCGCTCGAAATAAAACTTGTCGTGCGGTGCACGGTCGATCACGTGTTTTTGGTCCCGCTCGAACGCCTCGGCGGTGCGCAGATCGAAACGTCCCGTTCCGGTGGTTTTTGTCGTGGTATCTACGGGAAAGTCTACGCGTATGGCAAGAATATGCAACGTTTGGACCGCACCGACCGTGGCACCCGCAGGCTTGGGTCGAGGCAGTCCAAACGCACTGGGGCGGTCGAGACCGAGCAGGTTTTGCGTCGAAACCTGATGCCGAACCGGTACGGGTGGGCCGGGTGGCGCTTGTTGCGCCGCCCGGCGGATGGGAAGTGGCTGCCCAAAGACCATATCGGCGAAAAAAACGGGCAACATAAGACAAACGAGCGCGAACAGGTGTCCCATCAGAATCCGGCGGTAATGGAAAACTTGGTGATGTTCTGGAGGGTCTGGCTGGTCGTGTAGCTAAAATCGATACGATACACTTTCCATTGAAGACCACCGCCAAAGGTCGGGGTTTTGATATTGCCGCCCTTGTCAAAAATATACCCGGTCCGCAATGCGATAAAATTGCTGTACCAATACTCGACACCCGTATTCATGACCGACTCGTTAAACGAACCGATGGTCTTGCTGGTGACGAGGGATTTGTTGAAATCGTAGGCCAGCATAAGCCGGTTGTGCTGTCCATCGAAGAGTTTGGCTGCAAAGCCAACTTTGAGGTTGCGCGGTTGCGGGTCGGCCTGATCCGCGTCTATAAAGGTGATTTTGGGACCGATATTCTGGATGACGCCCGCCACGCTCAACCGGGGATGCAGTCGGTAAGTGGCTCCTACATCGACGGCAAAGGTGGTCGCCACGCCTTTGCCCGCCTCGGCGCCTGCGCCTACGTTGGACAGGTTACTGCGTACGATTTTGAGATTGGCCCCGACGGCCAGATTCGCGGCCAACCGCGTTCCGTAAGAAACGTTAAACGCCATGTCGTAGCTCTCGAATGTGCCGAGATCCTCTCCGTCGGAATCGGTTCTGACCTGCTGTCCGAGCGAAAGAAACGGAAAACTGATCCCTACGGTTCCGATACCCGGAATCGGGTGGATGTAGGATACATAGATAAAATACATGTCGTCCGCGAGAAACGGCAACCATTTGAAATAGGATCCCGTAAACTCAGGACGCGCGGCAAATCCGAGTGCACTGGGGTTCCACGCGGGCGCGGTAGCGCCTTGTACGAATGCCACACCGGTGTCACCCATGCCTGTGGACCGGGCGTCGGGCGCGATCAACAGAAAC
>VGJU01000427.1 GCA_016867335.1 Candidatus Zixiibacteriota bacterium | reverse complement strand
GTAGCACCATGCGAACACCGTCGTCCCATGACACGGAATCGTTCTGCGGAAGTTCCAATTCCGCGCCAAGATCGTACCATGCCACCCCGGGAAGCCCCATCGTTTGGGCTTTGTAGCGCAGGATACACCGCCCGGTTTCGATATCGGAAAAGAGAGCCTCAAACATGGCATCGAGCGTGGGCCGTGAAATACCGGCCTGAAAAAGCGCGATGTCGAGAAAATGATCCACCCGGCGATGACGGTTCAAGGTAAGCCGTATACCCGAAATCGCGTTGAGCGCTGCCGCCGCCACGTGTTCGAAGCCCGCCCACGCCTTGTTGCCTCCGTCAAAGGCCGCTTTGCGAATCCGTCGGTCCGCGTGTTCCATGAGCGAACGCCGCTGGGACATGGGCAGACGTTCAACACGACCGTCCGGGTACGCCATGTCAAACTCGAGCTTGCCGGATACGGTGTCATACAGACGTCCCCATGCCACAAGACCGTCCACTCCAAGATCCGCCGCCAATTTTTCTTCGTCGGGTGACATGGTAAAACGCGATTGGTGTCTGAGCCGTTCGAGATAGTAGCGAGCGTCTGCCAGCGCGGGACGGGCGCACAGCGTCTCGAAATCCGCATCCGTGGCGGTTTTGAACGCCCGGAGCAGTTCCACGCCGAGTTTGGACATTTCCGCATAAAGAACGGAAAGCCCTGCCTCCTCTGCGGCAAACGCCTCGTTGTTGGCATCCGCCGCAGTCAGACAATCGACATAGGAACCGATATGCCGGATGCGGGTAAGAAGGTTTTCGAAACCGAGAATCGCTGTTTCCCATGCGTCTGCATTTTTATGGTTTAGCGGCTCCAAACCGCCAGCCTTTTCTCGTAGCTCCCCGATCTCAGCGGCAAGCGCCGTCTTGAACCGACGCATCTCCTCACCGTCAAACAAAGGGAAATAGGAAGTTAAATCCCAATCCATCGTCCTGACTCCTGTTTTTTGCCTTACCTTGATAGGCTCGCTTCCGTTTTTTCCGCTCGCTCTTCCACCGCCCATTCGGGATGTATACTCGTGTAATGCTCTACCAGCGGCTGCAGGGTGTCGGGAAGCGATTTTTTGAACGCTATGGCGGAATCCGGTAGCGGCCATGGGACCGGGTACGGTGTTCTACCGGGGCGGAAAGCGATGCCGCAGGACAGCCGCACCTCGTCGCCGTTGTGCGGAAAAACGCCATGATAGGTCCGCTCCGCAAATACGATCAGATCACCCGGATCGGTCAAAAGCGGAAGCACGCCCGGTACGTCCATACGCGCGTGCCATTTTGCTTCCGCGTCTGGGGGATAAAAAGATCGGCGGCCTTCCGAAAAAACAAAACCTGGTGGGCCGGGCCAGTCCATCCGGTGCGAATCCGGCAGTATCGCCAGACCGGCACGGGTCGGGTGGGTTCCGTTGAGATAAAACCACATCGAATAACAACCGTCGCGGGTGTTGAGCCATTCGCTGGCGTGTTGGATCCGGTGTTCGGGAAACGAAAAATCCGAATGCCAAGCGCCATAGCCGCACCCCACGTTTTTGACGATGGCGCCGGATCGGTGTACCGTGAGGGCTTC
>VGJU01000426.1 GCA_016867335.1 Candidatus Zixiibacteriota bacterium | reverse complement strand
CGCCGTTTCCCGGTTTCTGCGCATGTCTTCAGAAGTTGTCGTGTTCATGGGGGGCTCCTGTGCAGTAGGATGGGTTCACGACAGACGGGCTTTTTCGGGAAATGGACTTTTGGCTGGCCTACTGAAGTCCGAAGGCCCGGCGCAACAGCCATTCGGCGGAAAGAAGTGCCACGAGCAGGATAAAAACGTAGGGGTGATGCCAGAGTTGCACGTGTTGTGTTTGTGTGGTAACGGTCTCCGGCAGGTTGAGGTCTTCTCCCAGACGCTGGGCTTCCGCTATCGGATAAAACTGTCCTCCGGTCACGGTGGCAAGTCTGTCGAGCAGATTGCGGTTCATTCGAGTCTGAAGAAATTCCGCAGTTGTTTCTCCCACACTGAAACCACCTGTGTCCGTGCCGATTTCGGCGCCGGCGTACAATGCCCTTGCGGTAAAGGTGTATGTCCCTTCCGTCAGAAAACGGATCGACCCGGTATAGCGCCCGCTTCCTGCCGTGACGGGGGTCAGTGCGATGTGTAAGGGAGGTGTCTCCGATGGCTGGGCCTGTACCGTCACTTGGATGTCGGCTCCGTCGAGCGGGCGAAAATTTTCATCGTATACCTGTCCTTTAAACGCGACCGGTTCGCCCCCTCGGAAATACAACTTTTCTGTGATGATACGGACGCGTTGACCCCCCTCGTAGGCGGTCAGCCAGCGCACGGCGTTGCTCCAGAAACGTTCATAACTGGCATGGGTGGCGCCGGCGCCCCACATCATAAGGTCCCATCGCCACAGACCGTATGGAGTCATGGCCATCACTTTACCCGGACCGTAGCGGCTCACCGCCACTACGGGGGCGTTGACGCCGTCTATCTGCCAAGTCGGGTGGACGCTCAGGACGGTTGCACCGGGTTTGGCGGTTCCGGCCAGGTTAAGCCCCGGAAGCGGCGGCAGTTCCGCCCAAAGCCGCCCGGACGCCACCGGGTCGTCGCTCAGTTTCATGACCGGATGCACCTGACCATCGGGGGTGAGTACCGGAACAAACGGGGTTTCGAATACGCCTCGTCCGCTTCCGTCGAGACGAATAGGCAACATCGCACCAATGGGTGTACCGCCATAACCACCGAGATCGAAACTTCGGGAGCCACCGAGCATGACAAGCCCGCCGCCTTTTTGTTCGACGAAATCGACGATATGGCCTTCCCATCGCCGAATCCGGTCCGCCTCCACGTTTCCTAAGATGATCAGGTCATGGGCAAACCACGCCGACCGACTGTCGGAAGGCATTTGCGGATAGGCCGACCCGTCGGGTCGAAAAAAGATGGTATGAACCTCTATGTTTCGGTCGCGCTCCAGCGTTTTTTTGAGAAACGTCATATCCGGACGCGGGGCGCCTTCCAGATAAAATACGCTCATTTTCGATTTGATCACCTTGATCGAAAAGTCGAGCCGATTATTTTGCCCGGTCAATTCTCCGTCGAGAACAGCGGTCGAAAGTGTATACGTATGGACACCGTCGGTGTCCGGAGAAAGATACAAGTTGACCGACTGTTCACGTCCGTCGCCTGCCAGTTCTACGTACTGCATATCGAGCGTGCGTCCTTCTTCGCTCAGGGTAAG
>VGJU01000425.1 GCA_016867335.1 Candidatus Zixiibacteriota bacterium | reverse complement strand
TGCTCCGTTGCGTGACGACCGTGTCGAATCGTATTCGGATGCGGACGGGCTTCTGGCGTGCGCGCCTCGTGTACAGGACCGCTATTTCGTCGTTCCGGCCAGCGAACACGAGACGCTGTGATGTCCGATCTCTGGAACCTGTCCGCCGTTGAACTCCGCGATGCGGTGCGAAATCGCAATGTCAGCGCCATGGAAGCGCTCGACGCCTGTCTGGCCCGTATCGAAGCGGTGGAAGGCGCAAGCGGAACGCTTTACGGACCGGAAACGGAACCCGATCGGGTCCACGCTTTTATCGCTCCGCTGATGCAGGAAAGGGCCCGCCGACAAGCCGCAGCCGTAGACGCCGCGCTGGCGCGAGGCGACGATCCAGGACCGCTGGCCGGCGTTCCTTTTGCCGTCAAGGACATCCTCTGTGTCAAAGATACGCCTACCACCGCCGCTTCGCGCATCCTGAGCAACTACGTGGCCCCGTATACCGCCACTGCGGTCGCCCGTCTCGAAGCCGCAGGCGGTGTCATGATCGGCAAAACCAATTTGGACGAGTTTGTATACGGCTCCTCTACGGAAAGCAGTGCGTACCGGCCTGCCACACGCAATCCAGCCGGTTTTGCCCGCGTGCCGGGTGGTTCCAGTGGAGGCAGTGCCGCCGCGGTTGCCGCTGGGGAAGTCATGCTCGCGCTTGGTAGCGACACCGCCGGATCGATCCGACAGCCCGCCGCTTTCTGCGGTGTCGTAGGGCTTAAACCCACCTATGGCCGGGTAAGTCGGTGGGGGCTTATCGCCATGGCTGCCAGTCTCGACTGTGTCGGTCCCATCGCCCGTACGGTAAAAGATTGTGCGCTCGCGCTCCAAATCATGGCCGGTGCAGACCCGTACGACTGGACCACCGTCACGGATTCGGTCTCTCCGTATGCCGACCGCCTCGACGACAAGACCGTATCGTCTTTGATGCGCGGACTGAAAATAGGCTGGCCCAGAGAATATTTCGAAGACCCCGACCTTATTGATCCGGTCGATGGAAAACCCATCCTTGCCGCGCTTGACCGTGCCGCCCAGACATACCGACGGATGGGCGCCGAAATCGTGCCGGTGTCGCTTCCCCATACGCTCTATGCCATCCCGACCTATTTCGTGATCTCGCGTGTGGAATTGGCCAGCGACCTACACCGGTTTGACGGGGTAAAATACGGGTATCGCACCGACCGGGGCGTGGGAAACTTGTTCGAGATGTACGAGGCCACGCGCACCGAGGGGTTTGGCGTTCAACCCAAACAACGGGTACTGATGGGTATGCACGTATCGAGCGCCGGATACGCGGGACGGTTGTACGAACGCGCCCTGCGGCTCCGGGCGCTGATCCGACAGGATTTTGATCGGGCATTTGAAAAGGTCGATGTAATCCTGTCGGCCACAACGCCCACCCCTGCCTTCCCCATAGGCGGTTTGTACGGCGACACCGTGCAGATGCAAAACGCCGACCGGCTTACCGTGCCGACCAACCATGCCGGCGTACCGGCCATCAGCCTGCCCTGTGGTACGGATACCGACGGACTGCCCATAGGCCTTCAGCTTATCGGTCCCGATTTTACCGAAGAGCGGTTACT
>VGJU01000424.1 GCA_016867335.1 Candidatus Zixiibacteriota bacterium | reverse complement strand
CGAAAACCCGAACGTTGCCATCAGCATCACGAGCAACGAACCGATCAACGGCTTGGGCGACGGCGATACGGGTCCGGACTGGAACGTAGTAGCCACCGGCAACGGAAGCTACCAGATCTATCTGCGTGCCGAACGAGCGGGGAACGGATCGGGTCGCGTGTATACGATCCGTGTGACGGCGACCGATGCTTCGGGTAATGCGTCGAGCGCGGGTGCTACGGTCTCTGTGCCGAAAAGCCAGAAGAAGTAGCTGAGCGGCTGTACACAGCCTGATATGGATCGGTAGATAAAACCAAAAGGGAGGCGGATGATCCGCCTCCCTTTTGGTTTTGGGGATATACTACTACATCTTGGCGGGAATAAAACCCCATTTAGAGCTATCGGTTATGTCACCGTTCACCCTGAGCCTGTCGAAGGGCGCCCGTTCATGGTTCGACAGACTCACCACGAACGGTTGTCGTATATGTACCCTTACTTCCGCCACGATGCACTACTGAAATGGGTGCGGTGTGATCCCAGAGACACATAAAAGTCTATGGAGTTCTTCGCGTATCTTGACGCTGGCCTTCTCGCCCGTTCCGGGGTCCGGCGGCCAAGGTGTTGCGCAAACGTTTGTCTGCCCCATAAACCACTCGGTCAGACAACAAAAAAGACAGAACCGAATTTTCGATTCTGCCTGAACTCCTCGGGGAGGACTCGAACCTCCAACCTAGTGGTTAACAGCCACCCGCTCTGCCATTGAGCTACCGAGGAATATACCTGTTTTGTGTCAATGACAAGCGGGGAATATAGACCCGAAAACGCCTGTTGTCAAGGTTTTTTTGGCTCGCATTACCCCGCCGAAGCCTGCTCCAGCCGTCCCAATTCCTCCAGTAGTTCACGACCTCGTCGGCTGAGATGCATAGGGGTTTTTACCGTAACCGTAACCAGTTGGTCGCCGTGTCCATGCCGCTGTACATGGGGCATCCCCTTGCCGCGCAGACGAAACACCCGTCCCGATTGCGTGCCTTCAGGGATGGTAAGCCGTACTCGGCCTGTCAATGTGGGGATTTCCACCTTGGCGCCAAGCGCGGCCTCGGTAAACGTGACCGAGGTTTCGAGCAGGATATCGTCTCCCTGTCGTTTAAAATGCGGATGCGGCTTTTCGGATACGGAAATCAACAGGTCGCCTGCCGGACCACCATTCCGGCCTTTATGTCCCTGCCCAGCCATGACAAGCGTCTTATCGTCAGCAAGACCTGCCGGAATGTTCACCGACAGCGAGGCTTCGCTTTCGATGCTTCCTTGCCCGTGACAGGCGGTGCAAGGTTTCCGGATCACACTGCCCTCGCCCCGGCATACCGGACATGTAGACACGTTCATCACCGTCCCCACAGGGGTCTGCGAAGCCCGTCGGATTTCTCCGCCCCCTTGGCAGGTCGAGCAGGTCTCCGGGGTCGCGCCGTCCGCCTCGCCCGTTCCCCGGCAGACCGGGCACGCTTCGCGGCGTTTTAGCCGGATGGTTTTGGATACGCCTGTGGCGAGTTCTTCGAGGGTGAGCACAAGACGAACCTGAAGATCAGCGCCCCGCTGAGGACCCCCGCGTCTTCTGCCCCGCCCCCCGCCAAACAGATCCCCAAACACCCCTCCGCCAAACAAGTTACCCAGTATGTCCTCGAAATCACCCGCATGGCTGAAATTCGACCATTGGAAACC
>VGJU01000423.1 GCA_016867335.1 Candidatus Zixiibacteriota bacterium | reverse complement strand
GCTGTCCACCGGCGCGACGGTCTGGGTGGCGCTTCCGTTTCTACAGACGCTTTTTGCCGGCGAGACCGCTCCGGAAACGGTCATGACACCGGCGGCGGACCCGCTCGAAGAAAAAACAGGCATCGCCGCATGGCGCGAGACGCTCAAACACCGTACAAACGACCTGATCGGGCAGGACGACCGGATCGAAACGCTCAAAAGGCTTTGCGGGATCATCCTTCTCCTGCTGGTCGTAAAAAATGCCGCCGGGTATCTACAGGGTTTTTTTATGGCTTTTGCCGAAAACGGACTGATCCGCGATCTTAGAAACGACCTCTATAGCCATTTGCACCAGCTTTCCCTTTCCTATTTTCACCGAGAACGTACCGGCGAGCTTATTTCGCGGCTGACCTACGACGTACTCAAAATTAACGGAACGATTTCCGCCGCTTTTGGGACCTTGGTCAAAGAGCCTTTGCTCGTGCTGGTACATCTGGGTATCATCCTGTTGCTGAGTTGGCAGTTGACGCTCGCCTCGTTGGTGTTGTTGCCGTTTAGCGTGCTGATCATCACGGCCGCGGGCAAACGATTGCGCCGCACCAGCACCGAATCGCAGGAGTCGATGGCTGATCTTACCGCAACCATACAGGAGACCGTAGCCGGGATGCGGGTGGTAAAGGCCTTCTCGATGGAGACGTTCGAAATCCGAAAATTTCGCGCACAGACCCAGGCGTTTTTTCGAACGCTTTTGCGGTTGACGCACATGCACAACCTTGCCGGCCCGGTGACCGAAATACTGGGCGGCGTAGTCGGTCTCGCCATCCTGTGGTACGGAGGCCGACAGGTGCTGGAAGGGAGACTGCTGGCTCCGGAAGATTTTCTGACATTTTTCGTGGCGCTTTTTTCCATGCTCAAACCCCTCAAGGAGTTGGGACAGGTAAACAACCGCATTCAGGAGGGGGTGGCGGCGGCTCAGCGTGTCTTTTCCGTGATCGATACGCCCCCCGAAGTCGTCGATGCGCCCGGCGCCACCCCGCTGACCGAGTTTCGGGACGCGATACGGCTGCGTAACGTGTCGTTTCGCTATGCGGACGGCCCTATGGTGCTCAAAAACATCTCGCTTGAGGTTCGGAAAGGGGAGATTCTCGCCATCGTGGGGCCGAGCGGGGGAGGAAAATCGACACTTACGGATCTGATCATCCGGTTTTACGACCCTGCATCCGGTGGGATCGAGGTGGACGGGCGCGACTTGCGTACGATAACGACGGCATCGCTCAGGGCGCGGATGGGTATCGTCACGCAGGATGTCGTGTTGTTTAACGATACGGTGCGTAACAATATCGCGTACGGTCTGGAGGATATTCCCTCCCCTCGGATACAAGCCGCTGCGGTTGCCGCCAACGCCGACGAGTTTATCCGCCGACTGCCACAGGGATACGGTACCCGTATCGGCGAACGCGGGGTCCGGCTGTCGGGTGGACAACGCCAGCGGATAGCGATTGCCAGGGCGATTCTCAAGGATCCGGAGATACTGATTTTCGACGAGGCCACCTCCGCGCTGGACACCGAGTCCGAGATGCTGGTGCAGGAAGCGCTCGACCGGCTGATGAGCGGCAGAACCACTTTTGTCATCGCCCACCGGTTGTCCACGGTCCAGCATGCTCACCGGGTGATCGTCATCGATCATGGTGAGATGGTGGAAAGCGGCACGCATGCGTCGCTGGTCGCGGCAGGGGGCATTTATGGCAAATTATACGCGCTCCAGTTCAAATAAGCGGTGGATCCCAACGGCAATCAACCGGCTGAGTGGATGGCGTA
>VGJU01000422.1 GCA_016867335.1 Candidatus Zixiibacteriota bacterium | reverse complement strand
CCGTGTATAGGGCGATGTCGCGGACGCGGCCCGATTCGGCTACAGCGCGGAGCACGTCAAGCGTCTGGTAGCGGTTGAACGGCGCGATTTTGATGGCGACGACCTGTTCTATCTCCACAAAACGCCGCCAAAAGCCGTATGACAATATACGTCCGCCTACCGACGGCTGTAGATAAAACCCCATGATCGGCAAGACGTCGGCGATCGTGCGGCAATGGTGGATAAGCGCGTCGTCATCGGCCTCTTTGAGCGCGGACAGGCTGAGGAGTCCGGCATGATAGCCGAGTGAGCGGGCCAGTCCGGCTTCCCCCTCCGCTTGTCGAGTCGGTCCGCATATTCCCGCGATACGGATAAAATCGGACGGCGCCTCCGTGGTCATCACCTCTGCACCCCATTCGAGTACGGGTTTGAACAGCCCCACTTCCGGACGCCGGATCTCGAATTGCGTGGTATGTACCCCGATCGCCAGCCCACCAGCGCCTGTGGCAATATAGTAGCGGGAAACCGCGCGCTGACGACGTTCGTCGAATTTGCGCCGTGCATCGAGCGCCAGCGGATGCGCGGGAATGACCCGGCCCTGCAACAGGGCGTGTCGTACGGGTTCCGGAAGCATATTTCAGAACTTTCCCGTTCTCGATTCGAATTTTGTAGGTTTACCAAGACTGGGACCGCCGTCCAGCACCCATTCGGTCATCCAATCGATCATCCGTTCTATGGAAACTTCCGTCGGTCCGAGTCGATCGATCAAGGCTTTGGTGTTGCCCAACAAGGCCGTGTCTTTTTCGATGCCGACAAAGACCGGATGTTTGCCAAAACGCGCGCCAAAGGCTTCAGCGACGGTTCTGACGGACAGCGTTTCCGGGCCGGTCATATTCAGGACGACCGGCGGACAACCGCACAACGGAAAAAAACGCGCCAGATACGCATTAGCATCTCCCTGCCATATCTGGTTGAAATATCCCATTTCCAAATTGATCGGCTCCTCACGGAATACTTTCCATGCCAGATCGTGCAGGATGCCATAACGCAGTTCGGTGGCGTAAAAGAGCCGGACGATGGCAAGGGGTGTTTTCCGTATCCCCGCAAAGTACTCCGCGATCCGCTCGCCGCCCAACCGCGACTGCGCGTATTCACCCGCCGGAGCCGTTTCACCCGACTCGTCCGCGCCCCCAGTGCCGATGGGCGTAAACGCATAGACGTTGCCGGAACTGACATAGACGATATGCGACGTTTCATACCGTTGTACGACCATGCCCGGAAGATACGTATTCATGGCCCAGGTAACCGACGGGTTGCCGCTTGCGCCAAACTTGAACCCGGCCATGAAATAGATGTATTTGGCGTTGGGAAGGCTTTTTAGCGCATCGGCGTTCAACAAGTCCGCCTGTAGGGTTTCGACGCCAATGCGGTCGAGATACCCTCGCAACTCAGGGTCGCCAAACCGAGATACACCGATCACCCGACGCGCGCCTGCGCGCACCAGCAGTTCGGCAAGCGTAGGCCCCATTTTGCCACCCACACCGAGAATCAGCACATCGCCATCCAACATGGCGACCGCCTCGCGTACGGCGGGTGTCGGTGTGGTCATGCGGTCGATCAACTGGGTCATTTGCATGTCACTGTTTTCCGATCAGGTAAACGGTCGTGTTTGACGCCCGTCGGCAAAATACATGTTTTGGGGTGCATGTCAATTATACAAAAAGAAGTGTGAAGGGTGAAGGGGCGTTGTCCGGACACTGATCTGGCGGGGCAGACCGACAAAACAAGACCGGCGTCCTGATAACCGAAACGCCGGTGAAACGATCATGATACG
>VGJU01000421.1 GCA_016867335.1 Candidatus Zixiibacteriota bacterium | reverse complement strand
ACGTGGAGGTGTTCGAAGACCCGATTCCCAAAAAAGACATCGAGGGATACGAGAAGATGCACGGAGTGCTGCCTTTTCCTCTTGCCATGCATCTGGGGGACGGTCCCAACATGATCCGAGCCTTACAGGCCGCCGGGGGCAAAGGGGTGGTGGACTGTTTCAATCTGGGAGGGTCTCTGTTCGGGTTCCAACGCAATGCCGCCACTGCGGCAGCGGCGGGCATGACTTGCTGGCACGGTTCGGGCAACGACCTCGGCATCATGGACACGGCCTATGTCCATGCCGCCGCGGCCGCACCCAACTGTACCATGGCCTCCGACTTTGTGGGAAGCTGGACCCGTGAAGACGATCTGATCGTCGAGCCGATTCCGTTTGTGGACGGCTATGTCCCCACGCCGATGAAACCGGGGCTGGGTTGCGAAATCGACTACACCGCACTGGAGCGGTATACACAGGCGCATGAGGAGATTAGATGATTTGCAGGCGTTATGGTTTCCGCTTCCGGTTAAAGCCTGTCCGATACAACCTTTTGGGGTTACTTGACAATGTTATCAAGATTTGCTATCATCGATCTGCATCAATAAACACCACAGGAGAACCATCGAGGCTGTCTTTGCACAGCCGATTTCCGGAAATATCAAAAATAAGGAACCGGAAAAACCATTTTCAGGCCACATTATGCTTCGAACCCACCCGGAACTTCATCGCAAGATCGCCCTCGAAGCTACGCGAAGTAATGTCAGTTTCAATGCCTATGTACAGAAAATTTGGAGCAAGCCGTCTTGAAGGGATAACCTCTGTCTTTCAGATTGCTCCGCGCCATCCATCCATCCATCTCTTTGTTTGAAGGAGAATGCACATGCGTCTTGTCGTCGTAGGTTGCGAATATAGCGGTGTGACTACCTTGATTGATGCGGTCAATGCGTGGGGGCTGTCGCGGGGCATCCTGCATCATCTGGACGATCATTTTACCATACCCGATGCGTATCATCTGAGCGACGAAGAGCAACAGGCCATGACGGCTATGCTCCCTGCGATCAAGGAGCGGTTTCAACGATTTCAAATCGTGTATCACGTCCGTCTGTTGCATAAATACGAGCATATTTTGCTGGGCGGATTTCACATCGAAGAGGCGGTCTACGGTCCGCGTTACTACTATCCCGGCATTGGCGTCGAAATTCGCGAATACGAGCCGGAGATGCCCAAAGATACCATTCTTGTACATCTCTATGCCCGTCCGGAGGTCATTCGGGCGCGCATGGTCTCCTCGCCCCATCCGTATCCGCTGGTCCCTGCCGAAGACGTCCCGCTGATATTGGACCGGTTTCAGGAAGAGGTGGGCAAATCCTGGCTGCACCACCGCATGGCCATCGACACTTCGGATCTGACACCCAAAACACTGTTTGATACGTTTATGGAAAAATCGCTTCCTCAGCTCAACGTGCGGGATGCGGTGACAAGGATAAAGTAGGAAGGATATAGGAAGGATAACGGATGAAAATAACGCATATCGGATCGTTGTTGATCGATAAATGGCCGTGGGTTTTGGTAAAGGTCGTGACCGACACCGGAATTGTGGGCATCGGTGAGGCGTATCACGGGGCCGGGGTACACCGGATCGTCGTGGACAAACGGCTTACACGCGCGTTGATCGGCAAGGATCCGCGCAATGTGGACCGGTTGTTTCGGGATATGATGAGTTGCATGTCGGCTTCCGGTTTTTATCAGGGGGCTGTAATGAGCGCCATCAGCGGGATCGAGATGGCGTTGTGGGACATCACCGGACAAGCGCTTGGCGTACCGATCTGGCAGCTTTTAGGCGGCAAGTTCC
>VGJU01000420.1 GCA_016867335.1 Candidatus Zixiibacteriota bacterium | reverse complement strand
CGTCGCTTCGTCCCCCATAGTTGCGATACGAGGCGCTTAGCAGAAGTCGGCGTAAAAACGTCACCTCCATCTCTCCCATCGCTCCTTGCGCTCCCGGAAGCGGGCGGAGTTGTTCTGTTTTTGTCGTTCCCGACCCCAGAATGCTCACGGTCTCGTAGGTCTCTTCGAAAAATGCCGGGGCAAACCCCTTGCCCAGCGTTTGATGCGCCAGACGTCCCCTTACATAAAGCGGGTCGCCCGGTTCCGCCACGTTAAGCTGGACACCGGCGGTGAACCCACTTCCACTGTCGAGAATTTTGCCGAAATCTCCATAGGGGATAAGAGAAATTTTTTCTTTTTTTATCAACGGAAACTCGATGTCCAATCCGAAAAGCCCTACGCTGGGTCTTGGTGTGCGTGTACGCCCGCGTCCCGGATCGTCGTCTAAAAGTATGGTAGCCCCTACAGCAAGGCGACCGACCATTCCTCCATTCCCCCCATAGTTGAACGGACGCAGAAAAAATCGCCCCCCGTATATTTCCGCCGCGCCAAGATTGGATACGATCGCTTCGACCCCGCCGATAGGCCGGTCTAATTTTGCCCAGAGTCCTGTGCGCCGACTTTGATCCGTCACCTGATTCGAATACCGCGATACCAGCCACCCGTGTCCTATTGAGGTGCGTTCCAGCGCTCCCACATGAAAAAACGTCGCGTCCGAGGGGTTTCCGTATCGCACAAAACGGATCAGATGACCGACTTTGAGTTCCGACTGACGTACAATGCTTCCGCCCGGATCGCTTGCCGTATTGAACAACATATCGATGTTGAACCCGGCGCTTATCTTGCCCACCGAGAAAGTGGGCGCGAGCGACAGTGTGGCGTAGTGAACCGGATTTCCCGTGCTGTTAACGACAATGCGGGTCCAACCAAGTCCGGACAACAACGAAAATTTGGAGACCGTTTCCGGTTGCAACTCTTCCCTGACGTTCCAGAGTTGAGCCGAGACCGGTGATCCGGTCGTCAACCCCGACAGGGCAAAACAAAAAATCCATGATGCAGAAGACAGACGACGCAAGCGGGAAAAAAAGGAGCGCATCAGACCCGTTCCGGAGAAGATACATTTTTACGCGGTTGCGCCGGTTTGCGCGTTTTTTTGCGGAGTGCCTCGTTACGGAGCCGTCCTATCAGAAAAAAGCCGATTCCGCAGAGTACCAGTGAAACGCCTTGGTTGACCGAAAACGGCGCATGGCCGATCACGGCGAGCGTCATACTCGACTCGTAGTACCGGGAAAAGTCCACCACAAACCGGGTCATGGGTTCTATAATCAGCAGCATGGCAAACAAAAATCCGTCAAAACGTTCTTTGCGATCCAACCACATCAGCAGGGCGAACAACCCGAATCCGAGAACGGCATTGTAAAGTTGCGAAGGGTGCAGGTGGGCGTCCGGGTAAAAAGAACCGGCAGCGCTGTAGGCCGGAAACGTCACACCCCAAGGTAGGTCCGTGGGTTTTCCGAAACAGCATCCGTTGAGCAAACACCCGATCCGGGTAAAGCCGATACCCAGCGCGATCGAGGGGGTAAAGGCGTCGCAGGCTCTCCATATCGGCAGGCGGTTGCGTTTGAGATAGATCAGCGCAGCGACTACGGCTCCGATAAAGCCACCGTACATCGTGAGTCCGGTAAGCCCTATGATCCCGGAACTCTGGAACGGGCTGACGATGTCGAGCAGGTTGGAGCTGAATTCGTCCCAATGCGGAATGACATACATGATCCGCGCGCCGACGATGCTAAACAGGATGACCAACAGGGAGAGGTTGACCATTTGGTTTTGGTCGAGACCACGCTCCGCAGAGCGTTTGAGAGCAAGATAGATGCCGACCAAAAACGAAAGCGCCAACATCACCCCATAGCTGCGT
>VGJU01000419.1 GCA_016867335.1 Candidatus Zixiibacteriota bacterium | reverse complement strand
TTCCAGCGTCATGTGCTCGCTCGAAAAATTGAGCAACTCCTGTGCCAGTTCTACCAGATGGTCCACGATACTCTCGATGGATCGACTGATGGCGTCGCGTTCGCCCACGCCGATGTCTTCGCGTGCCAGTTGTGTAGCCCGATCCACGATTTCCGCCATAGGGCCGGCGATATCTCGTGTCACCGACCGGGCCATCCTGCCGACCATCGCCAGTCGCTCGGATCGGATATTCTCCGCCGTCATCCGTTCGTTGTGTTTTACCTCTTCCTGCAGATTCTCGTAGAGTATCGCATTTTCGATGGCTATGGCAAAAAGCGGACCGAGCACGCTAAGCATCCGCTCGTCCGTTTCAGTGAAAGTGCCCGTTTTTTTGTTCAAGCACTGTACGACCCCGATCAGGGTTCCGGTGGGGCTTATCATCGGACCACAGAGGATAGACTCCGTGTGGTAGCCCGTTCCACGGTCGATCTCGCTGTAAAATCGGCTATCCTCATAAGCATGGGAGACATTGACCATTTTCCGCTGGGTGGCGACATAGCCTGCCACACCGTGCGTGGCGGGAATCGTGATCGAATAGGCACCCAGTCCTTCGGCAAAAGCGGCCTGTAACTTTCCCCCTTCGGCGTCGTACATAAAAATCGTAGTACGATCCGCTTGAAGCGCCGACGAAGTCTGATGCGCGATAGCCGCCAAAAGAGGGATAAATTCGAGATTGGAGGTGACGATGTTGCTGATGGCTACCAGAATGGCGATCTCTTCGTCTACACGCCGCAGTTCAGCTCGATTTCTCAGCAGTTCTCCGTCCATCGCCAGATGGCGGTCAAGCAACGATCGTATGTCGGAGAAACGCAACGGAAGTGGCAACCAGCCGTCTACTCCCTCGAAAAGCGCCTCGGATGGGATCTCTTCATCCAGTGCCGAAGCCACGAGCAGAAAACAAGTAGGGCTTTGCGCGCTCCGGAACACGGACCGAAATTCTTGTTGATCGGGATCGAGCAGGGTGGTTGTATCCACGACGACGGCATCGTAGCCCCGAATTCCCATCTCGCGCAGACCGTCTTTAAGCGAGTGGGTGGCTGTAATTTCCCACCCGGACTCCCCTACGTCCGTCTTCGGCGGTTTGCCACCGGAAGCGCTTTGCACGATCAGGAGCTTCATGAGACGGAGACCTTGGTTGGGGGTTCACGCAAACGCGCTGTTTCGGCGAGAATGGGAAACCGAAGCGTAAAGGTCGTCCCCGTGGTACCGGTCGTCACAGAAATCTGCGAGTTGTGCTCCTCGACGATACGCTTTACCACCGCCAAACCCAGCCCGGTCCCATGTGGTTTCCCATAGGTTACGAACGGCTCGAAAATTCGGTCTCGGATTTCTTCCGGAATCCCCCGACCTGTATCGTGGATTTCTACATGTACATAATCGCTGAGCGCGGTCGCGCTGATCATGAACGTGCCGCCGTCGGGCATCGCATCGGCGGCGTTGACCGCCAGATTGTGAAAAACCCGTCGTATGCGCGAGGCGTCCAGCATCAAGGGACCACTATAGTGGATATGCGTCAGGATATGGATGCCGCGTTCCTTGAAATTTCCTTCGAGAAACGAAACCACTTCCTGGACAATATCTTCCAGAGAAACCGGCGCAAGCTGAATTGTCTGCGCACCCTCCGAAAACTCCTGAAGTTCCAGCGCCATGTCACGCAGACGCCCTACCTCTCCAGTGATGGTAGCGGCAAAACGCTGTCTGCGTTCGACGGTTACCGAGCCGACGACGGCAAGTTCGGCATATCCCCGGATGATGGCAAGCGGACTCCGAATATCGTGTATGATGCTGCTCGCCATCTGACCGACTACGGCCAGCCGTTCCGCCTGTATCTTGGAAGTTTCGAGCGATTTGTTTTCCTGTATCTGCCC
>VGJU01000418.1 GCA_016867335.1 Candidatus Zixiibacteriota bacterium | reverse complement strand
CGATGCCTATTCCCACCGCAACCCGGCACATCCGTCGTTTATACATCTTATATCCATTCCCACCTCGAAACCCGTTGATATTGAAGCCTCTCCCGTAGCCATTGCGTGGCAATGGCGGCAAGGTATACACTCGCTGTTCTGTTCAGGAGCTTTCAACCCCGCCATCCAAAATCCAAAATCGGTATTCCCCCTGCACCAATCCCTGCCTTCCCCCATCCTCGCGCTACAGCATCCCCCGGACCGCACCGCCGTCGATTTGTATGACCGTACCGGTGACATGGCGATTGATACCGGAAGCAAGAAGTGCCACCAGATTGCCCATTTCTTCCGGTTCGCCCAGCCGAGCCGTAGGGATGTCGTCGAGCCACAGCTTGACCACATCGTCTATCGGTGTGCCCGATCGTTCGGCCTGTTGGTGGATCAGGGTTTCGAAACGGTCGGTGCGGAACGGTCCCGGACACACGGTGTTGATCAGGATGTTGTCGCCGGCAAGGCTGCGCGAAAGCGTTTTGGCGAGACTGGCTACGCCGGCGCGCATGACGCTGGACAGGATGATGGTATCCCACGGTTCCTTGACCGTCGTGGATTCTATGTTGACGATACGGCCCCACCGTTTTTTGCGCATAAGAGGGATTACCTCACGGTAGGTGCGCACGGCGGACATAAGGGTCAATTCGAAACCCTGTTGCCAGCTTGCTTCGGTTTGATCGAAAAAACCGCCTGCCGGGGGACCTCCGGTGTTGTGGACGAGTATGTCCACCCCACCGAATACCGATACCGTTTTTTCCACCGCCTGATGGATATCCTCCTGTCTGCTCCAATCCGAGACAAGAGCCAGCGGTTCGCCGCCATGCAGTTGGCGTATTTCTTCGGCGGTGTTTTGCAGGGCGGCTTCACCGCGCGCGCACATCACTACCCGGGCTCCTTCGGCGGCCAGCCGCATGGCACAAGCCTTACCCAGCCCCTTGCTTCCGCCACCTATAAGCGCGACACGGTCCTTGATATCGAGATTCATACAGCCTCCTGAGGTAAGGGCGAATGGTTGTTCGCCCTTGCGCCGTTGCCTCCGCGTGTGTCGTGTCTCTACACGACCGTGCGCCATGATTCGTATCGCGTATCGATTCCCCGCACGATGTCGTTGTATAGCGATCGTATCCGAGCCGTGATCGGGCCGATGTTGCCATCACCCACCGTATATCCGTCGATTGCCCCGACGGATGCGACCTCGATCCCGGTTCCGCAGAGAAAAATCTCGTCGGCGGAATACAATTCGGTCCGGTCGATTTCCCGTCGCATGCATTCTACCCCAAGCACTTCCCGGCATAGTTGCATCAGCGTTTCGTGGGTGATGCTTTCGAGCACGTCGTCGGTAACCGTGGGAGCGATGACGACACCGTCACGGACGATCATAAGTCCGGAGCCGGTCATGTCCGACACTTTGCCCCGGTCGTTGAGCATGATGGCCCAGTCGTACCCGTTGCGGGTCGCCTCGCTCGAAGCCAGCGCGCTGTTGCGGTAGTTGGAAAGACACTTGACACGCGCCGGCAGGATATTGTCTACGATGCGCGTCCACGAACTGACACAACAGTTAAAACCCGACGTACGGTTGAGAAAGGTGGGGCGGGGCCATGTATTGATCATTACGTTAGCGGGGCCGGAGGCGGTATCGGCGTCAAAGGAGGCCGGGTCGAAATAGGCAAGTGGGCGGATATAAACGTCCTCGCGGTACGCCAGTCTGCGGCACAGCTGCACGGCTCCGACTATGATGTCTTGCCGCGAAAGATGCGTAGCCAGCCGGGTAATCCGCATCGAGTTGAGCAGACGTTTGATATGGGCGTCCAACCGGAAGATATACAACCGTTCCCGGTCCGGATTCCAGTATCCCCGAATACCTTCGAATACGGCGTGGATAAAGAGCGTGGCGTCTGTCGCATGAACCATG
>VGJU01000417.1 GCA_016867335.1 Candidatus Zixiibacteriota bacterium | reverse complement strand
GTGGAGAGCTTATCGTCGCGGTGGATGTGGATGTGTTATTCGAAGGACGACACAATACCGCTTCGGCGTCGCTTGGACATGCCAGCGCAGCCGGTCATGTCGGTATGGAGTTTCAACTGAGTCGCTCCATAAAATTCCGCGCCGGTGTGGACGGATCGGGCCTGAGCGGGGGGTTGGGGCTTCGTATCCCTGGTATGAATTGGTTCGGCACTTCCGTAATCCCCGGTTTGGACTATGCTTTTGTAAACGATAAAGCGTTTGGTGCGCTGCATCGGATAGGGATATCGTTGGAATTTTGATCGCTATGACCAAAGAAGACCTCGTAAACCAAGTAGCGACACGGTCAAAGCTGCCCAAAATTCGTATCGCGGCAGCACTCGATCTGTTTTTATCGGAAGTTTCCGATGCGCTCGCGCGTCAGGAAAAAGTCGAGATCAGGCGATTTGGGGTTTTCGATGTTTCCGTGCGACAAGCGCACGTTGCGCGCAACCTCAACGCCAACGGGGAAATACGGCTTTCGGATCGCATCATGCCGCGATTTGTTCCGTTTACCGCTTTCAAAGACCGCGTACTAACGCCCGACATCCCTTCGGACAAGGGCAATACGAAAACCGCCGATAAAATTACCGTGCCTCCGGCATCCCCACCGAAAACGCCGGTCCCACGTATCGAAACACTGGAGCGGCAGGTGGCGTCCGAAAGAGAAAATGCGGACGCCCGACTTTTGCTGATCGACTTATATATCGAGAGCGACCGCTACGCCGAGGCGCTACCCCACTGTCGGGCGGGACTGGGAATCGATCTGCGCAGTCTGGAACTGCTCAACCGTCAGGGCCGAATTTCCGAACAAACGGGTATTTTCGATCAGGCGTTGCAGGCATACGATCAGGCGGTCAATTTTCATCCGTCGCATGTCGAATCGCTGCTAAACCGAGGTCGAATGCGCAGCCAGACAGGGCGCTATGCCGAGGCCGAACAAGATTTTCGCCGAGCGCTCGAAATCGATCCGTCAAAGACGCTAGCCGTCCTTCAGTGCGGTCTGCTCTATACCCGACGCGGGCTGTATCTGCGAGCGCTTCAGGAATTCGAACGGGCGTGGGAACTCGACCCTTCCTCGCCGGAAGCCTGTTTCAATCTCGGAAAAACCTACGACCACTTGGAACGTCACGACGAAGCAATCCGCCAATTCGAAACCCTTGTCGTCCTTCAACCCGATCATCCCCGTCCCTATTGGCATCTCGGTATGCTGTACAACAAGAAAAAAATGGGTGAAAAAGCATTAAAGATGTACCAGCAGTCCAATCGTCTTTCCACTCTTAAGAAGGGAAACGACCGCACATGATGGAGATGGATATCCCCGAAACGGGCCGGTCGCTATCGGAAAAACTACTGGGCGACCGGAGTGAGATCAGCTACCGCGAGATACAGCAGGCCGTTCTGCCTTCTTTTGTAAAGGCATGGTTTCATCTTGGGGTGGAAACCTGGTATGCCCCCGAATACCACCAGCGAACGTCGTCCATCCGGTTCGACTACAAAGACGAGACGGTACAGACGCTCTTGAAAACCTTCGACGATGCTGTCAAACAGACGGCTCTTTTCTCCGCCGAAGAGTGCCGCCAGATCATCGAGACGGCACTACGCCATGAAATCGCTTACGCCAACCATTCGATCGGCGCGTTTTCGGACCTTATGTTTCAGCGCTCGGCAGTGGTAGACGGTTTTCACGTCGTAGATCTGTTGGCCCATTTTCAGCGTGAGCACTTTTTTACCGAGGCGGTGAAATCGTATGTCGTCGAACACGACGACACCCGTATGGACCGCGACATTCTGGAGCATTTTTTGTCCGGCGCACAACAGGAAGCATACGCCAAAGAACCGATAGCGCCGCTACGGGACTCGGTCGCCGCGGTTTCGGAAATACTGGGGCTGGTCGATGGCAACGGCCACACAGGCGCTTTTCATCCGGCGACATGGGAAAAGTTTGTCGAAACACGCGCGCTGGAAGAAACCCTCCCCGTGCTGCCCCTTGCCATAGAACGGCAAAAGGCCATAGCCGACGTCTTTGATCTTGCCACGCTTGAGGCCGCC
>VGJU01000416.1 GCA_016867335.1 Candidatus Zixiibacteriota bacterium | reverse complement strand
CGGTGCGGGCATCCGGCGACTGCTGGTCCTGTGCCCGGCGTTTACGATAGAAATCCATCCCCCCTAAAGTTCTTTCGGTTTCTGCCGATAAACGGTTCATAGTGGCCTTCGTCACGCACGACGTTCGGAACAGGGGATGCGTATGGATATCGGGACCATTGGCGGGCTTGTACTGGGTCTGATTGCCATTTTTGGATCGTTTCTGCTCGAAGGCGGTACGATGGGGGCGCTGATTCTGTTGCCCGCCATGATGATCGTATTTCTCGGAACCTTTGCCACCGCGCTTATCGGCGTGTCTATGAAAACATTTCTCTCCATGTTTACCATGATGAAAATCGCCTGTTTCGCTCAAGAGCGCCACCCACGCGAGACCATAGACCGGCTGGTAAACTTTGCCTACGTAATCCGGAGGGAAGGCATACTCGCCTTGGAAGGCCAGATGGCGAGCATTCAGGATCCGTTTCTCAAAAAAGGCATTCCACTGATGATCGACGGCTCCGAACAGCACTATATCCGCGAGGTGCTCGAATTGGAACTCGATCAGATCACCGAGCGACACATGAAGGGAGCACAGATGTTTTCCAAAATGGGCGCCTTTGCTCCTACCATGGGCATCATCGGAACTGTAATGGGGCTTATCACCACGCTCGGCAACGCAGGAGAAGACCCCAACGAACTGATCCATCACATCGCCGATGCATTTATCGCCACGCTGTGGGGCGTATTCAACGCCAACATCGTCTGGTTGCCGATAAGCGACAAACTCAAATTCCGCCACAACGAAGAGATGGAAGAAAAACATATCATCCTGACAGGTATCTTGTCGATGCAGGCAGGGGAAAACCCCGGAGCGCTCAAACTCAAACTCGAATCCTTTTTGCCGCAGTCCGAACAGAACGCGGATGGCAATGGAGGCAAGGCCAATGCCAAAGAAGACGCATGAGGAACACGAAAATCACGAGCGGTATCTGGTCACCTACGCCGATCTTATCACGCTTCTGCTGGGATTGTTTGTCATCCTTTACGCTTCCGCCAAGGTGGATACGCCCAAGTATATTGTGGTATCCAAAGCGATGCGGAACTTTTTTACAGGAAGCGGCAAAGTCATCGACCGGGGCGGCGCGCGTGGCGGCTTGATGCCCATGTTACCCAACCCTTCCAAAACGGGTGGCGAGGAGGCCATGACCCGGATGGAAGCGACGATTGCAGAGGCCATAGAACGTATGGCCGCCACAAATGGGACAGCGGCAGGGACCGCAGGAGAGGGGACGGATTCCACCTCTCATATTCAGGTGGAGATGCAGGAACGCGGGTCGGTGATCCATTTAGCGGAATCCATGTTTTTCGATCCGGGAACCGCCTACATAAAATCCGAAGGTCTTCGCGCGCTGGATGTCGTCGCGCCGTCCCTCAAAACGACGATGCGCCTGATACGCATCGAAGGACATACCGACAATACGCCGATACAAACGACCCTGTATCCATCCAACTGGCATCTATCCACCGCGAGTGCCATCACCACGGCCACCTACCTGATCGAACACCACCATATACCGAGTGTGCGGGTTTAGGTAGCCGGATAGGGAGAGTACCATCCCGTCGCTCCGAACGATACACCGGAGCAACGCCAGAAAAACCGCCGTGTGGATTTGGTCATTCTGAGCGACCAAGAGTCGTTTCGTGAACCGGCGTTTTCGGATCCCGATCCGCAGGAGCCGAGCGTCTCTTCCGCCGATCCCGCGACACTTGCCGGTCCGGTTGACGGGTCCACGGGTCATTAGAATCCATCTTGCGCTATAGCTTGTCTCGCTTCATATTCCCCCTCGTTTGACTACTACCGTTTTGAAAAAGTAGTTTCACTCTTCAACCTTCTCTTCCACCTGTGGCCCTGCCCGTCCTTTCTGAAGAAGAACACCGCTCCGCTCCCACGTAAGAGGACGGCTTTTCGCTTCGTACGGTCATCGGTGCCGTTTTTGTCGGTCTTGTAATGATGCCCGGCTCGATCTACCTGATGCTGGTTGCCGGGCAAGGGTTGGGGCCGGCCGCCGAGTGGGTGACGATCATATTTTTTGCGGAAATCGCCCACCG
>VGJU01000415.1 GCA_016867335.1 Candidatus Zixiibacteriota bacterium | reverse complement strand
CGCTCTGCCGGACGACCCGACGGGGCGATGGATCGCAGGCCGTCTTCAAACGCATGGGGTGGACGTGTCGCATGTCATCTGGACCCAAGACCGTGCGGGCGTATTTTTTTTAGAGACGGGTACACCTCCGCGTGGTAGCCGAGTGGTGTACGATCGAGCGCGTTCGGCAGCCAGCCGTATGTCTGTCGATAAAATGAACTGGCGTGTATTCGACGGCGCTCGGATCGTTCACACGACCGGAATTACCGCCGCCCTGAGCGAATCGTGCCGGTCGCTGGTCACCATGGCGTTACGTGAGGCGAGATCACGCGGATGTCTATCTACGTTCGATATCAACTATAGGGCAAAACTCTGGACACCCGATCAGGCTGCCGCAACGCTGACGCCTTTGCTCGGACAGGTAGACTTGTTGGTTTCTACGGAAGCGGACATCCGGTTGCTATACGGGCTAAAGGGTAAGTCTCAGGAACTTATTCGTCAGCTTGTCGACCGATTCGGTATCGACGCGATGGTGCTGACCCTGGCCGAGGGAGGAGCGGCAGGTTGGTCGTCGGCCACGGGGCCGGTAAGCGTGGGTGCACATCGCGTCGAACAGGTAGACCGGCTGGGCGCGGGTGATGCGTTTGACGCAGGACTTCTCTATGGCGTGTTGCTGGGCGATCTGTCTTTTGGAATGGCCGCTGGCGCGGCACTCGCCGCGGTGTCCTACTCCGAGCAAGGGGACATGACCTGGACAACGCTCGAAGAAGCCTTGCGGCTTGCCGGTCTTTCCAGAAAGCCTTCCTCATGGGGCAGATCGTCATGAAAGGCCAATCGTCGCGTGTTTCGGTGGGTATATTGACTCGACGCCCTCCCGACGATCCGGTCCGTATGTTTGGCCCACCGACCCGTTTTTTCGAAGAATGTTGCGCGGCCGGTGAGGCCCTGGGTTTGCAGGTGTTGGTTTTTGACGCAAAAGACGTATGCCCGGAAACCGGAACCGTTTCGCCGGCTTTTTTTCACGAAAATCGCTGGCAGGCATGCGAGCCGGTTCGTCTGCCAGATGTTTTATACGATCGGGCGGCTTTTTTCGATCCCGTTTATGCCTCTCCGGCACATCGAATCCGTCTTGCATTGATCGAGGCGGGCATTCCCTTTATCAATCCTGTCGATATCCTGCGACTGGCCTCGAACAAATGGGACTCGTATCTTCGGTTGGCCGGATACGACTTGTATCTTCCCGAAACCGAGCCGCTTGTGCCGGGCCGCATCGTGCAATGGCTGGACCGGTACGAACATATTTATCTGAAACCCACCGAAGGGTCTCAAGGCACCGGTATCATCGAGGTGGCGCGATCCGAGGCTGGCAGGTGGCAAATACAGAAAGGCTCCGAGCGTCGTGAGGTTCGGGTGAGGGCGGAGGTGGAAAGAGCTGTTATCGAATGGACCGGGAACCGTGTGTTTTGGGATGGTGTATATTTGATTCAGGAAGGTATTTCGCCCGAACCGGTTCAGACGAGAACGCTGCCCAGATTCGATCTTCGGGCGCTCATGCAGAAAGACGAGGCCGGGGTCTGGAATCTGACCGGCACCGTGGCGCGGGTCAACCGGAAAGACGTACCGACGAGTAACCTGAGTACGGGCGCATGGTCGGAGGAAACGGAGTCCACCCTCGATGCGTTTTTGGGCGTTTGCCGTCGTCGGGCGATCATGGAAGACATGGAAGCGTCCTCCTTTGCCATTTGCCGGGGGCTGGACCGGGACGTCCGTCCTTTCGGAGAGTTGGGCATAGACTTTATACCGGACAGAGAAAATCGTCTCCGGGTTATCGAGATCAACGCCAAGCCGGGACGTAGCGGCTTCAAGCGTTTGGCGCTTAGCGAGGAGGTTTCCGAATCGGTTCGGAAACGTTTCCGACAGATTCGGGAGGTGTCAGTCAAGCGTCCGTTTCTATATGCAAGAACGTTGGTAAAGGGATGAAAACACCCGCTAAAACTTTTTCCGCCGATTCTTATCAGACCGCCCTGCATTATCTGTACAGCTTTGTCGATTACGAGAAACAGCCGGGGGCGTCGCCCAAACGCATGACGCTTGAAAAAATCGAGTCGTTGTGCGGTCTGCTTGGTCATCC
>VGJU01000414.1 GCA_016867335.1 Candidatus Zixiibacteriota bacterium | reverse complement strand
GCTGTTTACTGGCAGCGGTCGCGCCGCACGCGAGTTCAAACACCGGGTGAGCGCAGGCATGGTCGGTATCAACGTGGGCGTGCCCGCGCCTATGGCTTTTTTTCCGTTTTCCGGATGGAACGGCTCGTTTTTTGGCGATCTTCACGTACAGGGCAAAGAAGGGTTTCACTTCTATACCCGACAGAAAACCACCATGAGCCGGTGGGCATAAACGTCAGACCTGTCGCGTTGAACAAAAGCGAGCGATAGGGGCTTCGGATGGAAACCAAGGAGATCTCGATGGCAAAACCGCAGGTATTTATATCGAAACGCCGGTTGGACGCTACGCTTCAGGAAAAAGATTTCGAACGACCGGGCCGGGAAATGCTCTCCGCGCTTCGTCTCGATCCCGGAGACCGCACGGTCATGATCAAGCCCAATGTGACCGCCGGCGCGCCGCGCAACAGCGGCATCGTCACGCACCCCGCGTTTGTCGGCGGGCTGGTCGATTATTTTGTCGAAGATTTGGGGATGTCGGCCAAACGCATCTTTGTCGCCGAAACCACATCGCCGTCGCAACCGGCGGACAGCCGCGATTTTGGCTGGGCGCGAAGCGGCTACACGGCCATGTCGCGCGAAAAACAAGTCAAGCTGATCGATCTTGCCGACTACGGCAATGTGCGTATCACACCCGAAAACACGGTACATTTGCACAACATCGGCATATCGCGCTGGGCCGCCTCGGAGGACATCTTCTACATCAACGCACCCAAGCTCAAAACCCATAACCTCAGCGTAGCCACCTTATGCGGCAAAAACCAACAGGGAATCATGATTCCCGTGGTGGATCGACATCTTTGCTCCGAAGCGTGGCGCACCGCCTTCGGACGCGACTTCAAAAAACGCAGCCGCGATTGGATGCATGTCGAAGACCACGAAACCTGGCAACGCACGATCGCCCACATGCACTGGGACGTATATCTCGCCTGTCAACCCGATTTCAACATCATCGAAGGCATCGTAGGTCGCGACGGAAACGCCTTTTATCTGGGGCGCAACTTCCCCACCGGACTGGTCGTCGCCGGATACGACCTGCCTAGCGTAGACGTGGTCGGCGCGTATCTGATGGGTTTTACCACCGAAAATCTCGTGTATCTCAAGGTGGGTGTGGAAAGAGGTATCTGTCCCCCTTCGATACACGATGTGGACGTGCATCTCGTCCAGGAAAACGGCGACATTGTCCGTCTCGACGATGTAAGCCCCTATGTCGCCGACCCGAAATTCGAGGTCTATCGAGACATACCGGCGGACTATCCGAAAAAGGGATTGTTCCAGGAATACGATCCCAACTCCGAGGCGCTTCAGTTCTCGGCCTGAGATCATGCCGTTTACCCCTTCCCGCCTTGTCGGCCTTGCGCTCGGTCTGCTTGTCTTCGGACTTCTTCTCGGTCTCGACACCTCGTTAAAGCAGGTCGGGGATTACGGTCCCCGGCCTGCCTTTGCCGCGGCCATAACCGGCCTCATGGCGATCTGGTGGATCACCGAAACCCTGCCCATACATTGGACGGCCTGCGTCCCGCTGGTACTGTATCCGGTGTTCGGACTACACGGCGACGGACCGGCGCTCGACCTGTACACCACCGCGCTTTCGTATGTAGATACCTACAATTTTTTATATGCCGGAGGGATGTGTGTCGCCGCTTCGATGCAGTACTGGGGACTGCATCGGCGTATCGCGCTGGCCATCATGCGGCGGATCGGTACGGATCCCCGATTTCTTTTGCTGGGCATCCTCGTATCGACGGCGTTTATCTCGTTCTGGATTTCCAACTCGGCCACCGCCACCATGATGGTGTCGATCGGGTTTGCCATTATCAAGCAACTGGAAAGCCGTTTGGGGGGCCGCACGCTACACGCCTACGGGATGGCCGTGATGCTCGGCATCGCCTACGCCGCCAACGTGGGCGGTATCGCCACCAAGATTGGCACGGCCACCAACGCCCAGTTTAGCGGTCTGATGGAACAAATGGGCCTGGAAATCAGCTTTCTGAAGTTTATGATGGTCGGGTTGCCGTTTGTCGTTCTGTTTCTTCCGGTCGTATGGCTGGCGTTGTGGCGACTGGGACGTGCCGACGCGCCACGCGAGGAGATGGGCAAAGAGGCGATAGACAACGAAATCGCC
>VGJU01000413.1 GCA_016867335.1 Candidatus Zixiibacteriota bacterium | reverse complement strand
GGTCTGATAGGGCAACCCTTCTTCGAGTGCCAGCAGTTGCAGCCCCTCCAGATCTTTCCGCGATAATCGGATATTGATCCTGCGACCTTTTTCAAAGGTGGCTGCGGCGTATTGCCGATACCGCTGGATTTCGTCTGTCGTATTTGGCACGGAACGCCATTCTTCACCCTCTACGGCGGCCAGCAGTTCTTTTTCCTCTTCATTCAGTTTACTCATCGCATTTCTCCTTAAGTTTATACCAGGCGGTCAGTTTTCGGCTCGGGAAAATGGTTTTCAGATACACATACTCCGAGTTCTCGACAAAAGGGACGACATAAGAATAACGATCGATACGAAGGACAAAAAGACGATGATTTGGGTACTGCGCCTGATCGGGATGTTCGAGAATATCGAGCAAGTCACCGCGCTCGATATGAAAAACCACCTGCTCAAAGGACACCTTTCGTTCGCGTTTCAACTGTTCATTTTTCTTAGCATCCCAAAGAAAGTATTTCATGTACGTAATGTAATCCAATGTGTGCCTAACGTAAACTTTCCTGTATCGCCTTTCTTTATATCTCCTGTCTGCCTCATCTAAAAAAACTCGAAACTTATTTGAGACGGGACATTCCCTGTCCTCAATGGGCGTATATTGTTCACAAATAGGTCGGGATCTTCTTTTGCTTTCGAGGAGACTTATGCCCACGACAGACGCCATGACCAAAGCGCTCCGGCTCGAGGCGTTGCTTCGATACGCCCATCGGCACGGTTCACAGGGTTTAGCACACGGGATATCGCGCAGGAGCTTGGGGTAACCGAACGCACGGCGCGGCGCGACATCACCGAGTTGAGCAACCGGGGCTGGTTGCCCGTATATTCGGAGAAGGGAGTCTGGCAGCTTGTCGAGGGGGGGCGGGTAACGCTTTGCCCGCTTCATCTCAACTCCGACGAGGCGATGGTCGTCTATCTTGCGGTGCGGCTGTTTAGCGGCTACAGCGACAAGCACAACCCGCATGCCGTCGAGACGCTCAAGAAGCTGGCCGGGACCATGCCGGCGGCCATTGGAGAGCATATTCGCCGGACGGCCGCAGGCACGGAGGGCCGGCGACGCGATGGGGACTATGCACGCAAGATGGAGACGCTGACGCGCGCTTGGGCCGAGCGTCGGCGCGTGCGGTTCGGATACGCGGGAGCGGGAAGGGGCGAGACCACCGAGCGGCAGGTGGATCCGTATTTTATCGAACCTTAGGCCATCGGGTTTTCGTGTTACCTTATCGACTACGACCATACGCGCAAGGGTATCCGCACCTTCAAAGTCGAACGCATGGGATCGGTGTATGCAACGGATCAGCGGTTCGAACCGGACGGCGGTTTTGATCCCTACCGGTATTTGGAAAACGCATGGGGGATCATGGGAGGGGAAGAGGTCGTCGAAGTCCGGTTGCGTTTTTCGGCGGGCGTTGCTTACCGGGTGCGGGAGTCCAACTGGACCGGTGTGGTGTCGATGGAAGAGGTTCAGGACGGCGGATGCGTGCTCACGTTTCGCGTCACCCACACACTGGAGATGGTCCCGTGGATACGTGGATGGGGTCCGGACTGCGAGGTGCTTGCGCCGGCGGCGTTGCGGGCGCAGATCACCGAGGACATGCGCAAAGCGGCGGCCGTGTGCAGAGAGAAGGAAGCAGGATGAAGCAAATTTATCCGTTGACAGAATCGGGAAAATGCCTTATTATGAATAAAAATCTGTCGTACCCAATCTCCCCAAAATTTTACGCCCCATCCAGAACGCGGATTGGATTAAAGTTATTACCGAACGGATTGTAACCCGCTTCGATCCGCTTCGATCCGCTTCGCATCATCCTGTTCGGGGCGTACGCCCGTGGACGGCAGAACCCGGACAGTGATATGGATATTTTGGTCGTGATGCCTGAGGCGCCAAACAAACGGAGTATGGCGATTGAAATCCGGCAGGTGCCTTCGGATGTACCGCTTTGCAAAGATATCCTTGTAACCACCCCGGATGAAATCGAACGGCGAGGCCATTTAGTCGGGACCGTATTGCGTCCGGCGCTGTGGGAGGGCAAGGCGCTCTATGAGCGAAGATGAACGGTCGAGACGCCATCGGCCCCATCCAGATAAAATAAAGGAGAAATTAAGGTGTATCTGGCGCATAGTGGCAGAAAAGAGGGTGGCA
>VGJU01000412.1 GCA_016867335.1 Candidatus Zixiibacteriota bacterium | reverse complement strand
ACGTGCTGCTTGAAAAATGGAAGAAAGAGAAACGTCTATACGGAGCCTATGACGCCGACTGGCGTGGTGTGGTACGGGCGCGGTGTCTGGTCGGGGAAGCCCAACTCGCCGGGCTCTGGTTTCGCATGGGAAAACTATGGCCGGACCAGCCCTATATCGACGCCGCGCTGGAGGTAAACCATCGTCTGAAACAGACGCATAACCTTTCCACGGACCATCCGGGGATTCGCGGCGGCATTGCCGGCTCCGCCCCTCTATACGGGCGGTACTGTTTTTTCAAATATCCTAACTGGGCTTGTAAATTTTTTCTCGACACGATGCTGCAGGAACGTATATGGGAGACCAAGTCCTGACACCGCTCATGATGCGTCTTATAAAACGTCTGTTGCCCTATCCGATTCGGTCCCGTCTGCGCAATGCCTATCGGAGCATGAAAAAAACGTCATGGTCCGTAATACCCGCAAATCCGGAGGACAGAGAAGAACTCTTCCGGCTTATGTTGCGCGACCTCGGTCTCCAAAAAGGAGATACCGTGTTGGTGCACAGTTCCGCCGAAGCAATGGCGCAGACCGGTCTAAGCGCCGCGCAGACCATCCGGCTTTTGGAAGAGGCGATCTTGCCCGGCGGCCTGTTGCTCATGCCCTCTTTTCCCTTTGGAAACGACTTTTACGGATACCTGCGAACCTTGCAGGCTTTTGACGTAAGACGCACCCCCTCGCGCATGGGTATGATTACCGAAGTTTTTCGCCGTATGCCGAACGTATGGCGCAGTCTTCATCCCACCCACCCCTGTGTCCCAGAGGCCATCGTGCGGAAGAATGGGTTTGTGAGCATCATATAGACGAGACGCCTTTCGGTCCTCATTCCCCCTTTGCAAAACTGTCGGAACAGGACGGTCTCGTCGTCGGACTCGGCGTGCTCCCCGAAAATTGTCTCACCCATGTTCATGTTTTCGAAGACCGCATGGGCAAAAACTTCCCCTTTTCTCTCTATGAAGAGAACCTGTTTCAAGTCTCCATGATCGACCATAGCGGCGTCTTGTCTGTTTTTCGAACTCCCTTACACAACACGCTGTCCGGTACGCGGGATATACGCATTCTTACCCGCGCCCTTGCCAAATCCAACGCGGTGACGTACCGGAATTTTTTAATGCCCCGTGTTTTGGCATCCGTGCCCGCAAAGTCGATGAAACGCTGGAAACGCTGTATCGGAGCGGAATGACCCTGTACGGCGGATGGTCAGGGCGTTCTGTGGAGAAACGGGAGGGTATGTGACGGATATTTCCGACCCTGCGACCTACCCGGATAAAGAATGGGTCGTCTGGCTCCGTCAGACCGCGCCCGCTATTCCTTCGCTGGTCATCGCGAATCAGACGGCCCGACTCTTGCAACGGACAGCAGCGATACCGGGGCTTCGCCCGCTGGAGATTGCGGTACTCCGCAGTTCCACCCTCGAACCCCTGGTTCCCTATTTCGTGTATCAGGCGGCGCGAGCCGGATTCCAAGCTCGTCTTTGGCTGAGCGGGTATGCCGACTGGCAGACGGTCGCCGCCACGGCGGACAGTATGCTCTGGAGCCAAAAACGCGACCTGATCGTCGTGGCGCTTGACCTTGTTGCCCTTGCTCCCGGTCTTGCACACGGCTTTGGCGGCATGGACACCGACCGTGTCACGGCGATTGTCACCCGCGCCGCCAGCGATATGGAAACCCTTGTTTCAACCCTCCGGGAACAATCCAATGCTTCCGTGCTGGTTCAAAACTTTCCTTTAACGCCTTACCCCGCAATGGGTTTATACGATACCCAGTCTTCCTTCGGGCAAAATGAAGCTATCTGGCGGCTCAACGAAGCCCTGCGCGCCATGACGGCTCGCCTACCGGGGGTTTACCTGTTCAATGCCTGTCTGTGGAACGCCCGTTGGGGAAACGATCTCATGACGGATCCTCGACTGGAATTGACATCGGGTATGAAACTCAGCCGTGCAGCGTTAAACCCACTTGCCCTGGAGTATCTCCGCTATCTCAAACCGCTGATGGGTATACGACGCAAATGCCTTGTGCTGGATTTGGACGGCACGCTATGGGGCGGGATTCTCGGAGAGGATGGCTACGACGGGATTCAGATCGGAACCACCTATCCGGGTAACGCCTATCGCGCTTTTCAGGAAGCAGGGCTC
>VGJU01000411.1 GCA_016867335.1 Candidatus Zixiibacteriota bacterium | reverse complement strand
GATGATAAAACGTACGGGAAAAATCCGTGTCGGTCATGGACCTGAGCAATACGACCCACCGACGATGCAGGGCGTCGAGCAGGGCCAGCGAAAGCTTCATGGGAGCGGTTCGCCCGTCTTCCAATTCGGCCCATCGCGCCTCGAAATACGGTCTTATGGTGGGATGGTCTTCGGTCAGGGCCAGTTTGAAGCGTGTATAGCTGTTGAGATGGCTGTCCGGCAGGTGATGGACCACCTGACGCAATGTCCATCCGCCCGGACGGTAGGGGGTATCGAGTTGTTCCGGCGACAGCCCCTCGACGGCGATCCGCAGGTTGCGCGGGGCATCGGCGATTTCGTCGATAAGCCGTGTTCGTTCCCCTTTCGTAATATCGTGGTCGTAGGTAAACGGACCGATGGGATAGCGTAAATCTTCCGACATGGAGCACTCCGGTTGTGTGCCGGTCAATTTTCCGGCCAATTTGCAAATCGGTTATCTCGATCATTGGGAATCGTTCTTGCCGGAACGATCCGCTCCCACGACCAGCGCTTCGGTGTTGTCCGTGGAGTCATTACGGCGCCGCCGCCTTCATCGGGGTGCGCAAGACGCCGATGCCTTCGATTTCGATCTCTACCACGTCGCCGGGTTTGAGAAATTCGGGGGGACGTCGCCCCGCGCCTACGCCGTCGGGTGTGCCCGTCGAGATCACGTCGCCCGGATAGAACGTAAGCACGGAGGTCAGAAACCGCACCATGTGGGCTTCGTCATAGATCAGGTCTTTCGAGTTCCCGTCCTGTTTTACCACGCCGTTTACGCGCGTCATGATGCGCAGGTTGGCCGGGTCGGCGACAAACTCCTTGGGTATGATGTAGGGACCGAACGGCGCGCCGCGATCCGTGCTTTTGCCCCGAAACCAGTTGGTTCCCGGAAACATCTTGTTGAGCGGTCGCCCCGCCCCGCCCCGGCGACTTACATCGTACATGATGCTATAACCGAAAACATAGTCGTGGGCTTGTTCGAGCGACACATTGAGCGCGGGTTTGCCGATGATGATAGCCAGCTCGGCTTCCCAGTCTATGTTGTCACCCTCTTTGATAAAATACGGCTCTCCGGGGTCGATGATGCAGGAACGCGGTGACTTGGCAAAGAAGTGGGGATCCTCCTTGTCCGGGTCCACGTCCACCGCCTGAAATCCGCCGCCACCCGTCGGAGGAGCACCCGCCGGAGGAGCACCCGCCGCCGGGGCCGCGCCGGCAGGTCGCGGCCCGGCCATCTCCTGCGCGTGCGACTTGTAGTTGGCCGCCGCCGCCAAGATGTTGTACGGATATTTGATCGGCGCTTTGATCGACACTTTGGTCGGGTCGTAGGAAAAGCCAATCCCCGCGCCTGCCAGTCGATTTTGCGCACCCATGTAGTTGGCGATCTGATACAGCCGTTTCGACACCGTGCCGTACTGTTCGATCAGCGCCAACATATTGTCCGGTATCGTCACCGCCGGAAGACCGGCCTGTTTGGCTACATAGGCGTTGGCGGCGGCGATATCGAGCAGTTTGTCCTGAACGCTCATTCCGACTCGTATTTTGCCATCCGCTTCAAAAGTTGCCAGTTTGAACGGTGTGCCGGGGGTGTCGGACACCGTCGTCTTCTGCTGCGCGGTTACACCGTCTTGCCATACCGCCGCTATGGCAAATCCGACGACACTCCACGCCACAAGCCCGAGCAGTCTGCGTCTTTTCATGATAGTGCCCCTAACAAGGGTGGATGATTTTTCGGAACGCGCGAACCCCGGTTCCCATACGACTGAGTCGTGCGACTACACTTTTTTGCCGTAATACGCCATGCGTTGTGCGCCGATTTCCGGAACAAGCAAATCTTCTCCCCAATGCGGTCCGTAGACTTCGACAAACCGTTGGAAAAAGGTACAGGCTCCCGCGCTCAGACCATCCAGATAACCCGGCTGTCGAAACCAAGGTTGGTAGGGGGCTGCGTATCCCTTCATGCGGCGCATCCAATCTTCGGTGGGGGGACGCGGAAAACTGCGATGCCCGTAGCTTACCGCGATGGTGCGTCGCGGCACACCGGCACGATACGTCCCCCGGTGGAGCGAGTTGACATGAAAAAAGGCCAAATCACCCGGTTCGAGGTCGAGACGCACCGCACCCGGCATGGCCGCCGAAGTGCTGTCGCCGAGGCGGATG
>VGJU01000410.1 GCA_016867335.1 Candidatus Zixiibacteriota bacterium | reverse complement strand
TGGTCGGCGCGTGTATCGGGTTGGATCTTTTAGGGATCGACACGGTGTACGCCTCGCCGCTTCCCTTGGGCACCGGTTTTATCCGCTGCGCGCACGGACGCATGCCCGTACCGTCTCCGGGGGCGCTCGAATTGTTGCGAGGCATACCCGTTTACCAGACCCATACGCGAGGCGAATTGGTCACACCGACCGGGGCGGCGTTTCTTAAAGCCGTTGCCAACGGATTCGGCCCGATGCCGGCGATGACGCTTGAACGGGTAGGTTACGGCGCGGGGGCCAAAGATTTTCCCGAACACCCTAATCTGCTGCGCGCATGTATCGGTACTTCCTGACATAGCCCTACATTTCTTCGGGAAGACGTTATGACCGAAACACCCACCTTTGACTCAACCGCCACATCGCCCTCGGCTGTAGTAATGGTCCATGCAGACCGGGTGGAGGGTCCTCCGATTTCGCGTTTGCTTTTCGGTAAATTCACGGAGCATTTAGGGCGCAACGTCTACGGAGGCGCATGGGCGGAAACGATCGAAAACCCGTGGTTTGCCACGATCGACCAGTGGCCTGACCCGGAGACCGTGCGGAGACGTTTCGAAGATATGGCGCGGACCTATCAGCTTGCGGAGTTACAGGATTGGTCCGACAAGGGAGTAGCGGCATGGTGGATGCCGCACGGGCCAATTCAGGCGGCGCTGGACCGCGGGCTTCGCGGGTATGCCCAGCGGTTGACGACTTCCGGTCCCGGCGCGGGTATCAGAACGCTCGTCTTTCTCCCTTTTCACCGGCAACGGGGCATCCATCTGAGCGTTCGGGGCCGCTCCAACAAGACCACACGCGCCTTTGTCCGACTGATGACGCTTCATGGCGTCGAGGTCGCATGGGCGGACGTTCCGTTGCACCGGGGCGGTTGGCAAACGGTAGAACGCACGTTGCACCGTGCGCCGGCACGCCAGCTTGCGCCCGGAACCCCCATCCTCGTAGACCTTCAACTCGAACACCCCACGACGGTATGGCTCGACCGGTGTTCGCTCATCCCCTCGGACAATCGCTATGGCTGGGATCCCGAAGTCATCGGTTTTATGAAAGAGGCCAATCTTCCGCTGTTGCGTTTTCCCGGCGGCAATTTCGTCTCCGGCTATCACTGGAAAGACGGGGTCGGATTGATCGACGATCGTCCTATTCTGCCAAATCCCGCATGGCCGGAGATCGAGTGGAACGACGTGGGAACGGACGAGTGGATGCAGCTTTGCCATCTGGTCGGATGCGCGTCTTTGATCTGTGTCAACGCGGGCAACGGCACACCGCAGGAGGCTGCCGAATGGGTCGAGTACTGCAACGGCGGCATCGACACGCCCATGGGCGCTTACCGAGCGGCAAACGGTCATCCGCAACCCTATGACATTCGCTACTGGGAAATAGGCAACGAACTATACGGAGAATGGCAGATCGGCCACAGCACCGCCGAGACCTATGCAGAACGGTATCTTGCTTTCCGAAAAGCCATGCTGGAGGCCGACCCGACGATTCAAATCATCGCCAACGGTCATGATGCCGCGTGGAACGAGCATCTCGTATCGCACACCGGCGACAAGGTAAGATCGATATCGGTGCATACGCTGGTGGGTTATCGTATACCGGCGGAAGCGGACCCCGAAGCGGTCTTTAAGGAATATATGGGATATGCGGCGGACTACGGCAACCATTTGGCGGCCCTGGCGGCTCCCATGCAGGTGGCCGGTATCGTCCCGCGTCTTGCGATCACCGAACTGAGCATCTTTACGCTCAAACCCCAATTACCCAATGTAGACAATTTAAGCGAGGCGCTCTACTATTCAGGCATCGTCCACGCCGCGATCCGAAGTCGCGGGCTGGTCGAACTGATCTCCCACAGCGCCTTGATCAACCACAGCGCCGGGCTGACCAAGCATAGAGGCGTGGTATATCCACATCCCTTCTGGTGGGCGCTCCATCTCTACGGCACGCATTCGGGGATTCAGCCCGTGGAAGTTGTCGTAGAGGGTCCGACATTTTCGTGCTCCGGCGCGTGGCTTACCTCGGTCGCCGATATTCCGGTTATAGATGCCGTCGCCCTGCTGAGCGAAGACACCCACACGCTGGCGCTTTTTTTATGTAACCGCGATCTACATCACACCACGACGGTTCGCATACGACTCGATGGCTTTTCC
>VGJU01000409.1 GCA_016867335.1 Candidatus Zixiibacteriota bacterium | reverse complement strand
ATCGAAACCGGGCGGCGTATCCTGCGCTACAAAGCCCAAACGATGGGGCTTCCCGGGGTGGCATGGTACGATCTTGGCGCGGAATTGGAACTTCCGCAGAACGATTCCGTGTCATGGGACGACGGTGTTCGCATGGTGCTACAAGCGTTTCATGCCGCCTATCCGGGGATGGCCGCGTACACACGCGAGGCTTGCGACCGACGCTGGATCGACTACTCGCGCCGTCCGGGCAAACGTCCGGGCGCGTTTTGCACCGGCTCTCCGCTTAGCAAGGAATCGCGTGTGTACATGACGTTTAACGATACCATGGGAGACGTACAGACGCTTGCACACGAACTGGGTCACGCCTTTCACGGCCATCTGATGGGCAATACGCGCACGCTGGCGCGTGGATATCCTATGACATTGGCCGAATCGGCCTCTACTTTTGGCGAGATGCTGCTGATCAAAGGACTGCTCGACGATCCGGCGACCGAAAATACGGTCCGGGCGTTTTTGCTCAATCTCGAAACCTCCCATGCCGCCGTGTACTTGCTCGACATACCCGTGCGCTACGAATTCGAAAAAACGTTTCATGAAGAACGTATCCAAGGAGAAGTGCCGGTTTCCCGGCTCAAAGAACTGATGGGGGAGACACAGCGACGCGTGTTGGGGGATACGCTCGAACCGGGTGGCGAAGATCCGTATTTCTGGGCGTCCAAATTGCATTTTTATATCACCGGAACCACATTTTACAACTTCCCCTACACCTTTGGCTTTTTGTTGAGTCGCGGTCTTTTTGCCCGTTTTCTGGAGGAAGGTCCCGATTTCCTGCCGCGCTACGAAGCATTTCTCCGGTTGTCGGGCTCCGACACCGCGGAAAACGTCGTCCGCCGGTCCATCGACCAGGATTTGACACGTCCTGACTTCTGGGTGGAAGCGATACGTAGTCTCAATCCAGTGCAGGACCGGCTCGAAGCCGTCTTGCCGACGGTGCTCAAGGATTTTTCCGTATGAACAGCGAAAAAGCGCAGAAAGTGCTTGTCGAAATCTGTATCGACAGTGTAGAGTCGGCACTGGCGGCGCAGGAAGGCGGCGCGCACCGCGTGGAACTGTGCGACAACCTGTTCGAAGGCGGTACGACCCCGAGCATCGGGATGATACAGGCGGTCCGCAAAGCCATTTCCATCGACCTGCACATCATCGTTCGCCCGCGCGGCGGCGATTTCTGCTATTCCGGATACGAGATGGAAGTGATGAAAACCGACATCGCCGCCGCGCGGGCCGCCGGCGCACAAGGGGTGGTGATCGGCGTGCTGGAACCGGAGGGTCGTATCGACCGGACGGCAACCCAAGACCTGATCGCCTGTGCGCGTCCCCTGCGTGTGACGTTTCACCGGGCGTTCGACATGACGCGCGATCCGTTCGAAGCGCTGGATACCTTGATCGATCTTGGCGTGGAGCGGGTGCTTACCTCCGGTCTTGAAGCTACGGCATGGGAAGGCGCGGATCTGATCGCCGCCCTGACAGCGCACGCCGGAGACCGCATCGTCGTCATGCCCGGAAGTGGCATTACAGAGCGCAACGTCGCTAAAATCGTCGCCCAGACCGGTGCCCGCGAAGTCCACGCCGGAGGGTCGCACGTCGTAGAAAGCGCCATGACGTTTCGCAACCCCCGTATCGGGATGGGACGCGCCCTGAGCGCACCGGAGTACTCGAAAAAATTGATCGACTCCGCGTGTATCCGCTCCATCACCCACGCGATAGAGGATCATCCCACGTCGTAATTCGCATACACCGCGTCCGCGAGAAACACGAAACGACCGTACGTTTTCAGGAGACCCGCATGGACCTGCTGGAAGGCATTGCCAATAAATTCGGCGGTATGGAAATCAAACCCGATGCCCTGCCGGACAACCCCATCGAATTTCAGACTCGGCTGGCCCTGTCGCTGGAGCGATGGAGCACGGACGGCATAAAAGTGGTATGGATCGAAGCACCGGTCGCCAAAGCGGCCGTCATACCCATTGCGGTGGCGGAGGGTTTCGAATTTCATCACAGCACTCCCGGCTATCTTATGCTGACCAAGCGTCTTGTCGAAGATGCGTTCGTACCCCTGTATGCCACGCATTACATCGGGGCAGGCGGAGTCGTATTGAACGAGCGGGATGAACTGCTGGTGGTGTGCGAGCGATTTCGGGGCGACCG
>VGJU01000408.1 GCA_016867335.1 Candidatus Zixiibacteriota bacterium | reverse complement strand
AGTGGGCTTATTTTTGTGCGCATCCATACCGATGCCGGGTTTACGGGGCTGGGCGAGATGCACCCGGCGAGCAGTGCAAGCGGAGGACGCCATATTCCCGCCGGCGTGCTGAAATTCCATGAAGAATATCTGATCGGCAAAGACCCTACGCAAGTCGAGCGGCACTGGCAACACATGTTTCGCCGGAGTCTTTTTCGCGGCGGCGCCGACGCCATGGGGGCGATAGCCGCGCTCGACATGGCGCTTTGGGATCTCACCGGCAAAATATACGGACAGCCCGTATACCGGCTGTTGGGCGGTCCCGTACGCGAAAAAGTCAAATTGTTCGCTACACCGACTTCTTATCCGAGTTTTGCCCCTTCAGCGATGGCCGAAAGCGCCGCCGGTCTTGTAGAACAAGGTTTTTCCGTGCTCCGGTTTTATCCGCTCGGCGCGCGCGAAACCTTTGCCGATATGGGCTTCCGTTCCATTGCCCGGATGGTCGAAGACAATGTGGCGGCGGTCCGGCAGACCGTCGGCGACGATATTGACCTTGCCATCGATGTCATCTGTCTACTCACTCCGCCCGAAGCCATAGAAACAGGCCGACTGATCGAACCGTACGGTCTCATGTTTTTCGAAGACCCCATCGAACCGGACAATATAGACGCGATGGCACAGGTGGCCGCGCGTCTGCCCATGCCCGTGGCGACGGGCGAACGGCTGTGTACCCTCCATCAGTTCCGAGAATTGCTTGACAAAAATGCCGGTATGTTTCTCAGACCCGACTTGGCCCTTGCTGGCGGCATCACCAATGTCCGGAAAATCGCTGCCATGGCAGAAGCCGGCTATATAGACCTCATTCCACACAATCCCCTAAGCTGGATCAACGCCGCCGTGTCGGTCCACCTTGCCGCCGCCACGCACAACATCAACCTGCTCGAACACCACTATCAGGGCAACGTGCTCCATTCCGCCTTCGACGACGTGTTTACAGGGGTTCCTACGTTCGAAAAAGGGTATCTCCTCGTTCCGGACCGGCCCGGTCTGGGCATCGAACTCAACGACGAAGCGCTCAAACATTTTCCGCCGTCTGCGGGTCAGCGCCCGGCGATCGTACGAAAGGACGGCAGTCTGCGCGACTATTGATCCGTCCACGGCAGTCCTTGGAGCCGTTCGACTTCAGGATAAGGTCTTCGGATAGGCCCTCGGCCCAATGCGAATAGTGCGGGCAAACCGAATATCGCTTGACACCAGACGGAAATCTTCCGTTATATACCCTAACAAGGGCGAAGTCTGAGTGCTACAGCGCACATGAGTCTCGCCGTTTTGCGGGAAGCCTTCAAATAGTCGGACAGACTATAAAAGAGTATCATGCCACGACAATCGGTTTTTCGCTTTATAGCGTTGTTGAGCGTCATGCTCTACACCCTGCTCGCCGCCGGGCCGGCGCTCCACTGTCACGGTATTGAGGATGTTCCGGGACATCGGGACCACTGCCAGGGATGTCACTGGACACACTTCTCTCCGTTGATGGGAGAATCCACCCACATCGCCACCCCACGCGGTACCAAAGAAATTTTGTTTTATCCCCCAGTTTCGGCCTTTTCCCATACCTTCGATGCCGTTCTTCGCAACCGCGCCCCTCCCGTCGTCTAAACACCGACCGAATCCCCGATAGCCGATATCGCCGTAACGTTGCGGCTTATCCGCCGCGTGTGTCTATCATGACCCATGCGCGAAACATCCGGCTTTGCGATCGCCGCACTCGTTGACACACCACCGCGATCCACCTGTCCGCCAATTTGATCATAGAGGGGGTCTTAATGCGCACCATACATCGTCTTGTCATCGGATTGACCTTGTTGAGTATCGTAGGCGTCATGGCCTGTGGAAAGAAAAAACCCACGGGAAGCGGCAACGAAGAAGAACTGATCACTACCGTTATTTTACGAGTTACCGAACAAGGAACCACCACTACCACTGCCGCCTCGTTTACCGACCTTGACGGTCCGGGAGGAACCGCTCCTGCTATCGACACATTGGTTATCCAGGCAGGGAAAGTCTATGGGTGCGAAGTGTCGTTTCTCGACGAATCGAAAACACCCTCGGAAGACATCACCGAGGAGGTAAAGGAGGAGGCCGAGGCGCATCAGGTGTTTTATACGCGGGCCGGCCTCGGTGCGTCGGTGATGACATACGAGGACAAGGA
>VGJU01000407.1 GCA_016867335.1 Candidatus Zixiibacteriota bacterium | reverse complement strand
TTGGCGGTATGTAGCAAAAATAATGAACCGGAAGCCCGAGACACGCTGGAAAGACACCCCGAAATGGTCTTGAGACCCCATCACTTTGCCAGTCTTCACATTAATTGGGAGGACAAAGCCACCCATCTGCAACACATCGCCGCGGAACTCAACATCGGCTTGGACAGCCTGGTATTCTTGGACGACAACCCCTCGGAACGGGCTTTGATACGCCAGATGCTCCCGGAAGTGCTGACCCTCGATCTTCCGGAATCACCCATCGAATACGCATCTTTTGTCCGCTCGATCGCCGAGTTCGAGACGCTTTCTCTTTCTGATGAAGACCGCCAACGCGGTGGCATGTATCACGCGCAGACCCAGCGGGAAAAACTGGTACGCACGGTCGCCTCTCTCGAAGAGTACTACACATCCCTGGAGATGTGTCTGGAGATGGAAGCCGCCTCTGCTTTTACCATTCCCCGGATTGCCCAGCTTACCCAGAAAACCAACCAATTTAACCTTACGACCCACCGGTATACGGAAGCTGAAATCGAAGAAAAAATTTCAAACCCGGCGTGGCGCGTGTATGCTATGCGCGTATTGGACCGTTTTGGCGACAATGGTCTTACCGGTGTGGCGCTGCTTTGCGATCTCGGATCGGCCCGATGGCAGTTCGATACGTTTCTGCTCAGCTGTCGAGTGCTGGGGAGAACCGTGGAGACGGCCTTTCTGATTTTTCTCATGGAACGGATTCAGGAAGAAAAAGGTCTACAGGTGGAAGGCTGGTTCAAACCGACGGCAAAAAACCTTCCTGCGCAGGACTTTTACCACCGACATGGTTTTACTGCCATGCAGACGACCTCCCAGGGGACACGGTGGCAGTACGATCTGACCACCGGTCTCCCCGCTATGCCGTCTTGGTTCCGGATACGCATGCAAGAGACGTCCGCATAAAGGAGAGATACATGGATATAGTGACAAGATTAAAACCCCTGTTTGCCCGCCTGCTGGAGATCGACGAACAGAGTATCCGTCCCGACAGTTCTCCCGCTAACGTTTCTACGTGGGACTCGCTCCAGCACATCAACCTAATTCTGGCGCTTGAGGAAGAGTTTGGCGTGATGGTCGATCCCGAAGATATTCAGCGGTTGGATACCTTTGCCGGATTGTGTGCCTATTTCGAGCAACGGATGTCATAGAGAAGAAGCGTGTGGAAAATCCATGATCCGAATCCTTCCCGACCACCGCGTCTTTACCGCAACGGATCAGGAACGGTTTGCCGAGCTTTCCGGTGATTGCAATCCCATCCACATGGACGCCGTGCTGGCCCGCCGCGAATTGTTTGGCGACGTGGTTGTCCACGGTCTTCATTTGGTTCTGTCCCTTCTTGACCCTTATTGCGCTGCTCTCGACCCGCATCCGCGTCGTCTTGTAAATCTTCAAGCACGTTTTCCCGGAAGCGCCTATCTAAACCGGACGATCGAATATTTCTGCAAGGAAGAAACCGGCGATGGGGCTAAACTGACGGCGGTAACCGAAAAACAACCTGTGGCGGAAATCACCTTTATATGGATAAAAAATAGGGAGGCTTCGGGACAAGCAGGCAAGGGATGGGAGACGATGTTGCCCACCTTTCCGCGTCGTCCGGTCGAACGCCTTTGGGATCAATTGTCCGGGCTTGGCGGCGAACTACCGCTTGGCATGGATACGACGCTGTTGGCCACCCTATTCCCGGCGCTTCACACCAGATTACCGTTGCGCATACAGGCCGAACTGCTCGCGCTGACCCGTCTGGTCGGCATGACCTGTCCGGGGTTACGATTTGTTTTTTCGGCTTTTGAAATGGAATGGAGCGACGTCCCGCTTTTCTCGCCCGATCCGCCGCTGTTCTACGAAGTGACGCGGGCCGACGCCCGTGTATCTCTGGTAAGAATGGGGATTTGAGGCCCTGGGACAAAAGGAGTGTTGACGACCTTTTTTCGCCCGGCACCGCCGGCTCAGGCGACAATGGCCATGATAGGAGAGCGGGTTTCTTGGGGCGAATTTTCAGGGCAACATGCCCTTGTGGCAGGCGGCTCGCGCGGTCTTGGCGAGGCGACGGCCAAAATCCTCGCGGCAGGCGGCGGAACACCGCTGATCACCTGTCATCAGGGAACGGCGGATGCCGAAAGGGTAGTCCGGGAAATAACGGAAACTGGCGGAACAGCCTCGTTTGCCCTATGA
>VGJU01000406.1 GCA_016867335.1 Candidatus Zixiibacteriota bacterium | reverse complement strand
GGCGTTCAGGATGGCGTTTTCGCTGACCGCGCGCAATCCGTCGGGGCCGTTGGTCCGGATATAGGCATAGGCGCGAACCATCATCCCGAAACTTCCTGCAAAACTCCGTACGCGTCCGATGCTGTACGGTCGGTCGTATTCGAAATAGTAGGCGTTTTCCGAACGGCGTGGAAGCGGTGTCGGCAGATAGCGGACCAGATCGCCGCGGACCCCTACAGGGCCTGCCCCAGGACCGCCACCGCCATGCGGGGTGGAAAAGGTTTTGTGGAGGTTGAAGTGGACCACGTCGAACCCCATGTCTCCGGGGCGGGTAACCCCGAGAATGGCGTTCATGTTGGCTCCGTCCATATACAAAAGCGCACCCGCGTCGTGAACGATATGTGCGATGGTTCGGATTTCGGACTCGAACAGCCCCAGTGTGTTGGGGTTGGTCAGCATAAAGGCGGCTACCTCTCCATCCATCGCCGCAGCCAGTTTTTCTATGTCCACCAAACCTTGGGCATTGGTCGGTATCTCCACCGTCTCATAACCGACGAGCGTGACGCTGGCCGGGTTGGTTCCGTGCGCGGAATCGGGGATGACGACCTTTTTCCGAGCGTTGCCCTTATGTTCGTGATAGGCGCGCATCATCATAAGACCGGTCAATTCGCCATGCGCGCCTGCCGAGGGTTGCAAGGTCACATCGTCCATACCGGATATTTCCGATAGATAGGCGCTCAATTCGTACAACAGACGGATAGCACCTTGACAAGTTTCGTCGGGCTGGAGCGGGTGAATACGGGCAAACCCCGGCAAAGATGCCATGTCTTCGTTGATCCGCGGGTTGTGTTTGATGGTACACGATCCCAGCGGATACATGGCCCGATCCGGGTGGTAGTTGAGGGTGGACAGTCGGGTGTAATGACGTACCACATCCACCTCGCTTACTTCGGGCAATTCGGGCGGCTGTTCTCTGAGCGCTTCCGCAGGAATAAGGTCGGTCAACGACCGCTCCGGTACGTCCGGTTCCGGAAGCGAATACGCGTGTCTACCGGGCGAACTCAATTCGTATATCAAGGGTTCGGACACAGCTATATCCCCTATGCTTTTACCGTTGCCAGCGCTTCTGCCAGACGGTCGATCTGTTTTTTGGTTCGGCGTTCCGTCACCGCGATCAGCAACCCATGTTCCATGTCGAACGCCGGAAACCGTTTGAGACTGATCCCGGCAAGAAGACCGTGTTTGGAGAGTTCGTGTACGATGGCGGTAGGGTCGCCCGGTGTTTCTACGACAAACTCTCTGAAGAACGGCGCGTGGAAAGCCCGTCGGTAGCCGGGCAGATCGGCGATGCGTTCTGCGGCATAGTGGCTTTTCCGAACGCACAACTCCGCCACTTTGCGCAGTCCTTCTTTACCCATCATGGCAAGATAGATCGAAGCCATCAGCGCGTTCAACTGTTGGCTGGTGCAGATGTTGGACGTGGCTTTGTCGCGCCGGATATGCTGTTCTCTGGCTTGAAGCGTAAGCACGAACCCTCGTCGGCCCTGCTGATCGAAGGTCTGGCCGGCGATACGTCCGGGCATGCGTCGAACAAAGGCTTCTTTGGTTGCAAAAAAGCCGAGCGCCGGGCCACCAAAACTCATCGCGTTGCCCAGCATCTGACCTTCGCCGACGGCAATATCCGCCCCATATTCGCCCGGTGATTTGAGCAGACCGAGCGATATAGGATCCACGACCATGACAAATAGCGCGCCGGCGGCGTGTGCAGTCTGTTCTATGGCGCTTACCTCTTCCAGACTACCGAGAAAGTTGGGATGTTGAAGAACCACACAGGCGGTGTCGTCCGTGACGATACGTTTGACTTCGTCGGGGTCTGTGATACCCTGTCGGCAGGGAATCGTATCAAGCGGGATCCGAGGGCCGTGTGCGTAGGTTCTGGCCGTTTCGGCATAGTGCGGGTGTATCGCGCCGCTCAGCGCCACACGATGCCGTCCCGTCAACGCCCTTGCCATCATCATGGCTTCGGCCATGGCCGAAGCCCCGTCGTACATGGATGCGTTGGCAATGTCCATACCGGTAAGATCGCAGATCATCGACTGAAATTCGTAGATGCCCTGGAGCGTCCCTTGACTTACTTCGGGTTGATACGGCGTATAGGAAGTCAGAAACTCGGATCGTCCGACCAAGTGCCTGACGACGCTTGGAATGTGGTGGTCGTACATGCCGCCGCCCACAAACGACAC
>VGJU01000405.1 GCA_016867335.1 Candidatus Zixiibacteriota bacterium | reverse complement strand
GTTTTACGCCGCGGTCAGCCGCAAACTCAACATTGCGGGCACGCTGGAAATTCTGGGTGGGATGAACTACAGCGTGGAAAACAAAGACAAAGACAGCCGTCTCAGTGCCTTTCTTGGCGCACAGAAATCCATCAACGACCACCTCTCCATCCTCGCCGAATACGATTTTGCACGCAACGACAATCTGGGACTGCTCGGTTACGGAGCCGACAAGGGGTATATGAACGTCGGGGTACGGGTCGTTCTCGGAGGCAATGTTGGCTTGGCGTTCGACCTGCGTAATATTCTCGACAACCGAATCGGTTCCGCAGCCCCCACCCGCGAACTCAAAATCATGTACGCCGAGCGGCTCGACTTTTAAGCCGTATATAGCCGGTGTTCTCGAATATAGCGTTCCACCGATTCAGGAACGAGATACCGGATGCTCCGGCCTTCGGCCACCCGCCGTCTGATATCCGTCGATGAAATATCCACTTCGGGGGTTTGAAGCGTGATCACACGATCACGCCACGGTGTTGGCGCTAGTCGGATGTCTACACCCGGTCTCGCCACCGCCACGATGGTGGCCAACCCAAAAACCCGATCCGGATCGCGCCAAGTGCCCATGTCTACAAGGCTGTCCATACCGATGGCGAAGAAAAGTCGACAGCCCGGACCGTAGGTCTCCCTAAGCGCCTCGAGCGTCTCTATCGTATAGGAAAGACCGGGGCGTCTGATTTCCAGATCGGACACCTCGAAGCGGTTGTCGTGTGTGACGGCGGCCAGCGCCATCCGATAGCGGTCTTCAGGGGGGGCGATCCCGTCAGGGGCCTTGTGTGGCGGTCGCGCCGACGGCATGAGCAACACTCGATCGAGTCCGCACTGCTCGTAAAATTCCTGCGCGATAATGAGATGACCGATATGGAGGGGGTTGAACGTACCCCCGTAAACGCCGAGTCGGGAATAAGACATAGGAAAGGGGCCGTTCGGGAGAAACGACGCCAAGGAGGGTCAAGGGCTGAGACCACCCGTGCTGGCGGGCGGGTTTTTGGTGAGCGGTGTCGAACCGTCAGGCGGGGTAGCAAGGTGGGCCGGCTTTTCCGCGCCGTCTTTTCGCTCTGCCGCCACGTAGTCTCTGATCTCTTCAAGCCGGACGCGCGCCGAAGCCCACCACTCGTGATCGGGATAGCTCTTTATAAACAGCACATAGCGCTGTATGGCCTCGTCCCACTTTTTCTCGCGCGCATAGCTTTCGGCGATCTTGTACTGCGCGTAGGAAGCCCATCGGCTCATGGGAAACTCCTCGACCATCTCGGTGAGATACAACCGCGCCGCCTCCCAATCGCTGAGACGAAAATACAGATGACCGATCCGGTAGTCCTTTTCGGCAATCTTGTCATAAGCCTTCTGGAGGATCTCGTTGGTTTTGGGCGCTAATTCGCTGTCCGGATATTCGTCGAGAAAAATCTGAAGCTCCCGGATGGCCTCGAACGTCTTGTCCTGCGTAAGCTGTACAGCGCTTGATTGTTCGTAGATCGAGACGGCCAGTTGGTACTGCGCTTCGTCGGCAAACGGACTCTGTGGAAAATCACGCAGAAGTCTTTTGAACGTGACGACCGCTACGGCGTGTTCATTCATTTTCTGATGCGTTTCGCCGAGATAGTAAAGCGCATCGTCTACCAGATCGCTACCCGAATGGTTGAGGGTAAGCATTCGGAAGGCTTCGTTGGCACGCACCCAATCCTTTTTTTCCATGCGCTTCATGGCGTGTTCGTAGAGCACCTCGGCGGCCCAGTCGGGCTTGGGCGCGGGTGGTGCGCATCCGGTTACATAGACGGTCAACACCGTCAACATCCAGCAGACATATCCCATCGGGCGGGACATCTTCATCATCCGTTCATCCTCATAAAAGAAAATTCGGTCGCTCCAAAAGCAGGCGGTGTTTCGTTCTCTCAACCGCCGATCTGCAGCAGTGCCGGGCGGGAAACCCGTACGACGCTCCCCACCAGATCGTACTCCAACGCATCGGTAATCGCCGCCTCGACAAAGGTTCCCGGAACCAAGTCGTTTCCACTCAACAGCACTTCGTTGTCCACCTCCGGCGCATCCGCCTCGGTCCTGCCCACCGCCTCGCCGTCCGCATCGACTTCGTCCACGAGCACCTGAACCGTACGCCCTACATAGGCTTGGTTGCGGTGCATGGAAATATCGCGTTGAATTTCCATAAGGCGGTCGTGTCGTTCCGTTTTTACCATAT
>VGJU01000404.1 GCA_016867335.1 Candidatus Zixiibacteriota bacterium | reverse complement strand
CCGCTCATGCGTGCTTTTCGGGTAGACAAGATGACGTTTGCCGCGCTCCACGCCACACTCGAACTTTTTCTCCATCCGCAAACCCTATCTGCTACACACCCGGTCACGGCCATGATTTCGCTGTCCAAGGAAAAACTAAAACGACGTGCGACAAGACTCGCCGGGCGGCTCAAAAAAGTGCTGCCCAGCACGTGGAATATCCAGGTAGAGCCATCTACATCCGAAATCGGAGGTGGCGCGTTGCCCGACCGGGCGCTACCCACGTTTGTCGTCGCACTGTATCCGCCGCCGGACGTTTCGCCACACACGACGGCGCGGGCATTCCGTGAGCAGACACCGGCCGTGTTCGGACGAGTGGGAGCGGGGTGTCTTTTGCTGGACGTACGCACAATGGGGCCGGACGACTCGTCGATTGTCGAACAGGCCGCAACTTGTATCGGGGTGGCGCTGTAAACGCAAAATGTCCGTCTCCAGGAACTTTTGCAACCCGAACGGCGTAATACACCATACCTTGAAAACCGTATATCCTGTCGCCCGGCTTCTTATATCCAACGGGCTTTCATAGCCGCAATCCAAAATCGGTATACTACCCCAACATTCGTCATCCTTTTTGTCCCCCTCCGGAGTCGTAAATGAGGACGATCGTTTTATCCCTTGTACTGCTGTCCGGTCTCTTTTTTTCTTCCGACGCCATAGCGCAACGTCAGATCACAACAGACCATTTTTACATCTATTTCAGCCCGAATACCGAACATACGGCTCGTCGCGTGGCGGATGTCGCCGAAGAGGTGTTTGGCGTCATGGCCGCGTCATTCAACTTTTATGACCGGTTTTCCCGGATTCATATTCTGGTTCATGACGACGAAGACTTCTCGAACGGCTTTGCCAGTTATTACGAAAACCGAGTGGAGATATGGGCGAGCGATCTGGATTTTCCCTATCTGCGTGGCACACATGACTGGATCAAGTTAGTGGTCACGCATGAACTCGCGCATATCGTCTCGCTCAAGATGGCAAGCAAAGGGATTTTTACCGCGGCGCTGTTTACGACCGGACAGTTTAATCACAACCCTGACTTTTCGCTCGTACTGCCGTGGCTTCATCTTGTTGCGCCGAGTTGGTACGTGGAGGGCATCGCTCAATTAGTGGACGAACAGATCGGCTATGAGGCGTGGGACTCGCATCGGGACATGTTGCTTCGCATGGCTACGCTGGAAAACGATCTGCTTACCTACAGCGAGATGGGGGTATTTTCGCATAACAGTGTGCACAGCGAGATGGTGTACAACCAAGGGTTTGGTCTGCTCCGGTATATCCGTGACCGTTTTGGCAAAGGCAAGGCCGAGGCCATCGCGCTGGAAACGGGCTATCTGCGCTTTGATCCGGCAGTCAAAAAAATACTCGGCATTTCCGCCGGACAACTTTATAGGGACTGGCGGCAGCATCTTCGCCGGGCGTACGGAGACAGGATGCACCGGATCGTCTCCAATCGGCTTGGCCCAGCAGCGGACGGACTGTGGAAACCCGGAGAACGTATCGAAGACGAGGATATGAAACGTCTCATAAACGCATTCGACCGTCGTTTCGAGGGCGACATGGGGGTAGACGGTGGTAGCTTCGACCTGCACCCGGTCTTTTCGCCCGACGGAACCCGCCTTGCGTATCTGTCCAACGGCGACAGCGATTTTGCCATCACCACGATCTGGATACTCGATCTCAAAACGGGCAAGCGGACCGACACCCGTGAACGCGCCACGACATCCTTTTCCTGGACCCCGGATGGTCGCTCGCTTGTCTACGGACGCCGACGTGGTGCTTTTTACGACCTCTACCGCTACGATACGGACGACAAGGAAGCACGCCGGTTGAGCGCCAACCTGCGCGTGCGTGACCCGCAGGTATCGCCGGACGGAAAAACAGTTGCGTTTATCCGCACCGAGGATGGCACGACACAGGTAGGACTCATCGCCATCGACGGAACCGGGGCCCGGTATCTGACGCGCAACAACGACGGAACTGTGTACTATACCCCGCGCTGGTCGCCCGACGGCAAAAAACTGGCCGTATCGGTTTTTCGAGGTCTGGACCGCGACATCGGACTGATCGATACGGAAAGCCCCACTTTTTCCCGTAGACAAGGGAGCAAGGAAACGGAAAAGGATACCCTGGCGCTTGCCTTTGCCGATACGACGCGGTTTGTCCCTCTGCTCAACTCTCCCGCGGACGAACAGGATCCGTA
>VGJU01000403.1 GCA_016867335.1 Candidatus Zixiibacteriota bacterium | reverse complement strand
TCCTTTCCGCCATCGGTGGCTTTATGGGCATCCCGCACTTGTTGGGAAACGGTCTGGATCTGTTTGGTGATTTTCTCCACCCTGTGTTTCTGAGTGTTCCCGAACAGACGATGGACCACATGCTCGTCTACGAGTGGATTACCCTGATCGCGTCGGTGGTCGTGGCGGCGGGGGGTATCCTCTATGCACGCAAGGTCTATATCGGTAACGCCGTCGTCCCCGGCTTTGGAGAAACGCAGACCGGGTTGCACCGGTGGTTGCTCAACAAGTATTATATCGACGAGTTGTACGATAGGGTCATCGTGCGGCCTATCGAGCAGTTGGCATGGATATTTTGGAAAATCGTGGATGTCGTCCTGATCGACGGTTTGCTTACCATCGGCGCGCTGATCGTCCAAGGTATCGGCAGCTTAGGCCGTTACACGCAGACGGGTGTCGTACAGCATTATGCGCTGATCATGGTCATAGGAGCCGTAATCGTCATCGGCTATCTGGTTATGTAACCTGAAGGTCTAAAGAAAGATTCCGGTCATGGCGGATTTACCCGTACTGTCTCTTCTTATTTGGCTACCGGTCGCGGGTGCGCTTGTTCTGATGGCGTTTGTCAGACAGGACAACAGCGCGCGCACAATAGGATTTCTTACCTCGCTGATCGCTTTGGGGCTTTTTCTTTTTGCTTATATCGGCTTCGATCCAGGGTCGGGCGACCCGCAATTTGTAGAAAAGGCGTCTTGGATCGATGCGCTTGGCATTTCGTATCATCTCGGAGCAGATGGGATCAGTCTTCTTTTGGCCGCCCTCACGGCCTTGATGTGGCCGGTTGCGATTCTCGGCACATGGAATAGCGTCACCGAGCGCGTACGCGGCTATCATGCCAATATGTTGCTGATGCAGGCGGCGCTTTTCGGTGTGTTTTTTGCGCAGGATATTTTTCTGTTTTATCTGTTCTGGGAAGCCATGCTGATCCCCATGTACTTTCTTATCGGGATATGGGGGTATGAGCGACGGGCATACGCGGCGGTCAAATTTTTTCTGTTTGCCGTTTTTGGCAGCCTGCTCCTGCTCGTAGCGCTGATCGGGGTGGTGTATCTGCATTTCGAACAGACCGGAGAGTTGAGCTTCGACATGGCAAGGCTGTACGCCACAAAGATTCCCGCCGATCTTCAGATATGGCTGGCGCTCGGTTTTATCGCCGGATTTGCCGTCAAGGTTCCAATGGTGCCGTTTCATACTTGGCTGGCCGATGCCATCGTCTTGGCCGTCGTCATCGTCAAGATGGCAGGATACGGGTTTATCCGGCTGGTACTGCCGATGTTTCCCGACGCCCTGCCGGTGCTTGGCCCCTGGGTGTGCGGATTTGCCGTCGTCGGCATCCTGTATGGCGCGCTGATCGCCTTAGCGCAGACGGACATGAAAAAACTGATCGCGTATTCGACGGTGAGTCATGCGGGGTTTGTGGTGCTGGGCGTTTTTGCCGTAAACGTGCAAGGGATTCAAGGAGCCGTGGTTCAGATCGTAAGTCTCGGTCTTTCTACCGGAGGGTTGTTTCTTGCGCTGATGATGCTTGTCGAACGCCGGAAGTCTTGGCGTATGGACGAGTATGGCGGTCTGTGCAAAACGATTCCCGTGTTTTCAGCGTTTTTGATGGTCTTTACCCTCGCCTCGCTCGGACTGCCCGGTTTGGCCAATTTTGTCGGAGAGTTTCTGATTCTGGTCGGCATTTTTCAAACCAGTCCGTGGATGGCCGGCTTGGCCGCGCTGGGCGTGATCCTTGCCGCCGCGTACATGCTCAGGATGTATAAACGGGTTGTTTTCGGGCCTATCACCGCAGACGAAAACAGGGAAATCGCGGATCTATCGGGCCGAGAAACCGTCATACTAGGCTTTTTGGCCGCCATAATCATCTGGATCGGTGTATATCCCAACTCCTTGCTCGACCCCATGCAGGCTTCCGTAGAAAAACTGGTGGAACAGTCCGCCCGGTCCGCTTCCGTGGAAATCATGGATACGGCATCCGTTTCCTTGCCGGATACCCGGCCCTGACGACAGAGGCATTTCCGGACTATGGACGTTACCCTACCCATCATTCGTCTTGACGCTATCATGCCCCAGATCGTACTTGTTTCGGCGGCGACGCTGGTGCTCGTGATCGGTCTGTTCGAACGTTGGCGTCGTATGATTCCCTATCTGACACTGGCCTGTCTGGTCATAGCGGGAGGGATGATCGCGGGGATGTGGTCC
>VGJU01000402.1 GCA_016867335.1 Candidatus Zixiibacteriota bacterium | reverse complement strand
GAGCGACAACTCTTCCGATCCGGCGGCGCGGCGCGTAAATTCCGCCCCCCATGCGATCAACTCCCGAATCCGCTCCGGTCCGTCCCTTACCACCAACTCGACCGCGTCGCGGTGACACAGACCGGCGCCGGCAGTCAGCGTATCGGCTACATGAAGATCGAACGAGTCGTCCATCGCAATCACCGCTGCAATGCCGCCCTGCGCATAGTTGGTGTTGGACTCCCGATCGTTTTTTTTGGTAATGATCGCTACCGTGCCCGTCCGCGCGGCCTTGAGCGCAAACGACAACCCCGCGATACCGGTTCCCACGACCAGAAAATCCGAACGATGCGCCATGTCTCGTGCGTCCTTCCAGACCTGGGTATTTTGTCGATAGACAACGGATATCCGCCAGATCGTTTAATATATCACGGTATTGCCGAAAGCACAAAGGACAACACAAAGTTTTTGAGTTCGGTATCGTCCGATAGAACGGATAATGCGATGTCGAGAATCAGTATATCGGGTGTTGCGTCTTGTCTGGGTATTCGTATCGCGTCTTTGGCGGTAACGACAATCCATGTGGCACGGTTTTCGGCGGCGCGTCTGCGCACGCTTGCCATGTCGCGCCGGGTATAGGGGTGGTGGTCGGGGAAGCGGGCGGCGTTTACCACCTTGGCACCAAGCGCGGTCAGGGTGGTCTCGAACGAACGCGGGTTGGCGATGCCGGACAGGGCGACGACGGGGTGTCCCGTGAGGGTGTCGAGCGAAAGCGTCTCACCATCGGTAAGACGACAGAGCCGGACGGGACGATACAGGGTTTCGAAAACCGGAATGCCGGGATGATGACGTTGCGCCGTCTCGTGTGCCGCGTCGACGGAAAGGCTCTGATCGGTCCGTGTAAGCATCACCGCATGAGCACGACGGAGCGCGGAGAGGGGTTCACGCAGAGGACCGGCGGGGAGCAGGGGTTCGTTACCTGTCCAATGGGTCGTATCTATCGCTACGATGTCGGCATTACGGTGTAGGCTTCGATGCTGAAACCCGTCGTCAAGAATAAGGACATTTGCGCCGCACGCCCGGATCGCCATAAGACCGGCGGCGTAGCGGTCCGCGCCGACTACGACCGGCGTGTCCGCAAGCGCGCGTGCCAGCATGGTCGGTTCGTCGCCTGTGTTGCGCCAATCCGTGTCAGGTGTGACCATCATGGGGTGTCTGCCCGCGCGGCCATAGCCCCGGCTCAGAATCGCTGGGCAGAATCCTTGGGCGGTAAGCATCTCCGAAAGATAGCGGACCACAGGCGTTTTTCCCGCACCCCCGACGGTAAGACCGCCCACGCCGATCACGGGAACCGGCAGTCGGCGACAGGGCAGCCATTCGGCGTCATAGGCCCTATTGCGCGCCCCCACCCCGACACCGTACAACAGGGCGGGGAGTCGCAACGCCGCACGGAGCAGACGAAGGGAACGCACCTTCTCATTGGGGTCGCACAGACGGCGGAACATCTTGGCTATCCACATGAAATATCCGTTCGTTGAGCAGAGTCATCGTTTTTTCCAGCGCTTTGCCGCTGGAGCGTGCCGTCTCTCCGGCGGCCTGTCCCATCTGTCGCCGCATCCGTGGATGCTCGATCAGCGCTGTCCAAGCATCGGCTAGTTCACTACCGTTGTGGACTACTCGGCCGCCGCCGCTCTGCAACAGGGCGTCGGTGGCCTCGCGGACATTTTCCGTATGCGGGCCAAACAGCACCGGGATGTTGTAGACCGCCGGTTCGAAAAGGTTGTGCCCTCCCAGCGGAACCAGCGTAGCGCCGACAAAGGCCATGTCTGCCGCTGCATACAGGACGCTGAGTTCTCCAAACGTATCCACCAGAACGACGGCAGCACCGGTCGGTGTCTCTTTGTTCAGACCGCTGAGCAGGGCAACGCTGAGTCCTGCATCGGTCAACATTCTTTGCACGGGCGTCACACGTTCCGGATGTCGAGGCGCCCAGATGCACACCGTTTCCGGATGTCGTTCGAAAGTCTGCTTCAGCGCGTCGAGTACGGCTTTTTCTTCGGCGTCCGGACGGGGACACCCGGCCGCGATGACAAGCGCCTCTTCCGGGATGCCAAGACGTTGTCGCTGTGTGACGCGGTCCGTCGTCACCGTCGGCTTATCGAATTTGATGTTGCCCGTAACGTGTACCCGATTTTTTTCGGCGCCAAATGCGACAAACCGTTCGGCATCCACGGACGTCTGCACGGCGACAAGCGCGATTCGG
>VGJU01000401.1 GCA_016867335.1 Candidatus Zixiibacteriota bacterium | reverse complement strand
CGGCCGTCTGTAAATAGGGAGGTTATCAAAGTGCTGAGGGAATAGACTATGCTTAAAAATACCACTTTTTTCCAAAATAACAAGCCGGTTTTTCAGACCCACCCCCGAAATAGCCGGATTAAGGTCGTTAGGTCATGCGGTTGAAACATGGCTCGCAACGGACGGAAGACGTCTATGGGCACGGAGGGCAAACGCTACCTACGCTTTCTCAGAAGAACCCTGTGGAATACGTTTTGTATGTCCTATCCCACAGGGCTTTATGGCATATCCACCGGTGTCCGTGTCCAGAACACAAAATCCGTGGGGACCGGGGTTCCGCCAAGCGAGCGGACAAGAGCCGCGATCTGGCCGCGATGATACCATGCGTGGCCAAACATCTGGGTGAGGATGTCCTCGATGGTATTGGAAAACGGCTCGCCTTCCATGCTCCGATAGGTAAACACCCGCGCCAGTTCTACATCGTCGAGCCGGTGCAGATACACCATCCACGCGGTCTGCATCTCCGCCACCTGTTGTTCCAGTTCTTCGAGCGACAGTTCCTGCGGGAAAAATGTGCGCGGCCCTTCGGGCGCTTCTCCAAGACGAAACAGCCACAGCTTGCGCGCGGCCACGACATGCCCAAGCAACGTTACGGCCTGCTCAAACGCCGGTGCGGCACGCCGGTCTTCGGGAACGCTACGCAACGATGTCAGCGTTTTTGCATGGCAATCCCTCTCATAAGCAAACCATCGTCGATATCGCGCGGAAAAATCGTTTATCATGGCGATTCCTTCGGTACGAGTTCGATCTCGAATACTTTGGGCCACAATTTGCCGGTGACAAACAACCGGTTGCGCGTCGCGTCGTAGGCGATGCCGTTTAGCACGTCTACCGTTGTAGCGCGGTCTTCGGTGGCCAGCAGACCGGTAAGGTCGATCCAGCCCGTCACTTTTCCGTTGGTTGGATCGATGCGTGCGATGCGGTCGGTCTGCCATACATTGGCAAACACCTCGCCCCGGACCCATTCCAACTCGTTGAGCCTCTCCACAGGCCGATCGCCATCGGTCACCGCCACGCGACCCGTTTCCTCAAACGTAACCGGGTCACGGAAATATAGCGTAGCCGACCCATCGCTCATCACAAGCCGATGTCCGTCATAGGTAATCCCCCACCCTTCCGTGGGATACACAAAGGTGCGTACCGGTTCCAATGTGTATTTGTCATATACAAACCCCATGCGCGACTGCCAGGTAAGTTGAACGATTCGATCGCCGAGCAGAGCGATCCCTTCGCCAAAAAGGACGGGCGAGAGCGCGTGCGAATCCTCCACCGTTCCGGAGGTGATACGTACCCGTCGGAGCGTGGACTGACCGTTGAGACCGGTCCCTTCGTAAAATACGCTGTCTTCTACGACCAGCCCTTGCGTAAATGCGGCGGGGTCGTGGGGATAGGTATTGAGGATGCGATAGGTATACACCGCCGTCTTGCCGGATTGAGGTTGGGCGTCCGAATCAAACGGTTCGGAACACGCCAACCCCGATACCATGCCAAACAGCAGAAGGTAAAAAGAAGTGCGAAGTTTGAAGTGCGAAGTTTGAAGAAAGCCCATACCGACCGCCTCAACGGAGCGCTTTTTTCATGGCCATGACGTTTCCGGTGTGAATGCCTTCGTGAAAATTGTTGAAAAGAAACGCATCCTCCACGGTTTTGAGCGAAAACCCGCTACGTGTAGTAAACCCGTCGTAAGGGCCGATAAATTTTCCGGCTTCATAGTCGGCCAGCAAGCGATCAGGTAGATCGGTCAATAGCCGCATGATCTCGCCGACATCGGGTTTTGCGTTCCAGCGCCGCGGGGAAGAGTCTTTATCGAATCTCTCCATAAAAACGTCGTCGATATACATGGGCAACCCAGCGCGTCGATAGTGCAACGCCTGCTGTATGGCTACCAGATGGCCGAGATGCCACAGCACATTGTTGTTGTATCCGTTGGGGATAAGGGTAAGCTGGGATTCGGAAAGATCGTCCACCAGCGATTTGAGATAACGACGTCCTGCCTGAAGCACCTGAATCGCGTTCATTTCTTCTCCAGTGGCATGGGAACCCCATGAGCTTGCTGTGGGGAGGAATGCCCTAAAGGGTTGACAGCGAGAAACCCACTGACCAATAACGACCTGTTTTGTATGCTATGGATATGAAACTTACTATCTCCCTGAAACTTCTTCCTACGCCTTCTCAAGCCGATGCCTTACGCCGGACGATGGCTCAGTTCA
>VGJU01000400.1 GCA_016867335.1 Candidatus Zixiibacteriota bacterium | reverse complement strand
TGACGAGACCAAGAAGTTTTTGTTTGGAGAAAAAAATGCCATCGGCGAGGTCGTCTATGTGGGCAGCGTACCGTTTACCGTCGTGGGCGTCATGATCAAAAAAGATCAGGACTCGTCGTATGACCAGCGCGACAAAGACCGTGTGTTTATTCCCGCCAGCACCTTTTCGACCGTATTCGGCATCACGCGGCTTAACAACATCATCTTTCAGGTAGCCGATGCACGTCGGTCCGAGGAGATCATGACCGATGTGCGTCGTGTGCTGGCGAACCGGTATCGGTTCGACCTAACCGACAAGGATGCCGTGCGGATGTGGGATACGACCATGATGGACGCTTTTGCTTCGAACTTTTTCTTTGCTTTTAACGGTTTTCTCGGCTTGATCGGAAGTTTTACCCTGGCGGTGGCCGGGTTGGGCGTCGCCAACATCATGTTTATCGTGGTGCAGGAACGTACAAGCGAGATCGGGGTAAAACGGGCGGTGGGTGCACGCAAACGCGACATTTTGCTGCAGATTTTTTTAGAGACCTGTTTTATCGTATTTATCGGTTCGGCGATAGGATTTGGGATTGCGGTCGGGATTATCGAGGCGATGCAGCATGTCCCTATCGACGCTTATGTAGGCAAGCCTGTGCTGTCGATCGAGGTGGCGGCGGCCACAATTCTGGTACTCACGCTGATCAGCCTATGCGCCGGGGTCATGCCCGCGCGTCGCGCCGCCAATCTGAGAGTGGTGGACTGTTTGAGGGCGTAGGAAAGAGGGCGATAGGGCAAAGGGTGCGTTATGTGGATTGAACTGATCAAGGACTTCTGGGCGGACCTTAAAGTCCACCGGCTGCGTGCAATGCTTACCATTATCGCCATTGCTTGGGGCACGCTGTGTGTTGTGTTGCTGTTGGCGTTTGGCGAAGGGCTGGGGCATCAGTTGATGGTGGGCATGATGGGCGCCGGCAACCGGATCATGATGATCTACGGCGGTCAGACGCGACTGGCGTTCGAAGGGCTTGCCAAAGGACGTCCCGTGCGTTTGATGGAAGAAGACGTAGACCTGTTGCGCAGAGCGTTACCCGGTGTGGCCATGATCAGTCCGCAATACCGGAAGAAGGTTTCGCTTACACACGGAAAAGAGACGGCGCTGACCGAGTGCGAAGGCGTCAATACGGCGTTCGAAGAGATGAGAACCATGTATCCGGCGGCAAACGGGCGGTTTCTGAACGACCTGGATGTTTCGGAGCGAAGGGCGTCGCTTTTTCTCGGCCCCGACATCGCCAAACAACTGTTTAAAGAGGATCCGCCTGTCGGAAAGACGGTCATTTTGGACCGGATGCCCTATACGGTGGTCGGCGTGATGCAGACCAAGATGCAGATGGGAGATAAAAACGGGCCGGACGCCCGCCGGGCTATCATTCCGTATACCACTTTCAAAACCACTTACGGCAACCGGTATATCAACTCGATTGTGGTTCGTCCGGATGACCCAGGACGCCAGTTGGCGCTCAAACAGGGTGTGTACAGTGTGTTGGGCCGGAAATACCGCTTCGATCCTGAAGACGAACGAGCACTGGGGGTGTGGGATTTTATCGAAAACGAAAAAATCAACCGCCAAGTGTCGACGGGTATTTCGATTTTTCTTGGCTCCATCGGGATGCTGACGCTTTTGATCGCGGGGGTGGGTGTCGCCAACGTCATGTACGTGGTGGTCAAGGAACGCACGCGCGAGATTGGCATCCGCATGGCGATGGGCGCACGGCGGCGTTATATCCTCGCTCAGTTTCTCTCCGAATCGTTGTTGATCTCGTTTATCGGCGGGGCCATCGGGCTTGGCATTTCGGCGGCTATCGTCTATGCCGTTCGGACCTTTGTACCCATTTCCTACGAGAACGGCGTCCCCACGGCGGCCATGTTTTTAGGCCGCCCCATCCTCTCCGTCGGCATCATGGCGCTCACCGCCGGAACCCTCACGCTGTTGGGCGTCATGGCTGGGCTGTTCCCCGCACGCAAGGCCGCCTCGGTCGATCCGGTGGTGTCTCTGCGCTACGAGTAGGGCGCAGGGGATGCAGCGGCGACCGGATTTCTTCACATTCGTAACGACGTCACGTCGGGTGAACAGCTTTTTCACCAACCCTGTTCCGGGTCGGGGAAAGTTACCAGAGCCTCTTTGACCCGCCGTAGATAAAACGGCGCGGAACACCGTTTCATGGCTTCTTCGAGGCTCTTCACATCGCCGTACACATCGCGGTCCAGAAGCTCAAGAAACAGGCGGAATCCGGCAAGACGATCA
>VGJU01000399.1 GCA_016867335.1 Candidatus Zixiibacteriota bacterium | reverse complement strand
CCTCTATGTATTTCCACTGCGGGGTGCGTATGCCTCGTTTTCGCATCCACGTACATTCCGTAAGAAACAGCGTCTCGTAATTCCCCTCTGTCTGCGTCCCACCGATCAGTGGAAGCACACTCCGCCCGGTCATCTTCTCATCGGCGGTTTTGTCGCCATGCCCTGTAAAGTCGAGAATCGTAGGGGCTACATCCATCGCGGCGACCATACCGTCCACTGTTTTGCCTGCGGGAGTGCGTCCGGGGCACGACAGGATAAAGGGGATGCGCAGGTTGTGGTCGTAGAGACCGTGATGGTCGAAATGACCGGCGTGTTCGTCCATCGTTTCGCCATGATCGGCGAGCAGGACCACAAGCGTATCGTTTTCCAGACCGAGTTCGCGGAACCGGGTCAGCAGATGCGCAAGACAGGCATCCGCATAGGCGATGGAGGCATCGTACTGCGCGATGGGAAACCGAATATCGGTGACGTCGCCCATCCAGCTTTTGAAGTAGTCGGTAAAAGGGGCGATGGCAAAAACCCGGTCCATACTCCGGTTTTCCGGATCGGTTTCCGCGTCTTCATAGAACATGCGGTCAAACGGCGGAGGGGGCAAAAAAGGTGTATGCGGATCCCAGTAGTGGACAAAAAGAAAAAACGGTTTGTCCTGTCCCACGCATCGGTTGAGGGCGTCGAGCGCGACCTTTGTGACGGCTTCGCCTCTTCGCCAAGGACGCGACGGATCCCGGTCCCATGTATATACGCCGTAGTGATCAAACCCGTGTACGAAATACCGTTTGAGGTTGTCCGCCGCTGCGGTGTAATACCCGCCGTCACGGAGTATTTCCGCCAGCATTCGGATATCCGGCGGGATTTCCGCGCTGCCGCCCTGCGTCACGATTTGATGACCGATCACATCATGACCGGTATGCAGGGTGGTAAAACTCGGACCGGTGGGGATATGTGGGGCGATCATCTGGGTAAAGCGCGTCCCGGTCCGCGCCAGCGCGTCGATGTGGGGGCTGGTGGTCCGGGGGTATCCATAACACCCCAGATGATCCGCCCGGAGCGTGTCGATGGCGATCAGTGCGACGTTCACCGGTTACGATTCCTCACGTATCAGGCGATCCACCGTATTACCCATTTCGACAAAATCGAAGGGTTTCCGCAACAGACCCCGGAATCCAAGCGCCCGGTAGTCGATCATCACCGGGTCGGCGGAGTATCCGCTCGACACAACGGCTTTTATCGACGGATCGATTTCTCGGAGTTTCTGGAGGGCTTCCCGCCCGCCCATGCCGCCTTTTACCGTAACGTCGAGCAGTACCACATGAAACGGTAGGTCTCCGGCGGCTTCTTCCCGATACCGCTTTATCGCATCGGCGCCGCCGGCGACACACTCGACATGGTATCCGAGATCCGTCAGGATTTCGTAACACAACTCCCGGATGTCGGGTTCGTCATCCATTACCAAAATGGGGCCTTGCTCCAAGGACATGCCTATTCCGCTCCCAGTTCGGCGCGAACGATTTTGACGCCTTTTGCCATGTTGCTGAGTTTTTGATAGGCCAACCATCGGGGGACCGGGAAAAAACCGCAATCCGGACAGATATAGAGTTTTTCGGCAGGGATGTATTTGAGCGCGGTGCGAATGCGTTCGGCCACGTCTTCGGGTGTTTCCACATAGAAGGATTTGACGTCAACGATTCCGGCGGCAAATTCGCGTTCGTCGCCTATTTCCTTCCACAGTTCGATTTTGCTGAGTCCCGGTTGGCAAATTCGAAAAGAAACCGGTCGCATGTTACGTCGAGCAGTTTGGGGAACATCCATCGGTACGAGCGTTTGCCACGTGGACGGCTCATCAGGTTGCCAAAACAGATGTGCAGACCCAGCCGGGCCTTGACACCCGAAAAGGCGCGGTTGAGGAGCGCAATCCAGTCGTCAAACTCACCGGGGATGATAGCGGCGGACGGCTCGTCGATCTGTATGTAGTCCGCGCCGGCCTCTGCTAACCCTTTGAGTTCCTGGTTTCCCACGTCGGCCAGATCGGAGGCGAGGTCGAGTCGGTTGGCATAGGCGCCGCCCCGGCGCAGGTGAAGGTGGATGGTGAGGGTAAGCGGTCCCGGACAGGTGGCGATGACCCGTTTTTTCGTGTTTGCCCGGAGAAATTCGAACTCCTCTACGATGCCCAGTCCTTCCGTCACGGAAATCCGTTCGCGGGGGGTATAGCGCGGGACGCTGTCATAAGCGTACAGACCGGTTTTGCGGAACGGCTCGAGCATTTCAAGCCCCTGCATACGCCCGTAAAAATT
>VGJU01000398.1 GCA_016867335.1 Candidatus Zixiibacteriota bacterium | reverse complement strand
GCTGGCAACCCGTATGCCGCCTACACCTACGCCCCCGACGGCAACCTCGGCAGGGTTCAGTCGCACTCAATCAGACTCACCCATAGACGTGGCTCCAGCGACACAACCTGACCGTCAGACCAGTGCCGGGTAGAAGTTTACTTTCGACACTGCCAAGTCCAGGGAGGAGGATGTCGTTCGAGCAGACCTTCCTCCTCACGATTCGCCAGCATCAGAGGCCTGTTAAGTTTGAGTAACCCTATCGTGGCCCGGGCGCTTGCGGTCAGACCCACAAGTTTTACGCCTTCCCACCTAAAATGCTCAGACCAGATTTGCCGGCGAGGATGAAAAAGAGGGACTTCCCGGTTACCAGGGGGATCGACAGCCGTTTGTCGTGCAGCCTTGCGCAGCGAACACGATACACAGGCCAGAGCCAGGTTCTCCACATCGGTAGGCCCCCCGGCCGCTACCGGCACGATATGATCGACATGGAAGGTGGCCACCTGACCGCTCTGAGACAGGCCGCAATATTCACACCTTCCTTCTGCCCGGTCAACCGTATGCTGTCTGAGTCTGGCAGGAAGCCAACTCATCCGTTTGCCGTATCATCACGCCAGACTCGGCTGGCACGCAGGCGGAGCAGGGAAAGCCATTCCGAAAGATCGACCAGTCCTTCGGCTTCCCTTTGCTCGTCCGGGCTTAGCCTTTCGCCCTGATCCTGGCGATCCAGCAGGGTCTGCAAGCGTTCGTGAACGCCCTCCGGTAACGAGAATCCGGCCAGTGCATCGGGCATTTCAATGTCAAGTTGAATGTGCTGCGGCATGCGTCATGTTCTCAGGGTCAGAGCGGATGATGATCTGTCATGAGGAGGAATACACTTAAAAGTAAACGTCTGTACCATTTGTGCAAAGGGTTTTTCACCGGAATCGTATTCAAATCGTGGTGGTTCCGGCGGGGGCAACCACCGGTTACCTCGAACTCGTTCTCGATGCGGCGGTGTACAAGCCTGCTCAGGGGGGCTACCGGCGGATTCGTTCGTACGGCAAGGAGTTCACCGTCAAGGGGGTAACCTGTGACCCCGACCTTGAGGACCTCTATTTAGAAGCCAGCACCATCAAGAACCGGGCGCATGTCGTTACGGTCAAGGACAGCACCGGACAGGTGTTCCAGGGTACAACCGCGCGGATGGGCCGGTTGCGGTTCTCTCAGGACGCCGTGCAGTCGGACAGTAGCCGGGGCACGTTCCTCGTCTACGACGTGTTCGGACGGGTCGTGCGCATCGTCTACCCTGACGCGACTGGCTCCTACCCCGCGCTGAGCAACCCGGCGTTTTCCGCTTCCGACAGCCCAGTAAGATCGCCGATCTCCGCCAAGCCCATCCCCCGATTTCGCATATTACGTATCGCCCGGATCAGTTCCTGCCGTCCTTCCTGCCGTCCTTCCTGCCGTCCTTCCTGTCGTCCTTCCTCGAACCGCTTCCGTCTGTCCCGCTCCAAGGTCTCGATCAACATGGTTCGTACCACTTCTCGACTCCCATACACCGACGACAACATTCCGTAATCCCGCTCCCCGATACGACCCTAAATCGCTGCCAGCGCCGCCAGCATGGCCTTGATATAGCCTATCGAGTAAGCCAGACCATGATGTCCGCCCCCCGCATCGCCTTCTATCGCCGGAATATGGTCGGCGTTGAGATACCCGTCGAATCCCACTCGTTTGAGTTCGAGCAGAATTTTGAACATGTTCATGTCACCATCGTCGAGCAAGGTTTCTTCGTACCCGTGCGAAGTGGAAAAACTTCCGCGTATATTACGGAAGTGGATCATGAAAATCCGGCCTTTTCGCCCGTAATTGTTGATCTCGTCGAGTACCAACGGAAGACCGCCCGCTTCGGCGCGTGTCCCGCAGCAGTACAGATACCCCACACTTCGGCTTGGAAACGTATCGATGACGCGATGAAAACCGATCGTTCCAAAAGGCGTTTCCGGAAGCGGCACATCCGACGGGTGCAGGGCCAGTTTTACCCCGCTTTCCTCCGCCAACGGCACCAAATGCTCGTAAACCAGACAAAACCGCGTCCACCAGCGGTCCAACTCTTCGCGCGACGGCGGATCCGGCAGATCGCGCGTCAGCCGCCAGATCATGGCATGTGAACGGTATCCGCCGCGATGCACGGAATCGTAACGGGTCATAAGATGGTTGAATGTATCGCCTGTAAACCGTTGGCGAGCAATGGGTACTTTCGCTTCACCGAATACCTGCATCGCGCGAATCGTATTTTCGAGTTCGGCATCTCCGCCTTCACGGTCGAGCATA
>VGJU01000397.1 GCA_016867335.1 Candidatus Zixiibacteriota bacterium | reverse complement strand
GCCATACACCCGAAGCCCTTGAACCATCGCCGCCTCTGAGACATTTTCCTCCGGAACGATCATCGCCCTTATACCCGACCGAGCCGCGGCGACGGCCATCGATAGCACGCCCCGTATGGGACGCACCGCACCGTCAAGCGACAGTTCGCCGGCAAAAAGCGTATCTTCCAGACGCCCCATAGCCGTCTGACCGGTGGCCGACAGAATGCCGACGGCTATGGGCAGGTCGAAAGACGAGCCTGCCTTGCGCACATCGGCAGGCGCAACGTTGATCGTCACTCGCCGATAGGGATAGGTAAACCCGCTCTGGCGTATCGCCGCTTCCACTCGGTCTTTGCTCTCCCGCACGGCATTGTCGGGCAACCCTACCGTCGAAAAATGCGGCAGACCGTTGGCGATGCTCGTCTCCACATCCACCCGGTACGCCTCGATACCCTGTACGGCGCTGCTTACGACCTTGGACAGCATGACGCCTCCTGTCGCACGGGTCCGCTAAAATCGAACCCGTGGCTTGCCTTGTAAGGTTTTTTCCAGCTATCGGCGTATGGGCTTGCCATAACGCCGATTTCAAACCGGCATCTTCTCTGCCATCTTCTGTCCTCTCAGTCGTGGACGGGTTTGGTTTCTCGAACGATTCTGTGAAAAATTCCGGTTTTCTGTTGCATGATTGCGCCCGCTACCCTATATTGATCTACTAATATTTTTCCGGAGACCTAAACATATGTCGATGATTTCCGATCATATCGAACGGGTCCGGGAACGGGTGGAACGGGCAGCGGAACGCGCCGGAACAGCGCCCGGAACCGTTCGGATCATTGCCGTCTCCAAGACAAAACCGGTTTCGATGATCCAAGAGGCGCTTGCCGCAGGACTGACGGACCTCGGAGAAAACAGGGTTCAGGAAGCCGAAGAAAAATACGCCTGTATAGGAGACCGCCCCCGCTGGCATCTTATCGGACATCTTCAGACCAACAAAGCCCGGCACGCCGCGCGTATCTTCCACATGATACAGTCGGTAGACAGCCTGTCTTTGGGAGAGGAACTGGACCGCCGTCTGAAGACGCTCGGCAAGATCATGTCGGTACTCGTGCAGGTCAATACATCCGGGGAGGCCAGCAAGTCCGGCGTCGAGCCCGATGGAGCCTTCGAACTTGTGGAGCGTCTTTCCGTGTTGTCTTCGTTGTCGGTACAGGGATTGATGACCATCCCCGCCCCGACGCCCGACCTGAACAAGGCCCGTCCGGCGTTCCGGCGACTGCGCGAACTGCGCGATCGCATGGTCCAGACGGGCATCGGCGGTGTCGAGATGCGGTATCTTTCGATGGGAATGACCCACGACTTCGAGACGGCTATCGAAGAAGGGGCGAACATGATCCGGGTGGGCACCGCCATTTTCGGCGAACGTACACCGTAGGGCGGCAGGAGACCGGATCGTGACATGGCTCGATATGGTGCTTACCGGTTATATGGCGGCGTTTGGTCTTCGTCTTCTGCTACCATCCGCCGGTCCCTTCAGCGACAGCCCGATTCTGCGAGGGTTGTACGCCGCTACGGAACCCGTTCTCCGTCCGATCCGCCGAATCGTGATGCGCGGCGAACCCCGCACCGACTGGTCGCCGCTCATTGCCGTCCTGCTGCTCATGGTGTTGCGCGGAGGGCTTTCCGCCGCACTGTCCGGAGAATCCGCCTCGACGGGTGTAGCCGGCAGCGTACTGGACGCGACGCGAGTTGCCATATACGTCCTTTCGGTTCTTTTTCTTGGCGTATTTTTTATCTCCATCGACACCCCGTTCGGATACAGCCAGATCGGTCACATGATGTATACCCTTTCCAGCCCTTTTCTGGCTCCGATCCGGCTGCTGTTCCCCGGCAAACGTCGAGGTGCGGACCCTGCCCCGTTGCTCGGTATCGTCCTGCTTGGCGGAGGACACGGTCTTCTGCTTTTCGAATTCAGCGCCTATCTGCCCGATATGTCCCCACTTCCCATGGGGCAAAGCATTCTGCTCAGCCTGGTCGATCTGCTCGACACGTTGCTCGACGTGCTCTTTGTCGTCATCCTCGTACGCGCGCTGGTTTCGTGGTTCAACCCCGATCCTTCCACACCGATGTTTCAGGCGCTTATTCTGTACAGCGATCCGATTCTGGCACCCATACAGCGGATCATGCCCTCCAATATAGGGATCGATTTTTCTCCACTTGTTGCGATACTGGTACTTCTTTTTTTTCAATCGAGCGTGTTGCCCCTGCTTTTGAGGATTTGATCGTCTAACCGATTTTATCGAAAGGATTCCCGGAGATGCCTCTGGAACTTACACCC
>VGJU01000396.1 GCA_016867335.1 Candidatus Zixiibacteriota bacterium | reverse complement strand
GCGCCGCCAACGCCATCCGCAAGGCCGGTTCTGCCGCGACGGCGCAGGGGGTGTGGACCGCCAGCGCGGGCAATATGGCGCAGGGTGTGGCTTGGTGCGCCCGGCAGTTTGGCGTGGCCTGCACGGTAGTTGTTCCCGATCACGCTCCGGAAACCAAGCTCGCCGCCATCCGCAGACTGGGTGCGGAATTTATCAAAATCCCCTTTGCCGACTGGTTCGACATCATCCTGACCGGGCGTTTCGACGGCATGAAAGGTTTGTTTGTCCATCCCGTCTCGGATCCGGCCGTCATCGCCGGAAACGGTACGATCGGATTGGAAATCCTCGAAGACCTGCCCGATGCCGACATCGTGCTGATTCCCTATGGCGGCGGTGGGTTGAGTTGCGGTATTGCGGCGGCGGTGCGCGCACTCAAACCCGATATAAAAATCTACGCCTGCGAAACCGATACCGCAGCGCCGCTTTCTGCGGCGCTTGTCGTCGGTAGCCCCACGCGCATCGTCTATACCCCTTCGTTTATCGACGGTATCGGCGGCCCGACGGTCTTGCCCGAAATGTGGGAGATGGCGCGTGCGCTGCTCGACGGGGCCCGAGTGACAACACCCTCCCGCGCCGCGGAAGCGGTCCGTCTGCTGGTGGAACGCAACCGCGTGGTCGCCGAAGGCGCCGGAGCCGCCCCGCTTGCCGTCGCCCTTGACGGAGCCGTCGCCGGAAAAATCGTCTGTATCGTCTCCGGAGGCAATATAGACATCGGCAAACTTGCCCGGATCCTCCTGAAAGAAACGCCCTAACCCACCACCGGATCGGCGATGCAGGAAAACCACCTCCCCGCTTCTTCCCCGGCCCCAGTCGCGCCCTCAATCACGGTCCGCTCCATCGCCATCGGAGCCGCGCTCATCCCCGTCACCTCCATGTGGGTCGTCCAGTCGGAAATCACGTGGTATTCCGGCGAACCCACCACCATCTCGCTGTTTTACCACACCGTTTTCATTCTCGCCTGTCTGATCGCGGTCAACCTGCCCATAGCTCGGCTCTACCCGCGCCATGCCCTCAATCCCGGCGAACTGCTGACTATCTATTTTATGATCTGCATGGCATCCGTCCTGTGCGGTCACGACATGCTGCAAATCCTCGTCTCACTGCTCGGCTATCCCTTCTGGAACGCTACTCCCGAAAACCGATGGTCGGAAACCATCATCCCGCATATCCCGGAATGGCTGTCGGTCCGGGACATCGCGGTGCTGCGCGGCGCATACGAAGGCGATTCCACCATGTACCGATGGGAGGTGTTCGCGGCATGGGCAGGGCCGATGTTCTGGTGGGGCACGTTTCTGTGCGCAATCGTCGGTATCGCCATCCTGCTCAACGTGTTGCTCAGAAAACAGTGGACCGAATACGAAAAACTCTCGTATCCCGTAATCCAGATCCCGCTCGAAATGACGGTCCATACCGACACGCTTCTCTCCAACCGGTGGATGTGGTATGGTTTTGCCCTCGCAGGCGGGATCGACCTGCTCAACGGATTGAACACGTTTTATCCCGTGTTGCCCAAAATCCCCATCGTGCAGGTGTCCAATCTCGGCGAATACTTTTCCGAAAAACCCTGGAACGCCATCGGCACGACTTGGGTGTCGCTGTACCCGTTTGCCGTAGGGCTGTGTTTTTTTCTGCCGGCAGACCTTTCCTTTTCGTGTTGGTTTTTCTTTTTGTTTTGGAAGGGACAGCAAGTGCTCTCCAGTTGGATGGGCGTACACGATCTTCCGGGGTTTCCGTTTATCAATGAGCAGTCGTCGGGCGCTTATCTCGGTCTGGCGTTTGTGGCACTTTATGTAAGTCGTCGGTATCTGCGCGAGGTCTTTAGAAAAGTCGTCGGACGCGTCTCGGAACTCGACGACGCCGACGAGCCGGTGTCCTACCGTATGGCGGTGTTCGGCATCGTGTTGTTTTTTGCGTATCTGACGTGGTTCTGCCGCGAAATGGGGGTGCCGTGGTGGGTCATTGTGCTGTTTTTTCTCGTGTACTTTCTGATTGCGGTCGCCATCGCCCGGATGCGCGCCGAATTAGGACCACCGGCGCACGACCTCCACTACGGCGGTCCGGATCAACTGCTGACCAAGTGGTTTGGCAGTCAGACCTTGGGGCCGTCGGCGCTTACCTTTACATCGTTTACCTGGTTTTTCAACCGTGCCTATCGTGGTCATCCGATGCCACAGACGCTCGAAGCCTTCAAGGTGGCCGAACGCACCGGTTTAAACAACCGCCGGATGCTTGTCGCCATGGGTATCGCCACCGTAGTCGGCATTGCCGCCGCCTACTGGGGT
>VGJU01000395.1 GCA_016867335.1 Candidatus Zixiibacteriota bacterium | reverse complement strand
GTATCGCCGTCACCGCCGTATCCGGGTATTTTCAGCCAAGAGAAACGCTTTACCAAGAACCGATCTATCGCAACGTATTCGGACTTCTGAAAACATTCGGAGATGCCGAGATCGCCTGTCTTGTCGCGCCCCGACGGCTGATCATCGAAGCGTGCCAGCATCCTGACGCACCGCCCCCCCCCTCTGTCCGCGAAAATCGTTCCGGGGCGGCACCCGGAGGCATTTTTACTCCCGCGCTCAACGAGGTACGGACCGAATTTGAACGCGCCTGCGAAACGGTGGCCGAAGCAAACCAACCGGCGCCGTTTACCCTCATCGTCAGCCAAGACGGGCATGGTCCGCCGTACTGCTCACCTACGCTGTCCGCTTTTCTGGATGCGCTCGCTCCGGGAGTGGTGTTGCAAAATCCTGTGTTGCCGGACACAGAAAAGTGGTCGGTCGATATCAAGACGCGTCACAGACGCCAATTCGAACGCTGGTTGGGGCACACCCAAGAGGCTATGCGCAACGCCGAATTTCGACGGGCCGGTTTTTGGGAAAATGCGGACCGATCCTCGCTCGAAGCGCATCGGGACAGTTGCCACGACTACCGCCGTTATCTGTGGGACGAGATATTGGGACGACTTCCTGAATCCGATCTGCCGCTCTGTCCGAAAACCAGCAAACTGTACGAAACCGATACCTTGACCGGCTATGAGGTGAGACTCGACGTATACGATACGGTGTTTGCCTATGGCATTCTCGTTGTGCCACGCGGCATTCCGTCCGGTGAACGAAGACCGGTCGTCGTTTGCCAGCACGGACTGGAAGGCCGACCGCAGGATGTCGCCCATCCAGAAGTCGATCATCCCGCCTACCACCGTTTTGCCTGTCGGCTGGCGGAAAAGGGGTATGTGACCTATGCACCCCAGAACCCTTATATCGGGGGCAACACGTTCAGACAACTGCTCCGCAAGGCGCATCCAGTTGGACAGACGCTTTACGGATTTATCGTACGTCAGCACGAACGGACGCTGCAATGGCTCTCCGGTCTTTCGTTTGTCGATCCACAGCGTATCGCGTTTTACGGACTCAGCTACGGCGGTAAAACGGCCATGCGCATCCCTGCCGTACTCGAAAATTACTGTCTGTCGATCTGTTCAGCGGACTACAACGAATGGATATGGAAAAATATGTCGGCGCGTCATGGGTACAGCTATATGATCACGGGCGAATACGACATGCCTGAGTACGATTTGGCCAATACATTCAACTATGCCGAGTTGAGCTGGCTTATTTGTCCTCGCCCTTTTATGGTGGAGCGCGGACACGACGACGGCGTAGCGCCGGACGAATGGGTAGCGTACGAATATGCAAAGACGCGGCTTTTATACGATAAACTCGGTATCGGAGATCGCACAACCATCGAAGTGTTTGACGGTCCGCACACCATAAATGGAGTCGGGACTTTCGAATTTCTCGAACGTCATCTGCCGATCTGAAGCGGGTTGATGCATGCTTTCTCAGGAAGAAAAAATAAATTTCTTACGTATGACGGAGTTTTTCAAGACGGTGGAGGAAGACCATCTGACTCAGTTTGTCCGGCTGATGGATGAGGTCCGGTATACACCGAACGATGTCGTCTTGCGCAAGGGCGAACAGGGAGACGCCATGTTTTTTATTGTCGCAGGGACGGTATCGGTACTCAAACAAGGCATTCGCGCACTCGATCTTGGCGCAGGAGATTGTATCGGCGAAATGGCACTGCTCGACAACGATCCCCGCAGCGCCACCATCGTCGCGGTCACACCGGTCGTAACATTGCGGCGTCGACGGGACGACTTCGACGAGCTGCTAAACAGCACCCCTGTCATGAAAGGCATGTACCGCATCCTTGTACAGAAAATCCGAACCGATTTGGAAACGTATGTAGAATCCGTACGCGCCCAAGAGCAGGTCAAGCAGGATTTGCGTCGGGCCCGTGAAATCCAGGAGGCCATGCTGCCTCAGTCGGACCTGTCGGTAGGGAGTATATATATCACCGGGGTATGTCGACCGGCGGACAGCATCGGCGGAGACTACTACGACCACATGGTACTCGACGAAAACCGGATCGGCGTTTTTATCGGAGACGCTGCCGGTCACGGATTTCACTCCGGGTTGATCGGCGCCATGATCAAAAGCGGGTTGTTTACCCAAATCGAGGTAAACGCCGATGTATTGGCGGTTATGAGTACCGTCAACCGCATCGTCCATCGTCATGGCCCGGATTGGAGTTTTTTCACGGCCTGTTTCATTATCTTTGATCTTTCGAAAAAAACACTGCGCTACTCCAATGCCGGTCAT
>VGJU01000394.1 GCA_016867335.1 Candidatus Zixiibacteriota bacterium | reverse complement strand
TCAGCCTGCTTTCCGGTCGATCTCCGATTCGTCGGCAATGGGCATCAAAGCGCTTGACAGCAAAACGCCTCCGTCCTATCATGGACGCCATTCGACGTTTTCCGGAGCATGTTTTCCGAATCACCTGCGCCGTTTTCGGCGACTACGCGGGAGAAGGTCATGGACGATCTGTTTCCACCCCCGGAATCTTTCCGGGCACGCGCCTATCTCAAAAGCATGGAAGAATATAAAAACGAATACGATCGGTCCATCCGGGATCCGGAAGGGTTCTGGGCTGAGAAAGCCCGTACGTTTCATTGGTTCGCTCCTTGGCACACCGTCCGTTCGTACAACTACGACGTGCGCAAAGGTCCGATTTCGATACGCTGGTTCGAAGGCGGAAAAACCAACATCGTCTATAACTGTCTCGATCGGCATCTGAGTACGCGGGGCGAGCAGACCGCCATCCTCTGGGAAGGCAACGAGCCGGGCGAAGACGGAAAACTCACCTACCGTGAACTCCACGAACAGGTCTGCCGGTTTGCCAACGTGCTTAAGTCGCGTGGCGTGAAAAAGGGCGACCGCGTGTCGATCTATCTGCCCATGATCCCCGAACTGCCTATCGCCATGCTGGCATGTGCCCGGATCGGCGCGGTGCACTCCATCGTTTTTGGCGGGTTTTCGGCGGATTCACTGGCCGACCGTATCGTCGATTCCACCTGCACGACCGTCATCACCGCCAACGGTACGCACCGGGGCGCCAAACCACTTCCCATGAAACCCGTGGCCGATCAGGCCATCGCCATGGCAGAACCATGCATGGGCAAACCCGTGGCAACCTGCCTCGTCGTCGAACGGGTCAAAAACGATCCGGCTTTCGACTTCGACATGAAACCGGGTCGTGACTTCCGCTGGGATGAACTCATGGCAGAGGCCAGCCCCGATTGTCCATGCGAAGAAATGGATGCCGAAGATCCGCTCTTTATCCTCTATACGTCCGGCTCCACCGGTAAACCCAAAGGCGTCCAGCATTCGGTCGGCGGGTACATGGTCTATACCGGCGTTACCCACCGCTACGTGTTCGACTATCACGACGGGGACCTGTATTTTTGCGGAGCCGACATCGGATGGGTCACGGGTCATTCGTACATCGTATACGGCCCGCTGGCCAACGGCGCGACAACCGTCATGTTCGAAGGCATTCCGATCTATCCCGCGCCCGACCGTATGTGGCAGATCATCCAGAAATACGGCGTCAACCAGTTTTATACGGCCCCGACGGCGATCCGCGCGCTGGCACGCGAAGGCGAACAGTGGCCGGAAAAATACGCGATGAACTCGCTACGTCTCCTCGGCACGGTCGGCGAACCGATCAACCCGGAAGCATGGCGTTGGTATCATCGTCATGTAGGCAAGGAAAGATGCCCCATCGTCGATACGTGGTGGCAGACGGAGACAGGCGGCATCCTGATCACGCCGATTCCCGGTGCGATCCCAACCAAACCCGGCTCGGCGACGCTGCCGTTTTTTGGGGTACAACCCGCGGTGCTGGACTCGGAAAGCGGAAAAGAACTCGAAGGCAACGGAGTAAGCGGTGTGCTGGCGCTCAAGGAACCTTGGCCCGGCCAGATGCGCACCGTCTACGGCGATCATAAAAGGTTCGAGGATACTTACTTTCAGCAGTACAAGGGATACTACTTTACCGGCGACGGCTGCCGACGCGACGAAGACGGCTATTACTGGATCACCGGGCGCGTGGACGATGTGATCAACGTATCCGGGCATCGGCTCGGCACGGCGGAAGTGGAAAGCGCGCTGGTGGCGCATGCCAAAGTCGCCGAAGCCGCCGTCGTCGGATTCCCCCACGAAATCAAGGGGCAGGGTATCTATGCCTATGTCACGCTTAACGTGGGAGAAGCGTACACCGAGGCGCTCCGCGACGAACTCAAACAACAAGTGCGCCGTGTCATCGGTCCAATCGCCACACCCGACGTGATCCACTGGGCGCCGGGGCTTCCCAAAACCCGCTCTGGAAAGATCATGCGTCGCATCCTTCGTAAAATCGCCACCAACGAAACCGAACAGATCGGCGATATCACCACACTGGCCGACCCGTCGGTAGTGGATAACCTGATCCGGAACCGGTAGCCCCCCATGAAGGTCGCCGTATTGGGCGCGGCGGGATGGCTGGGCCGCGCCATCCTGAAAAACTTCGAACCGCATCACCACGTTCGTGCCTGTGACGCCGGTCCGCAGGCGTGGGACATCTGGCGCGACATCGACGGCGACTGGCAGGGCGAGACCGTCCATGCCGACATCGCCGATTTCGATGCGGTTGCACGTGTCATGCAAGACTGC
>VGJU01000393.1 GCA_016867335.1 Candidatus Zixiibacteriota bacterium | reverse complement strand
ACGGTCGAAATCATGAACGGGGCCATAAACGCTTTCCTCGACGGCGGCTACGAGGAGGTATACGATTTCGATCCACTGGACAAAGAGGTGTATACATGGGAGAGCGGCGGTCCTATGGCTGTGGCGCTTGCGCTGGCGGCCCAGTTGCGTAATCAGGCGGCCGAAGAGGCGGATATCGCCGCCAGGAACTTGTACGGTTCGTCGGATCGCCGGGCCGTCCTGGAGCCTTTGGTTCGTCATCTGTTTCGGGCGTACCAGGCGACGTTGGAACGCCGATGCCAGATGGACTTCGACCGGCTTATCACGGGCGCCGTAGCGTTGCTGGAAACAGTGTCCGATCTATGTGACCGGATGCGACAGACGTTTCGAGCCATCCTCGTGGATGAATATCAGGATACCAACCATGCCCAGGAACGGCTGTTGCGGGCGCTGGCACAAGAGGGGCTGACGAATGTGACCGTCGTCGGAGATCCGCGTCAGGCGATCTATGTATGGCGTGAAGCACGTGTCTCCAATATCGCCGGTTTTCCGGGAACGGGCGGACCGCGTGTCGAAACGCCGCTGTCTGTCAATTTTCGTTCGGTGTCGCCCATCCTGTCCGTAGCCAACCGGGCTATAGCAGGATACGAGTTTGATACACCACCCGAATTCGATGCCGGGTTGCTACTCCAAACCACGCGACCGGATCCGGTCGGACACACACCGAGGGTAACGTTGCGGACGTTTTTCACGCGGGAAGCCGAGGCGGAGGCCGTCGCCGTCTGCATCGCTCAATTTGCGGCGGCAGGACGAGCCTACCGGGATATGGCTATATTGATCCGGGCCAGAACCTATTTGGACCTGTACACCGATGCGTTGCGGCGGGTTGGCATTCCGTTCGACGTCTCGGCGGGGGATGCTTTTTATACCCGTCCGGAAATTCTTCAGGCCATCCATCTCCTGCGCGTCGTCGTAGACCCATCGGACTCGCTGGCATTGGCCGTGACGCTGCTCGGTCCGGTGGTCGGGCTTTCGCAAGTCGAGTTGGCGCGTTTGACGCAGGGCGACGCCGAGTATCTCTGGGAGTGCGTGTACGACCCCGATCCGGCGATTTGCGGAGAAGCGGTAGCCGAGCGGTTGCGCCGGTTTGCGGCATTTCACACGCACGCCTGCCGCGAGCGGCAACGTCGCGGTCCGGCGTCGTTTGTCGGTTGGCTATTGCCTGCCAGCGGACTGTGGGCGTATATTACGACATACGGCCCCCCCGCGGCCCGTCGGGCGTTGCACAAACTTTTGGCCGTTTCGCACACCTATGAAACCGAACATCCCGCAGACCCTCTCGAAGACCTGACCGGGTATCTGAGACAGCTTGTAAGTACGGAGCCGCGTGAGAAAGCGCCTGAACTGACCGCAGAGGCCGACGCAGTGGCCGTCATGACGGCGCACGCCAGCAAAGGGCTTGAATTTCCAGTGGTGATTTCGGTGGACAATCGTCAGCGTATTGCGGTTCCGCAACGAAAAATGCCGTTTCACGAACCCGGTGAGGGACTGGTTTTTCCCGAAGACGACGACCGGCATCCGGCGGTGCTTAGACGTATGCGTCAGACGCGAAACGAAGCACGGTGTCTGTGGTATGTGACGCTGACACGGGCAAAAGAACGAATGGTCGTCACAGCTGCGGACGCCGATAGTTTACAAGAAGACGGGCTGTACGATCCGGTGCGGACGTTTTTTCAAGAACTGTGGAACACAGAAGCCATGCAGCCATCCGTTGGAGTGGAAAGAATTGTCTGATCTTATCCGCATACTTCCCGACGATCTGGCCAACAAGATTGCCGCCGGAGAGGTCGTCGAACGTCCGTCGTCGGTCGTCAAGGAACTCGTCGAAAACGCTCTCGACGTGGGCAGTACGCGGATTACCGTAGAAATACGCGCCGGAGGCAAACAGCTTATTCGCGTGATCGACAACGGAAACGGCATGTCGCGCGAGGATGCTCGGTTGGCGTTTGCGCGTCATGCAACCAGTAAAATAACCTCTGTGGAAGATCTTTCCCAAATCGGCACGTTTGGATTCCGAGGTGAGGCGTTGCCCAGCATCGCCTCGATAGCGCGAGTGGAAATGGTTACCAACACGGCGGAGGGGATCGCCGGAACACGCATCCGTATCGACGGCGGCGAGACGCTCGAAGTGGAAGATGCCGGACGCGCCACCGGCACGACGATCACAGTATCGCATCTTTTCTACAATGTCCCGGCGAGAAGAAAATTTCTCCGAGGCGCCGACACCGAACAACGCCACATCGTCGGTATACTGACTTCCGCCGCGCTTGGTTGTCCGGAAACCGGTTTTACCCTGATGGCCGACGGACGCGAAGCCATAACCC
>VGJU01000392.1 GCA_016867335.1 Candidatus Zixiibacteriota bacterium | reverse complement strand
CGTCGAACAGACGTCATGGCGTCATGAGCACGCGCATTCCGGTGAGTGGCCCTTTTGCATCAGGCAGGTTGAGGGCCCGAACCGCTGAACGTACGTCCAAATGACCGCTTAGAAAACATTCGCCGCGCACGACACGGTAGGTGCCCGAAACCGGCCCTTGTGGGTCGGTTTCGGCGTTTTCCGGATACGCGCCTTAAGCATCGCCGCACCATTCCCACACGTTACCGTGCATATCGCATAGCCCAAAAGCATTGGTGAGTTTTTCACCCATCGGCTGTGCGCATGTTTTGTCTTCGTGCCATGCGTTCCAGAAATACCACGCATGACGCCCGATGTCGGATTCGTCGTCGCCGTACGACCACCGGGTTGACGATCCGGCACGGCAAGCGTACTCTCATTCCGCCTCGGTCGGCAACTGGAATCTTTTTCCGGAAATGTGTGGGTTCAGCTTGTAGACAAAATCCTGCGCGTCGTTCCAGGAGATATAGACCGCAGGGTTGTCGGAGGCGTTTTCCACATGAGGCTGTCAGTCCCACGGGCGTGATCCCATAAGGGCCGCCCACTGATGCTGGGTAACGGGTGTTCGGGCTAAGTAAAACCCGGAAGAAAGCGTCACCTCGTGCTGAGGCCCTTCGTCGGGATACCGTCCGGGCTCCGTGTCTGGGGACCCTATCCGAAAGGTTCCGGGCGGTATCGGACAAAACTCCATGTCGGTATCAGGGGAGATAGAGACGCTTATCACGCGTTTTTCTTTATGAAAGGTTTCATATTTATAGGTTGATCCGGACCGTTCATGCACGATCGTCCCATTCCGGAAAATCAGCATAAAATTTGGCTTTCAGCGCCTCCGGATCGTTTTTCATCGTATATATTTTGACACGCCATGTCCGTTCGGATACGGACCCGTTTTCCGGAAGCCACGGCGGGTTGTTGTGCATGCAGTCGTGCCACGCCTGACATAGAAGCGTAGCACGGGCGCTTGCGATAGCCGTCAGATGGCGATGGTCTCTGGATACCGCGCCGATAATAGGAAGCGTGTAGTGTGCGGCGCTTGTGCCGCCCCAACCGCCGGAGATGTCTCTCCGGAGGCGGAATCGTACGACTGAACCCATGGGGGACGGTTGTAGGGATGATCTACGCTATAGCCGGGATTCGGGGCGCGGTCGGCCTCGCCGAGAAACGTACGACCCTGCTCGGTAAAAATAAAACACCGTTTTGCAAACTCCGGATACAAATCGGGTTTGCTTGCAAATGTAGGTGCGCGCCGCAACTGCCAGCATAGATTCAACGGCACCAAAGAAACGACGTTTACGCTGGTCTTTGCCACAAAACGCGCTGCAAATTCCACGCCTTCCGGTTCGGGTGTTATCGTCGTAATCACTTCGCCGTTTTCCTGCGCATGACGGCATTCCAGCACGCCATCGGCAAGGGCCGTCGCGCTCAGAAATTCGCTACTGCCCTCATAGAGCCACGAGTCGCATACAAAACCCGGTACATCAGGAAAGGCCGCCGCTACATAAGTAAAAATGCGCCCCGTCTCGTCCGAACCTTGCCAAACGCTCAAGTCGGGAAGAACACCGGGAGAAGGATTTTTCGCAGGGACAAAGAACATAAGTAGAAGTGGTTAGGCCCGCGAAGCGTTTTCTGTCGCCGGGACAGCGACGAGCCGCGCAGAAGCGCGTGTCACACCAACCCTTTGGCTTTCAACTCTGCTGTCGCCACATCAAATCGGTCTTCCGATTCAACACTACGGGACCAGACCGCGATCTCTCGCATCCCTTCTTCGAAGCTTGTTTGGGGGACAAACCCCAACCGCTCGCGGATACGAGACATATCGGCGTAACAGTGCCGCACATCGCCTTTGCGGAATTTTCCCGTGATCTCCGGCGCGATGTCCTTGCCCGCATAAGTTGCCGCAACCTCGGCCACTCCGCGGATCGTGATCGGAACTCCGCTTCCTACGTTAAACGTCTGATCATTCGCTTCGGGACGCTCCAGCGCAAGCATATTGGCACGCACGATGTCGTGAACCGATATAAAATCGCGGGTCTGAAGCCCATCCTCATAGACGACCGGGGGACGGTCGTGCAACAGACGGCTCATAAAGATAGCCATCACCCCGGTATAGGGATTGGACAGCGACTGACGCGGGCCGTAGACGTTGAAATACCGCAAGGCCACCGTGGGAATACCATAGGTTTGACCGATATTCAGCGTCATGGCTTCCTGATCTTGTTTGGTCAGTGCGTAGATCGAGTTGCTGTTCTGACGGGCCTCTTCGCTCGTCGCCATCGGTTCGACCGGTGTTTGGCAACAGGGGCATCGCGGTGCCCAGTCGCCCGTCGCCATCTGCGACTCCGGGCGCAG
>VGJU01000391.1 GCA_016867335.1 Candidatus Zixiibacteriota bacterium | reverse complement strand
CCACCGTGAACCGAGCCTATTTGTCTTTTGATCCTAAGCGGAGGATTTCCGGGCGCGTTTGCGCAGAAGCCCCGGAACCCAGATAAACAGCGTGCCGAGTACGAGGCTCCACACGGTTCCGCCGATAAACGTGCCAAAGGCGGTTCCCACGCCGGACATGATTTTTCCGCTCGCGGTCGGCTGGATAGGGCCGGAGGTCTCTTCGGCAAACCGTCCGTGCTGCCATCCCATAAATTGCGCTACCGAGTAGGCGATGGCATTGGGAATAAACCAGACGAGCAAGGCGATCATGACCATGGCCTGTGCAAGACGCGCCCACGAAAGATCGTCCATCTTTCCTTTGATACCGTAATACAGATAGGCAACCACCATGCCGTAATATACACCGAAAAACATCGCCTGGTCGGGCGCGGTGATTTCGAGGGCAAAACGGATGACGGCGATGATCCAGCCAAAGATAACCAAGCCGTATATGCGAGACCACATCTTGCCGATGTCCAGCGCCATATCGCACCTCTGCGAGAAGTTTGTTAGGATAAAAAGGGGAAAAAAAGACAACTACTTTTGGGTACATCACATAAAATTTTTTGACCGTTCGTCCGATAGCCATCCGCCCAGAGACTGACCATTTCGGTCTTTGTCCGACATGATCGGCGCGTGGGCAACAAGATCGTCAAACTCTTTCTTGAGGACAGGATCGCACAGCGACCAGTCTATATCGGGTGAAAGCGGACAGATACCGGATTCACAATCCGGTTTGTATTCGGCGTTGCAGAAATACTCTATGGTGGTTTCGGCGGTAAAAAAATTGCCATGCGCAAATCCACCCGGAACCCAGATCCACTCTCCGTATGGGGTCTTGGGGTCGTCCGGCATGTCATAGGCGATAATTTTGCCCCTTGTCGGAGAGTTTTTTCGGATATCCATGACAAGGTCTATCATCCGACCTCGGACGGTTCTTATCAGCTTCCCCATGGGGGGGTTCCACTGAAAATGGAGTCCTCGAACGACGCCGGTGACGGATCGGCTTTCGTTTTGCTGCAAAAAAACGACATCCCGCAGAAACCCGATAGATGGGTGGTGCATATCGCTAAAACGGTACGTTTCGGTAAAATAGCCACGTTCATCGGCAAACCTTGCAAAACGGATCACTTTGACATCGGGAATGGCCAGTGATTTTATTTTCAATATCTTCATTCAATTTTCCATTTCGTCGGCTGTTTTCCGGATCAGCTGCCATGCTTGTTCAACGTGCCGAGCTTCGGTGTTGGGTTGGCCGATGCAAAGGCGCAGCGTCAACCGGTCGTCAAGCCGAGTATGTGACAGATAAATGCGACCGTTTGTGTTGAGCCGGTCCAGCAGGGTTTGCGTGGCCGCGTCTCCATTTCTATGACGAAAACATACGAGATTGAGAGCGGGGGGGACGGCCAGTTCAAACCGATCGTCCTGCTCCACCCATTGGGCAAATTGTAGTGCCAGTTCGACGTGCCGGCGGATATGCCGACGGAGTCCTTCGGCACCGTAATGCCGGATGACAAACCAGAGTTTGAGACTACGAAACCGTCTTCCGAGCGGAATATGCCAGTCACGATAGTCGATAACCGCGCCGGATTCGGTCGCTTTGTTGCGTAGAAACTCCGGCAAAACGCTCAAGGTGTTGATGAGCGTTTTGCGATCCGCTACATAGAAACAGTTGCAGTCAAAGTTGGTAAGCAACCATTTGTGCGGGTTGAACGCATAGCTGTCCGCCAGTTCCACGCCGTCGTGGATACGCCGAAATTCGGGGCATACGGCGGCGGCGCCCGCGTGGGCGGCGTCTACATGAAGCCACAGCCCGTACTGGCGGCAGATACGCCCAATCTCTCGGACCGGGTCCACTGCGCCGGATGAGGTGGTTCCCACGGTTGCGCAGACAAAACAAGGCGTCATGCCGGCGGCTGCGTCTTCTCGAATCCTGCGTTCCAACTCGTCGGGGCGCAAGGAAAACCCTCCGTCTACCGGAATTGCCCGGAGTTGCCGCGCACCGATGCCGGCGATTTTGACGGCTTTTTCGACCGACGAATGGGTTTGTGTGGAACAGTAGACGGTAAGGCGACCGGTGCCGCCATGTTCGTTGGTGGCAAATCCGGAGACCCGCTCGCGTGCGGCCAGCAGTGCGCACAACGTGGCGCTGGACGCCGTATCCTGAATGACGCCGCCACCGGGACCGTCCGACCGAAACCGCGTGGGTAGACCGAGCAGGTCCACGACCCAGTCCAGCATGTGCGTTTCCAGTTCGGTACACGCCGGGCTGGTAACCCACATCATACCTTGTGTTCCCAAACCCGAAGAGAGCAGATCGCCGAGAATCGACGGCCCGGAGGTGTTGGCC
>VGJU01000390.1 GCA_016867335.1 Candidatus Zixiibacteriota bacterium | reverse complement strand
GCTGGATGTTCGGCCGATGATATCCGCCGCTCGGTCGGTAAACCGAGGATCTACGATAAGACGGGAAAATGCGGCGCTGTGAAACTGCACATTGTGACAGTGGAGCAGTTCGCGCGGTTTGCTGGTCACCTTCGCCGCACTGCCCCACCCTTCTATACGTGACCAGGTGTCCGACGCCTCGGCCAGACGACGGGTCAGATCGTGCGCTTCCCGGCAGAAAAAATCGGCCTCTTCGCGCGTAAACACGCCTTTGGCCAATATGTATCCGTTTTCTTCGTAAAAGGCTTTCTCCTCTTTTGTCAACCTATACTGTTTTTCATCCGTGATCATGATCCCCTCCGTCGTCCGCGTCCGGTTCTCTGTAAACATACGGTGTTCCTTTCGAAAAACATTTCAAAACAAAATAACCGGTCCGGGATGTCAAAAGCAACCCTGCGTTTGTTTTGGTCTTTCTTTTCTTGGTTTCTGTTGTGATCCGGTTTATGTGTACATATCTTGGTTGAGATAAAACCCCATCCTTTCCCACTGGATCTCCGGAGGCATCTATGCATCGGATCGTACAGACAATACTCGCGCTTGCCTGTATCACCGTTCCCTTTGTCACACACAGCCAGACAACAGAACCCTATCAGGTGGTCCATGGATGGCCCAAACTACCCAAAGGGTTTGCGCTCGGTCAGACGACCGGGGTCGATACCGATTCGCACAACCATGTGTTTATCGTCCATCGTAGCAAGATACGTCCGATCATGATGTTTGACGGCAAAACGGGCGAACTGCTGGGTTCCTACGGAGACGGACTGTTTGGCGAAGGTGGGCAACACGGTCTCGAAGTGGATGATCAGGACAACGTGTGGGTCACCGATACGATCAATCATCAGGTCATGAAGTTCTCGCACGAAGGTGAACTGCTGATGACGTTGGGCAAGAAAGGTATGCCGGGATGGGACGCCAACCATTTTAACCAACGTACCGATATCGTCATTGCGCCAAATGGCGATTTCTACGTCTCCGACGGATACGGTAACCGACGCGTAGCCAAATTTGACAAACAGGGACAGTTTCAATTCGACTGGGGTTCCGAAGGCAGCGGACCGGGACAGTTTGTTTTGCCGCATAGCGTAGACCGCGACGCCGAGGGGCGGATTTATGTGGTGGATCGCACTAATGCACGTATCGCCGTGTTCGATGCGACCAGCAAGCCGCTGACCGAACTGAAAATGCCCGACAACGGCAGACCGTGGGGGCTTGACATAGCGGCGGACGGGCATCTGTGGGTGGTGGACGGCGGCGATATGAAACCTGCACCTCCGGATCGGGGACAAATCATCAAAATGGACCTGAAAGGCAATGTGGTCGCCAAGTTTGGCTCTTTTGGCTCCTATGACGGCCAGATTTATTGGGGGCACGATGTAGCTTTGGCAAAAGACGGCTCGGTGTACGTGGGAGATGTAAACCTCGGTATGCGTGTGCAGAAATTCGTCCCAACAGGCAAATAGTTATCCATTCGGGGCAAGGTCGGAGAAACAGGAGACGGTGATGAGCTGGGACGAGGCCTTCTCGGTGGGTTATGAGGAATGGTCGGCGCACATGACCGCTGACATCGCTTTCTACACCAAACTTGCCGTTCAGGCGAACGGCCCGCTGGTCGGCTTGCGATTGGAAACCGTCGTGTCGCCATCCCGGTGGCTCGAGCAACTGGGCAACGGGTGATCGGCATAGACACTTCGCCAGCCATGATCGAGCAAGCACGTGTCCGGGCCGCCGAAGCAGGCGTCGAGTTGGATCTGCGGGAAGACGACATGCGCGAATTCGAGCTAGATGAGCCGGCAGCGCTTATCTACTGTCCCTTCTGGGCGCTGCTCCATCTGCCGTCCTGGGCCGACCGTCGTCGCGCGTTCGAGCGGGTCGCCGCATCCCTGCAACAAGGAGGACGGTTTGCATGGAACACCTTTGCCTTTGATCACCGGTTTGCTGCGCTCAGTGACGGGGAACACAAGGACAAGCCCGTGCCTCACACAGTCCGGTACTCGGTAGGCGACAACCGGATCGACCTCATACTCGATCAGGGCGGAAAAAGCTCGCTGTGGTGGGCAAGCAAAAATGAATGGCTTGGTCTCATCGATGTCGCCGGTCTTTGCCTGGAAGCGCTCTACAGTGGTTTTGACGGCGAACCGTTTACCGACGATAGCCGAGAGTATGTGTTTGTCGCTCGACGTCCAACCAGCTAAACACCTACTTGCCCATGTCCGAAACTTCTCTGCTTATCGTCGATTATGCGATGGCGACACCCGAAATCAACGAGGGGATCGCCTTGCCGTTCGCTCGATTGGGTATCCGGGTGGAGTACCGCCCTTTTTATCCGGGGCTGGTCCGAAC
>VGJU01000389.1 GCA_016867335.1 Candidatus Zixiibacteriota bacterium | reverse complement strand
TGTGTTGCCCGTCCGCTCGCGGCTCCGCTCCCCCGTACGTCGCCGCTCACCCCGCTCCGTCCTCTTCTCTCCGGGCCATGACCACGCCGCAAGATCCACCGCGCCTTCTACCGACTGCTCGATCCGGTCGTCCAGCCGAGGAAAAAAATCTAACCCGGTGACCTCTTCCACCCTATCGATAGAGACGGCATAGGAAGAAACGGGGTTCTTGAGCGCGGCGTTGGGCATGAGAAAGCCGATCCCTTTGATACCCGGCCCGGTTACGTCGGCGATCACCTTGTAATACGAAGCCGGGACAGTAACACGGTTTTTGCCGATCGTTCCCAACGGCTTTTCTTTTAGGACCGGCCCGACGACGATGTAAAGGGCGTCGTTTTCCTGTGCCCATTGCCGCACTTGTTCTTCGAGGTCTTTCCATCGGCCCCGATTAAGATCGGGTTTTTGTGGCGACATGTTGCTCATGTAAAACGATTCCGACATGGCCTGTTTCGACCACTCCATGTCGGCGGCAGGGGCTCAGTGCCCTCTGTCGTATCCCGTTCCCTGATAATCGTCGGGCCGAGCCGATCCGGACGATATGGCAGGATCCTCCCTGAAATCGTCGGAACGCCGCTGTCGTCCCCTCGTCTCCTGCCCGGTAAGCTCATAGGCCACCCAAAACGCCTGCTCGTCTTTCTCGCTGTACGAAAGCGTATAACCAGCGTGTTCGACAAGGGTCTCGGTCGGCGAATAGGTCGGCAACAGTTTGACGTCGCGGTAGCGATCTGCGCCCCAAGCCACGGTGACGGTCAGCAGACCGATCGCTGTCGCATAGACGCATAGGGGTTTTACCATACCTTGTTCCTCATATCTTCAACAGGATCTCGCGTCCGGTTTTCTGGCTTCGGTAGATGCCGTCAAGGATGGAGATGACCTGAAGTGACTCCTCCGCCGGGACCGGCGACGGCGCACCGGAAGCAACGGCGCGAGCAAATTAGACACACTCCTGTGCGTGGGGTTCCCGCAGGTCGTTTTTGATTTTCAACGTTGTGTTGTACTGTTGTCGGGTTTTGTAGTTGGACCTGAAAATCTGACACGACGGCCAGTGGCTGCCCCCCCCGTTTCCATACAGCCACATCTGCGTATCGTCACCTTCTACGTCGTGATGCAACAACCAACTTACTTCGAGCATCAGCGTAGCACCGTTTTCAAATCGGACAAATCCGGCGGCAAACTCTTCTACATCGAACTCCTTCGGGATCGGTCCGGACCATCGGGTAAACGCCCCCGGAATTTTTGCCAACTCAGTGCGTGCCACGCCGCTTACCGCCACAGGTTTCGGATTTCCCATCATCAACAGGGTAAGGTCCAGAATGTGTACCCCGATATCGATACAGGCGCCGCCCCCCGCGTGTTTTTTCATGATAAATCCGGGGCGTGTGAGCAGCCCGGCGCGGCGTAGCATCCAGCCTCTTGCATGATAAACGTCGCCGAGCACACCGCCGTCTATCTCCGTTTTAAGTGCACGCGAGGTACCCGAAAACCGGAAGTGTTGCGCGGTCATGAGCTGTTTGCCCGAAGCGTCCCGGGCCGCGATCATATCGCGGATGTCTTTGGGGGTTGGCGCCAACGGCTTTTCGCAGATGACGTGTTTGCCAGCCCGAAGCGCGGCGATAGCCAGCGGCGCATGGTACATGCTGGGGGTGCAAATGTCGATGATGTCTATGTCCCGGTCGGAAAAAAGCTCCGCCGAATCCGTGACCAGCCGCTTGACCCCGTTTTTTGCGCCCCACTCGGCGAGCACCTTTGCACTGATATCGCTTCCCGCCACCAGCTCGGCGTCTTCCGACGCCTGCCAGCCGGGAATGTGTGTACCGGCGATACCCCCTACCCCTATGATACCCACCTTGAGTTTCTTGCCCATAGCCTTCCTTTCGGGTTATGAAATCTTGACGGTCTTTTCCTGCTCTGCCGACTTGTAAATCCCTTTGAGAATCTTCATCATCTCCAACCCCTGCTCGCCTGTGGACATGGGCGTCTTGCCTGCCCGTATGCACTCGACGAAATGCGCAATTTCGGCGGCAAGGCAGTCTTCCCACGATCTCGGATGATACGCGGGAGTGACGTCCACCAGTTCGCCGTACATTTCGGTGTATACGGTCAGTTTGTTTCCGGAAATCTCCGCGCCGCCCTGTGTTCCCATCAGTTTGACATACGCGGTTTCCGACGGCACGTGCGTGGCCCAGCTTGCTTCGGCGATCAACGTGATTCCGCCGTCGAGTTTGATAAAAGCGGTCGCCAGATCTTCCACGTCAAACGGTCCCGGTACGGTGTGCCCGAATTTGGCGTACACCGCGCCCGTGAGCGACACCGGGGCGGGGTTGCCCATGAGCCAGCGCGTCA
>VGJU01000388.1 GCA_016867335.1 Candidatus Zixiibacteriota bacterium | reverse complement strand
GGAAGGGTAAAAATGAAAAGGCATGTGGGGGGGGTGGGGTGGGCAGGGGTTGTCCGGGGTTACGACTACAAAACAGGAGGAGTTGGCATGGTGTTATCTGGGAGGATTGCGTTGATTACGGGTGCGAGCAAGGGGATCGGTCGTGCCATCGCGCTTGGTTTTGCAAAGGAAGGAGCGGATTTGGCGCTTTGCGGGCGAAATATGGATCAGGTGCGCGAAACGGCGCAGGAGGCGGAGCGACTTGGACGCCGGGTGCTGGCGTTGCGGGCGGACGTATCGTCGGAGACCGATGTGCGGCGGATGGTGGACGAGACCCTCCGGATATACGGACGTATCGACATCCTCCACAACAACGCGGGGGTGTTGTATGCGCATACGCTTGTGGACCATCCGCGCGACCTGTGGAACGAGACGATGGCGATCAATGTCAACGGGGTCTTGTACGGTTGTCAGGCCGTACTGCCGCACATGGCGCGGCAGGGCTATGGCCGTGTAATCAACATGTCTTCGATTCTGAGCGCGTTGTGCGTGCCGTCGTACGGGGCGTACAGCGTTTCCAAGGCGGCGGTCAACGCGATAACCAAGACGCTTGCGGGCGAGTTTCGCGGTAAAAACATCCTGATCAACGGTCAGCATCCGGGCAATATCCGGACGGACATGAACCCGCGTGGCACGCATCCGGTCGATTTGGCGGTTCCCACGGCGGTTTATTTGGCTTCGCTTCCGGAGGACGGTCCTACGGGTAAATTTTTCTTCAATATGAAGGAAATGCCGGAGATATACTGAAAAACCGCTTGCACCGAGTTTGCATTTCCGTATTTTGTCATATATGTCATGTCACGGCGACAGGTATAAAGCGTCGTCGGTTATGAGTATTTACAGCAGTATTTACACGCGGGGTGCCGGATGGCGGCTACGGTCTCTTCGAATACGGCCCGTATGAAGATTTTGGTAGTGGATGACGACCCGTCGATTCTGGAGATTGTGGGTACGTTTCTTCAGAACGAGGGGTTTGACGTGGTTACGGCCACAAACGGCACGGCGGCGCTTACGCTGGCGCGGCGGATCGACCCGAACGTGGTGATCACCGACATCCGGATGCCGGAGAAGGACGGTCTTACGCTTACGGCCGAACTCAAGGCATACAATCCGAACATAGAAGTGATCGTCATGACGGCGTTTACGGACAAAGAGCTTATTTTACAGGCGCTCAGGCTCAATTTATACGACTATCTGCCCAAGCCGTTCGACTTGTTGGAATTGCGCAACCGGATCACTCATCTTGAGGAGAAGCATACGATTACGATCCGCGAGGCCAAACTTCGGCGTGATCAGGTGTCGCATCAGTTTCGGAACTACATTATCGGGGACAGCGCTCGAAGCGCTCGAACGCGACGGTTTTGCCGACATTCTGGCCAGCCCGCGTCTTTTGGTGATCAACCGTCAGGCGGCTAACATCAACATTACCGACAACAGTGCCGTCGGTACGCGGGTAGTGCAAAGCACCAGCGCGCTCGGGCAAACCACTACGGAACCGATCTACAAAGACATAGGGGTGGTGCTCAACGTTACCCCCGCTGTCGCCGGCGACAGCCTTGTGGTCATGATGATCAAACCTGCGGTAAGCACTGCAAGACGGTCGCCCTTCTTTCCGGCGATCGCCGTCGATCCCCAGACGCGCAGCACCGAAACCGTAGTCATGGCCCGCCACAACCAGACCATCGTGATCGGTGGACTTCATCAGGACAATATGACGGAAGAGATTAACCGCATTCCGCTACTTGGCCACATTCCGCTGCTTGGCTATTTTTTCAGCCAACGGAGCAAGGATATCCGGAGAACCGAACTGATGGTGTTTATCCCTCCACGCATCATCACACCCGAAAATCTCCAGTCGCTTCGCAAATCGCTCAACCCGCCTCCGTCTTCGAGAGACTGAACCGCGTCTTCTTACGCTTCCTGCCGGAGAACGCTGTACCGTGAGAACGGCCTTCATTTCCCGCGCTACGTCCGAAACACAGATCGAACTGTCGCTCGATATCGACGGAACAGGCGTTTTAGCGGGCCAAACACACATCGGCTTTTTTGATCACATGCTGCATGCGCTGGTCAAACATGCCGGGTTTGACGTGACGTTGTCTTGCACGGGCGATCTGCATATAGACGACCATCACACCGTCGAGGACGTAGGCATCTGTCTGGGGCGCGCCTTTGCAGAGGCCATGACCGACAAAACCGGCATCCGGCGGTTCGGTCACGCCTATGTGCCGCTTGACGAGGCGCTCGCGCGGGCGGTAGTGGACATCTCCGGGCGGTCTTATCTGGCGTTCGATGCCGAGTTTTCAAGATCGTCGATAGTCGCTTTCGGCACAGAAACGACCCGC
>VGJU01000387.1 GCA_016867335.1 Candidatus Zixiibacteriota bacterium | reverse complement strand
TCTCTATCGGCGCTCGCTGCCGGATGAGTAGCCAGATAATGGAGCGTTTCCGATGTCTCGGCCCTCTGTCCTTCTGCTGGCCATTCTTGCGTTTGTCCTTCTTCCTCGCGCCCTTGCCGATGCCGCCCCCGAATCTCCCGATGGCAAAGGACCGGGGCGGCTTGCCCAAGCGCTTCTGCGTCTGCCGGTCGTAGCGAGTCTTCTATACACCGGCGCGCATCCCGATGACGAAAACAACGCCCTGCTTTCTTATGCCGGTCAGGGGCTTCACGCCCGTACCGCCTATCTTTCGCTCAATCGAGGCGAAGGCGGCCAAAACCTGATCGGCGCCGAACTCTACGACGGCATAGGCATCATCCGAACCGAAGAACTGCTTGCCGCCCGTAAGTTTGACGGAGCTACCCAGTATTTCACCCGTGCCTACGACTTCGGTTTTTCCAAATCCGCCGAAGAAGCCCTCACCCTATGGAACCGCAACGACACCCTGCTGGCGGACGTAGTGCGCATCATCCGAACGTTTCGCCCCGACGTGGTCGTCTCCGGGTTTGCCGGCACCCCTGCCGACGGTCACGGCCAACATCAGGCCGCCGGACTCATGACACGCGAGGCGTTTCGCGCCGCCGCCGACCCCAAAAGATTCCCGGATCAGATCAAAGCCTGTTTGCGCCCATGGCAGGCCACCAAACTGTATATCGGCAACACCCGTGCCACATTTCTCGCGTCGGATTCGCTCGATATCCCGGTCGGTGAATACAGCCCGATACTCGACCGCTCGTTTCGAGAACTCGGTCTGGCCGGAAGCAGTATGCACCGGTCGCAGGACATGGGTGCGATACAGATGCAAGGCCCGGCAACGGTCAAAATAAAGCTAACGGACCGGATATCGGGTCCGGCTTCCCCAGCGCGCGATACCGCCCTGTTTGACGGTATCGATACGTCTTTTATGCGACTTGTAGCCATGTTAGGCACGGACGCCGCACGTATCCCCGCTTTTGAAACCCAACTCCGCCAAACAGACGCCGCGTCCCGACGCGCCATCCGAGATTACCGACCCTTCGAACCTTCGAGTGCGCTTCCCGCCACCCTCGAAGCCCTCCGCGCCCTGCGCCACGCACGTCAAACGCTTGCCCAAAGTGGGATCGACAACTCAGCCAAAAAAGATGTGCTGTTTTTACTCGACCTCAAAGAACAGGACATGGTTACGGTGATCCGTCTTTCGCTCGGTCTTTTGTTCGAAGTGCTGGCCGGTGACGAAACCGTTACGCCCGGTAGCTCGTTTCCCGTAACCCTGCAACTGCTCAATCGAAGCCACATTCCCATCACGCCAATCCGGCTTCGCCTCGACATACCCGACAGATGGACGGTTGTCTCTCGGTTTTCCAACCTTGATCGCATCGGCTATAACGAGTGGGCCGAAGATTCGTTGACTGTCTCGCTCCCCATCGATGCGCGTCTCACACGACCCTACTGGCGACGTGACGATCTCAACGCCCCGTGGGTGACGACCGAGTCGGACTCGCTGATCGGGTTGCCGTGGCGTCCGCCCGATATGGCGGGATATGCCCGGTTTGTCGTCGAAGACGTGGAAATGGAAATCTCCGGGTCGGTACAATTTCGGTATGCCAACCCATCCTTTGGAGAAATCCGTCGTGAAATACGAATCATCCCGGCACTGTCGATCCATATTATGCCCGAAGTGGCCGTCGTTCCGCTGACGGACAAACGCCGGTCCCGTGCGTTTCCTGTAACCCTGCGTAACCATGCGCGTGGCGAAACATCCGGTGTACTCAGACTCCAAGTCCCCGCAGGATGGAAAGTGATCCCGGAAACCGCACCGTTTACCTTTACCGAAAAAAATCAGGAAGCTACCCTGTCTTTTACCGTGGAAACGCCGGAAAAGCTGGCGCCCGGTGTGTACCAAATCCGAGCCGTTGCCGAACACAACGGAAAAATGTACACCGAAGGGTTTCGCGAGATTGCCTATCCGCATATCGAGACCCGTCATCAGTACCGTGAAGCGGTATCTATCGTCCATGCCTTAGATATCGGTATGGCGCCGGATCTGAAGGTAGGCTATGTCATGGGCGTAGGCGACGATGTGCCGGAAGCCATCCGCCAGCTTGGCGCAGAAGTCCGTCTGCTGGACAAAGAAGAACTGGCTTCGGGTGATCTAAACCGGTACGACGTCATCGTGGCCGGAATTCGGGCTTATGAGGCGCGACCCGATCTCGCGGCGCTCAACCATCGCCTGCTCGAATACGTCCGGACCGGTGGAACCTTTATCGTCCAGTATAACCAGTACGTCTTTAACACCGGACAATTCGGACCGTACCCCGCTTCCATCCGTATGCCTCACGATCGTGTGACCGACGAAAACGCGCCCATCGAACG
>VGJU01000386.1 GCA_016867335.1 Candidatus Zixiibacteriota bacterium | reverse complement strand
AAATCGCTGCAAACACCGGGGAAACGCCATTCCACGTTCCCGACAGCGTAAACAGATAGCCGATCAGAATCGGGCCCGCCAGTACACCGATATTTCTGCCGCTCATCACCAGTCCAAACCCCGCCGCCGTGCTGCCGGACCGGGCGGCGACCATTCCGGTCATCCCAAACAGACACGTAGGAGAGATCCCTGCTGCTGCCCCGTAGATCAACAACGACAACAGTCCGTAGACCGGTGTGTCGGTCCATGGGATCATCCACCACGCCACCGCCTGAAGCGAAGCCCCTACCGAAAAAAGAACACCGATCCGTACCCCCATCCTAAGCAGAAACCCCGTTGCTATATTAAACACGACGATGACCAGCACGGGCGCGAGATACCCCGCGTTTGACGCCGACAGTGAAAACCCATGCACCTCGACAAGATACTGTGGAAGCCACGTCATATAAGCGTAATACTGTCCCGTCCACAAAAGAAAAACGAGTGTCACGGCAAAGAGCAGAAAACGCTCGCTGGCAGGTCTCTTGCCGGCGGCGGGGTTGCCCTCTCCCTGCGACAAATGTCGGGTCGGCATGGGGGGAACATCGACACCGGGAAGCCGAATAACGGCACACCAGATCAGTGTTCCCATCGTCAACAGACTGCCTGCCCACCAGACCCCGTGCCACCCCACCTCATCCGGCATCGCCGCATAAACCAACACCGCGGCAACCTGTCCGATGGGTATCCACAATGACAACAGGCTGATCACCATCGGATACCGGCCCGGCGGGGCTTGTCCGTTGACAAGAACCGGCCCTGCCACCCCCATGACCGTATACGCGACGCCTTCCAGTCCACGCCCCAACAGCATCATGGCGGATGAATCGGGTCGATGCAGACACAGCGCGTTGCCTGTCAGCATGGCGGCCAACCCCGCATAGATCACGGGTTTGGGGTGCCCCTGCTGTATCCACCGTCCCACCGGAATAGACAACAGCAGTCCGGCCACGGCATAGACCGACATAAACGCACCGGCAACAGCGCGTTCGTATCCGTACTCCGCGATCATGACAGGAAGCGCCGCCGGTAGTTTGAACATCTGGAAGGCGGCTACATAAGTAAGCAGCAGTCCAAAAGAAAGTACGGCGAGATCGGGACGGCGGTCGATAACAGTCTCCATGAAAAGGGTGGGTCTTGACAGGGATAGCCAACATAACGATTTTCACATCCTTGTCACTCAAATTATGCGGGTTTCCGTCTCCAGTGGGAGGCTATCATGTCTTTGCCCGTCTATGGTATTTTGTTAGCCAGTTTTAGCCGTCACAGCCATCAACGCAATTTTATATCGGCGTTTCGCGCCAACCCGCGTGTCCGTATCGTCGCAGTAGCCGACGAACCCGACATCGATGCCGCGTTGCGTGCCGTCAACAAAAAATGGGCAAACGAGCTTAACGTGCCGTATGTCGAAGGGATAGACGAGGCGTTGAACCTGTCCGGCGTCGATATCGTAAGCATCGCGCACGAGATCGAACGTCGTGCGGACATTGCGGTGCGAGCGGCGATGGCTGGCAAGCATCTCTGGATCGACAAGTTTATGGGCCGTTCGCTTGCAGAGTGCGATCGTGTCGTAAAAACCGTTGCGCAAGCCGGTGTCGCATCGATCGTGCCCAGCTATGTCTATAGCGAGTTTGTCCTCGATACCCGGCGGATACTGAGGTCCGGAGCGATCGGCGAACTGCTCGGTTTGCATATAGACGTCATGTTTGGCAAAGGGATGCCGCACCCCATCCCCAACGCACCGGTTTCGTTTCCTATGACTCCGCCGGGACGATGGAAATACGCCGAGCTCAAACGCGAGGTGCTGACCGTAGGCGCTTATGCGGTAGGGCTGATTCAGTGTTGTTTGGGGCGTATTCACGAGGTGTATGGACAGGGCGGGGCCTACTTTTTTCCTGAACACGCGATAAACCGAGTAGACGATTTTGGTACGCTGACCCTGACCGATACAACAGGACGTACCGCCACCGTTGCGGCGGGGCGTATCGGTGTCGCCTCGCACCCGGCGGGTGGACCGCAGGACGGCTTTCTGTTCGGCACCAAAGGCACACTTTACATCGACGGCAAGCGACCCCGCATCGACGCCTTTTTACGACCGCGTATCCTAAACGCGGGTTATCTGCCACCGCCCGACGATCCTATGCAGTGGGCCAGCGGCGCGCCGACAACCGGTATACCGCTCACCGCAGACCCCAACATCCGTGCGCTTGACGACCTGGTTGACGCGCTGGACCGTGGCGCCCAGCCAAGCTATACCGTTCAAGAGACACGCGACCACATGGAAATCCTGTTGGCCGGGTATCATTCCATGGTCAAAGGCTGCCCCGTGTCTCTACCGTTGCACGAGGAGGTGATACCAT
>VGJU01000385.1 GCA_016867335.1 Candidatus Zixiibacteriota bacterium | reverse complement strand
TATCGCCAGATTGCTTCGGGGGCGGTCGGCATCGTATGCCAAAAACTGGGCGAGGCCGAAGTGATGGTCGCCGCCGGTATCCCGGATATCCTGATTCCCTACAACATCGTAGGACCCCAAAAAGTGGAAAGGCTGACGCGGTTGTCACGCCGGGCGACGATCACCGTGTCGGTCGATTCGGAGATCACGGCGTTGGGCATCTCGGATCAGGCGAGCCGCGAAGGCTGCCGGGTTCGGGCCGTTATCGAACTCGACACCGGTTCCGGGCGCTGTGGCTTACAGTCGCCCGAAGAGACACTGGCACTGTCGCAGAAAATGACGGCCATGAACGGGATCGACTTCAAAGGGATTGTAACGTTTCCGAGCCGTATCGAAGCCGGTCCCTTTATCGCCCGGACCGTAGCGTTGCTTACGCAGGCGGGTATTTCCACGGAAATGATCGGTGGCGGCGGCACGGGGGCGGAGGCGACTTCCAAAGCCATCGGATGCAACGAAACCCGAAGCGGTTCGTATGTCTGGGAAGGGCTGACCCGAATCGGCGGGTCGGACATGCTCCACCCGGAACGATGCCCGTGCCGTATGATCGTAACGGTGGTCAGCACGCCTACGCCCGCCCGTATCATCATAGACGGCGGCATGAAGACGTTCGCGTCGTATCCGCCTACGCCGTACGGCCATATCATCGAACACCCGGAAGCCCGTATCTATGCCATGTCCGTAGAACACGGCCATGTGGACGTTAGCCGGTGCAGCCACCGGTTCCGGGTCGGCGAACGCCTCAGGGTGATCCCGCTTCATCAGGAAATGACGCTCAACCTGCATGACGAACTGGTAGGTGTCCGCAACGACCGGGTGGAGGTCGTCTGGCCGGTCGCAGGGCGTGGCAAGGTAAAATAGAGCCCCATGCACACACATCATCATCCCCATACGGTATCGACGGAACAGATGATCGGGCGTTTTGGCTGGTCGATTCTGTTGACGGGCGTTTTCGCAGCCGGAGAGGCGGCGGCGGGATGGTGGTACAACAGTTTGGCGCTGTTAGCGGATGCCGGGCATAACTTTGCCGACGGCGCGGCCCTTGCGGTGTCGTGGTACGCGCTTCGGATGAGCCGCCGAGCCTCCTCGCATCACAAAACCTTTGGCTATCACCGCGCCAGCATTCTTGCCGCGCTGATCAACGCGGTGTCGCTTATCGGGATCGCGCTTACCATTTTTTACGAGGGCATACGACGGCTGCTCCAGCCGGAACCGGTAAACGGCGGAGCCATGATCGGGGTGGCCTGCGCCGCCGTGGTCGTCAACCTGCTTATCGTCGTCTGGCTTAGACACGGCGGATCGAAAGACATAAACGTCCGAAGCGCGGTGCTACACATGTTTGGAGACATGCTCTTTTCGGTCGGCGTGGTGGTGGCGGGATTTGTCGTGCTATATACCGGATGGCTTCAGGCCGACGCGCTGATCAGCCTGTTTATCGGTCTGTTTATCATGGTGAGTTCATGGGGCCTTCTCAAGGAGTCCATCCACATTCTGATGGAAGGAACTCCCGTAGGCCTCGACGTGCGAAATCTCGTCTCCACAATCGAGACGGTTCCCGGTGTGGTGGGTGTCCATGATCTTCATGTATGGACGATCTCCTCCGGTCTTCCCATGCTTACGGCGCATATCGTCGTAGAAAATCAGCCGCTAAGTAACAGTGCCGATATCATAGATACCGTCACCCATCGTCTGCAAGACGACTTTGGCATCTATCATACCACGTTTCAGACCGAATGTATGGCCTGCGCATCCGAACATCTCTTCTGCACGCTCGACCCCGACAGAGTTCATACCCATTCACATTAAAGCCGGGACAGGGCATACCCCCTGCCGATATTCCGTAAGCCCACTGCAAAAGGCTATTTCCAAACATATCCCGCTTGCCCTGCGGGGTGAAGGGTAGACCCCGGTAAGGTCAGTTTTCCTCCCCGATATACAACTCGTAAAAAGACGTAGACACATTGGCGCGAAATGGGCGATTGCCCCAGCGGTCGAGTTGGAGACCTTTGATCCGAGGTTTGCGCAATTCGAACACCTTGGTGTGCCATAAAAATACCGCACCCACATCGGCGGCGAGCAGACGTTCGGCCTCTTCGTAGTGTTGCGTGCGTTTTTCGGGATCGAGTTCGCCTGCGCCTTGATCGATCAACCCGTCAAAGACGGGATTTGTCCAGTCCTGACGTCCGAAACCGCGCGGCTGTGAGCGCCATGGGACGCCCGTATAACTTTGCGGGTCGGGGTAGTCGTATCCCCATCCGCCGATGGCAAGCGGAATTTCCCAGTCGTATATACGCCGGAGATAGGTCTTTCCCTCGGCGTTTCGGATCTCGATGCGGACACCGAGTACCGCGGCGAGTTTTTCCTGAATCGCCTGTGCGGCCTGATATACGGTCGAAGAAGGAGCGGCGT
>VGJU01000384.1 GCA_016867335.1 Candidatus Zixiibacteriota bacterium | reverse complement strand
TCGATGATGTCCAACGGATCGTCGATCACATCGGACAGGATCAGCGTGACGAGCGTCGCCGGATACGCCAGTCGCGCAAGTTGGCCGCCTTTTACAAGCGAGACGTGTTTGCGCAGGGTATTGATCTCATTGATCGTGGCGCCGCACTCCAAAAGCAGGCATGTAAGTGTCTGCTTGTCGGAAAGCCCCACGCCGGGGACGGGCAAGGGCAGAAGCGCCGACCCGCCGCCGGACAGGACGCAGAAAATCAGGTCGGATGCGTCGCACCCTTTGAGCAGGTCTACGATGGCCTTCGCGCCTGCCACACCTTGCTCGTCCGGAACGGGATGTCCGGCCTCGATCAACCGTACGCACCGTGTCGGAGCCGTATGATCGTATTTTACGTTGACGATGCCCGATTTTAGCCGGTCGCCGAGCGGGGTTTCGAGCGCGGCGCTCATGGCAGCGCCTGCCTTGCCCGCGCCGACCACATACACGTTGCGGAGCGCGGCCAAGTCGTAGACGTGTCCTCCGACCCGAAGTCGGTCTTTTTCGATCCGGACATGCCGCAGGACGGCCTCGAACGGATCGACGGCCTTCAGGGCTTCTTCAAAGATGGCGCGCGCGTGGTCGCGTAGCACTTCGACGGAAGACATGGGCAGGGGAGAAGGAGACGGCGTTTATCGACCTTGCCCCGTATGGCGGTTTGGCAAAGTCGCCCGACGGCAGGGTACGAGTTTGGGGTCTATGACGGTTCGATATCGTTTGTACGGGGTGGGGTGCGGCGTGGCGGGGGAGGATCTTCCACATCTATGGCCCGCTGTATTTCGGTATTGGCATTATTGACGATCCGTTTGAATTCGCGGATACCCTTTCCGAGATTGCGCGCCAGTCCCGGAAGCCTGTCCGACCCAAAAAAAATAAGAATGATCAGACAGATGACCATCAACTCGCCAAAACCGATGTCGCCGATCATACATCCTCCGCTTGTTTGCCGTACGCGACTCTAACACCCGTACGTTTGCAATGTACGGTTCCAGCTATCGGGGAGCAAGCAAAATGTCCCCATTTAGTGGACGCCAAAACCCAGTGTGCCAAAACGAGCGTAAAGCTCGCGCAACCGCAGGAGTTCCGTGCCGTTTCCGTCGCAAAATATGTCCACAGGCGTAGGGGCAAGAAGTCCGACAAGCTCCCGGATGTCGAAAGTTTCGAGCAGTCCGAAACAAAACAGCGGCGCGGCATCTTCGTAGGGTGTCGCCTGCTCGATCAGGCGTTTGAGCGTGGGGAGACATTCGCGGAGCGTCACCTGTGAAACCGAGGTTCCGGACAGTGCCGACGCGGTCAACGCAACCACCGAACAAAGCCGTCCGACGCCCACGACTTCGACCGTCTTGTCGCTCTGCCCGGCATGAGCGATCACGGCGGCCAATTGCACGGTTTGTATGCCAAGTGTCCGATCTCCATTGGCCGACAGCATCATGGCCCACTGATGCGCCTGCGTGACGGACGAGCGGCAGACGCCGTGAAACAACAGATCGGCGGCGATCACCGTTCGGTCTTTGGCCAACAGGGATTCGATGACCGGTGTTGCAGAACCCATCCCGGTATCAGCGGTTACAACACAAACAGGGGCGTCGGGCGAGTTTCCTTCGATCGTTACCAGCGGAATATGCCATCCGTCTTTTAACCGAAGAACCGAGCGTTTGACCCGACGCTCCTCTGTGACGATCTCCGGAGCCGATTCGGTGGCTTCCCAGACCGGCACGCGATAGCGCAGGACATCCGCCAGTCGCTTTTTTGCCTCTTTTTGCCAGTCGCGCACGACGGCAGGATCGCCATGGGGCCATGACACGCGCGGCAGGTGTTGGGCAAAATCGGCGGCAAGCGTGATAAAATCCTCGCGTTTGTCCGGCAGACCGACCGTCAATTCTTCCGCTGTACGCACTTCGTTTTGCGATGGGATTTCATCAGCCATACCCGTTCCATCCACCAGAAAATGACGATTTAGAAACCGGTAAAACTGTTGACGGTTGTCCACGTCGTAGTTGTGGGTTCCGGGGTCTTGGTTGTCGTGAAACGCAAAAGAGTCGCCTTTGCCAAGCGCCTCGAACAACGGCCGCACCGGGTCGTAGACCGATGGTTTTGCCCGATGGGTCTGAAAACAGCAATCGTCGGTGCGGTTGTACAGGAGAAGAGAAGGGCGTGGCGCAAGCATAGCGGTCAGCAGGGGATAATCGGCTATGGTGGCAAGATCGGTCGGGTTCTGCTCGATGTCGCCTATATCTTCCGTATGCCCGACACGCACGTCGAGACCGATGTACCCGGCGTTGGGCGCGGCCAGTTTTACCCTGGTATCGAGCGCGCTCAGGAGTATGGTTTGCCATCCGCCACCGGACAGACCGGTTACGGCCAGCCGTTCCGGATCGGTATGTTCGTGCGCCAGCAATACATCGAGACCGCGCTGCAT
>VGJU01000383.1 GCA_016867335.1 Candidatus Zixiibacteriota bacterium | reverse complement strand
GCCGCATAAGGGTGTGGCGTCTCCGCGTTCCAACGGATCAACAAGGAGTTGTCCCGTGGGGATCGATGAGATTCTCAAGCTGATCGAAACCGTTCAGCGGACCGATATTCAGGAACTGGAAGTGGAAAACGGCGACTGGCGGGTGCGGATTGCACGCACCGCCGGGCATGTTGTACACGGGCCCATCGTACAGCCTACGTATACACCGGTTGCTCCGATTGCGCCCCAGCCTCCCCTCGTTTTGCCAATCGAAGCAGACGTGAACCTCGAAAAAAGCGACCGATATGTCGAACTCGCCTCCCCGATGGTAGGGACATTTTACCGATCGTCGGAGCCGGGCGCGCCCGCTTTTGTCAACGAGAACGATATGATAACACCAGGGCAGACCCTTTGCATCATAGAAGCCATGAAACTGATGAACGAAATCCCATCGGAAATTCATGCCCGAATCGTAAAAATACTCGTAGAAAACGCCCAGCCGGTCGAATACGGCCAACCGCTTTTTCTGCTGGAACCTGCATAGGACGGCATGTTTAACAAGATACTGATCGCCAACCGAGGCGAAATTGCGCTCAGAATCATACGAGCCTGCAAAGAACTCAACATTGCTACGGTCGCCGTGTATTCTACTGCGGACCAAGACTCGCTACACGTACGGTTTGCCGACGAGGCGGTTTGTATCGGCAAAAGCCAACCCAACGACAGCTATCTCAACATCCCCCGCATCATAAGCGCCGCCGCCATCACCAATGCGGACGCCATCCACCCCGGTTACGGATTTCTCTCCGAAAACGAGCATTTTGCTGAAGTGTGCGAAGCCTGTGACATCACCTTTATAGGTCCGTCATCTTCGGCGATCCGTCTGATGGGTGACAAAGCCGAGGCGCGCAAACAGATGGCAAAGGCAGGCGTGCCTACGGTCCCCGGCACTGAAGGGACCGTAACCGGAGAGGACGCGGCTTTCGATGCGGCAAGATCAATCGGCTATCCGCTCATGATCAAAGCCGCTGCTGGCGGTGGCGGACGCGGTATACGCATCGTTCGAGAACCTTCCGAGTTCCGCGAACACTATCGAACCGCAGCGCAGGAAGCCATACGCGCCTTTAACGATGCCTCGCTGTATTTGGAACGGTTTATCGAAAACGCGCGCCATATTGAAATTCAGGTATTCGGAGACCAGCACGGAAAACTGATCCACCTCGGCGAACGCGATTGCTCGATACAGCGCCGTCGCCAGAAACTGATCGAAGAGGCCCCCTCGCCTGCACTTACCGACGATCTACGGTCCCGGCTCGGCAAGGCGACGCTAAAAGGTGCCCGCTCGATCCGCTACCAAAATGCCGGGACGATGGAATATCTGCTTACCCCGGACGGCAACTTCTACTTTATGGAGATGAACACCCGCATCCAAGTCGAACACCCTGTTACTGAATTGGTAACGGGACAAGATTTGATCAAAGAACAGATACGGGTGGCGGCGGGAGCGGTGTTGAGTTTCAAACAACACGTAGCCAATTTTCGCGGTCATGCCATCGAATGCCGAATCAACGCCGAAGATCCAGATCGCAATTTTATGCCCTCCACCGGCGAGATTACCAGCTTTCATGTGCCGGGCGGTTTTGGCGTACGGGTCGATAGCCATGTATACACCAAGTATAGTGTTTCTCCCTACTACGATTCCATGCTGGCCAAACTCATCGTATGGGGAAAAAACCGAGAAGAAGCCATCACCCGGGCTCAGCGCGCCTTGGAAGAATTTATCGTGGAAGGCGTAAAAACCACGATACCCTTTCATAGCCGCATGCTCGGACATCCGGACTTTCTTGCGGGACGCGCCACCACAACCCTTGCCGAAACCCTTCAGGCGCAACACCGGCAACCGGCCACGCCATGACGAGGCTGCCCGCTGACGGCAACCCGTACACCGGAAAGGAATTTACATGCATCTACCGGATGATTGTCGGTACTCCGAAGAACACGAATGGGTTCGCCTCGACGGCGATATCGCCGTCGTCGGAATTACCGATTTTGCCCAAGAACAACTCGGTGACATCGTATTCGTAGAACTGCCTTCCGTCGGTACTAACACGGCCTTTATGGGGATTTTCGGAACCGTGGAAGCCGTAAAAACCGTCTCCGATCTGTATGCGCCCATGAGCGGAACCGTTGTAGAAGTAAATACCGGTCTCGAATCCCGTCCCGAAGCCGTCAATCAAGACCCATACGGCGATGGGTGGATGATCAAGGTACGCCTTACCGGGCCGGACGAATACGAAAAACTGATGACCGCAGATGCCTACCGAGCCCATATCGGAGTATGAGACTCAGCCGTTTTTTTATCTCCCTTCACCCTATGCCGACCGAGCCTCATGACGTATATACCCAATACCGACGCCAATCGGCGTGACATGCTCCGCGCAATCGGCGCGGATTCCATCGAAGACCTGCTGACCATCATCCATCCGGACATCCGGCTTGCTCGTCCGCTCGACCTTCCGTCT
>VGJU01000382.1 GCA_016867335.1 Candidatus Zixiibacteriota bacterium | reverse complement strand
GGTCCGTCACGGTGCGTGCTTCCTGCACCCGGCCAGTCGTGTTCATCGGTCCGGCCTGATACACCGGCAGGATGCCCGGTTCTTCCATCACACCGCCTATGGGAAATTCACGGAAGTCGGTACGCGCGATTCGGGCGATGACACGGTAGGCGGGCCACGACAACGTCTCTACAGCGATGCCGCGGAGCGAATCGTCGAGCGCCAGTGCCATGTTGATGCTGGCTTGTACGGCTCCCGTACCCGCGTCGGATGGGATGAGCAAATGGAACCGATCCCAAAGATCTTGCGGGATGCGCTGCCAGGCGAGTACGGCTTCCTTGAGCGCGCCCATAAGCCCTGCGGAGTTCATATAGTCGCCACGTCCGCTATGTTCCAGTTCCTTGCGCGTGTATTCGAGTGCCGTAGGCGACGTGGGCCACGCCTTTCCCGTTCCGTCCAGCAGGATGCCGATGCCATAGTTGTACCCCTCGGCATCTTCGTCACAGACGATTTTAGCGATCTGATTGGCGTCTTTGCCTTGCGCCGAAAGCATCTTTGCCTTTTCCGCCACTGCGGCGCCAAACCCATGAGACATATTTCCGGCCTCCCCTATGTCGTTGCGATGACGGTTTTTTCCAGTGTTGCGCGTTCGCGTTTTAGATCGTCGATAAATCCGGGTGATGCGATGCGATCTTCGTCGGTAATATCCAGCATTTCACCGAGCGTTCGCGCGCCTATGCTGGACGGATACGTCGATATGATGCGGCGTGCCGCGCGTTGTACCTCTACCAGTCGAGGTGCGCGTTCGATAACCGTATCGAGGATGTCGATCAATCGGCCCGGTTCTTCCATGTCGTTCATCACGGATTTCCAATCGCGGTAGGCCCTGTAGGCGACGGCGGCGTGCATCATATCACGCATCGTGAGTGAAAATTGTTCGGTAATCGCGCGGTCCTGTTCTTCGGGAAAAAGCCCCTTACGATGATCGAAACGAGGTTGGGCGAAGTGGTCGTTCCGGTAGGCGTCACGTGCCGCTGGATTGCGGAAGTCGGGTATCTCGTACGGTGCGCCGTTGTCGAGCGCCGAGCGGTATGCCTGGATACCGGGAATGGTGCAGTCTGCTGCGCGGTATACGTTAAAAAATGCGGGTTCGCCTTCGAGGATTTCCCGTGCAAAGTAGTAGAGCGTCCAGAAGTCGCCGCCGCCGTGGCCGGTTTTTTGGGCCAATTCTCCGAGTTCGTCCCAATGCGGGATGACGGTGTGTTTGGGCGCGGCGCCGCCCGCGCCGAGCCGAATGTCCCCCAGATGCGTTGCTGATGTGTATCGTTGGTCGTCGCGCCCATGAGGTTACGTACGACGGCTCCGTTGGACATGTTGATCAGCGAAGGCGCGATACCGCCCATGCCTTCGCGGGCGTTGAGGATATAGCCGGCCAGCGTTGTCGTAGAGGGGAGCGCCGTCGTCCGGGTGGGCCGCAGACCCGTGATATGCATCATGGGGCCGAGTGAATGGGTGTTATAGTAGTGGAAATTGAGCCAAGAGCGCCACGAATGCGCCTGATTGCCGGGTTGTATCGGCTCGCCGTCGATATAGGTATAGGCGAGCACGCGGCATTCGTGTACATACTCGTATTCGGCATAGGACAGATCGCCAAACAGACCTTCGCGCCATTTGCGAGCCAGCCACATATTGGCTGCCGAAAACGGATAATTTTCGGCAAGGTTGTATACCTTCCCGCCCGCTTCGACCGCCTCCACGAGCCGGACGCCTTCGGCCATCGTATGAAAGCTGGTTACTTCCGAAAGCACGTGTTTGCGGGCATTGAGACACCGGATCGCATCGTCGGCGTGCGCCGGGCAGTATGTCGCTAACAACACGGCGTCGAAGTCCTGCGCAAGAAACTTCTCCGCGTCGTCCGTCACGTACGCTTCGGGCTGGAGTTCGGCAAAGCGATCACGCATGTGACGGTTAAAGTCGCACCCGGCCACCACGTCGATGCTGAGCGCTTCGCAGGTTCTGAAAAAGGAAAGACCTCGTCCCAACCCCCAGATGCCGAGTTTTAGCCGTTTGTCCGTCTTGAAGATGCGAGGGGTTGCCATAAAAATTCCTTTCGTTTTCGATAAGACACGGGGTGAGTTGTCGTCTTTTGTTCGTATCACTCCATAAAACCGTATTGACGAAGCCTTTCGATCCAGGAGGCTCGTCGGGCCGATCTACCGGGATTGGCAAGCCATGCCGGAGGTAGTACGGATCCTCAGGATGACCAAAATGTTTGCCAAGCGGGCGTTGCCCTGCGGCCAACTCGTGTAGCGCCGTCTCTTTTTCCGGAGTGTCCGGCGCGGCGCTGTAAAACAGCGTACACATCCACCGGTCGCGCGAGCCGCCAAGACTGGCGTGCTAAAGCCGGGCGTCAAACGCAAGAACGTCGCCGGGTTGCGAGTCAAAAACATACGCCGGTGCGTCTCCGATTTGGGGGACGGCCTCTTTCCAGTCTTGACGCAGCGTCTCGAACACCGCCGGATGAT
>VGJU01000381.1 GCA_016867335.1 Candidatus Zixiibacteriota bacterium | reverse complement strand
TGGATTGAGGGGGATGTGGGAGTGTCTGGGTAACTGGTGTGCCTCTCGGACTTCAAATCCGATGGCGGGCCTTAAACGGGTCCGTGGTGGGTTCGATTCCCACACACTCCCCCCACTTTGCGCGGGACGGCGCGTCCCGTCTGTATAGGAGACCGATGAGCACGGAAACGGTTCGGGAACGCGAACATACGGGCATGTCCATGGAGATGCTGGGCATGTACATTTTTATCGCCAGCGAGTTTATGCTTTTCGTTACGCTGTTGGTCATTTTGTTCTATTTGCGTTCGGGGCATTACGAGACGTGGCCTCCGCCCGGACAACCGCGTCTGCCGATCGGGCTTACGGGGGTCAACACGGTGGTGCTTTTAGCAAGCGGTTATACGATGATGCGGGCGTTTCGGAGCATAAAACGCGACGCTCGGCGGGAGTTGACACGCTGGCTGATGATTACCTGTTTGCTGGGTGTATCCTTTCTGACGGTACAGGGATTCGAATGGATTCGTCTGATCGGTTTCGGCCTTCGGGTCAATTCCAGCCTGTACGGGGCGATGTTTTACCTGATTATCGGGCTTCATGCGTTTCACGTGTTGGGGACGGTACTCGTGCTTTTGTATCTCTGGGCGCAGTCGACTTCCGGACGGTATACCGCCCAGCGGCATTCGGGTATCATGCTGGGCTACATGTTTTGGCTGTTTGTCGTGCTTATCTGGCCGGTATTGTATGGGTTGGTGTATCTGGTGTAACACGGGCGTGCGCGACCGCCCAGAGATTCAACTGTATGGGAGTATCGACCCGAATACGGGCTGTTGGATGCCGCTTTACAAGCGTTTCGAGCGCCCGGGTGTCGTTTTGTGTCAACTTGAACCCCTGCCAGACGGTTTCCAGGTACTGCCGGAAGACGGGCAGGTTTCGGAAGTGCCAACTTATCCACCGGGTGTCGTGACGCAACAGCCGAAAAAGACCGGTTTTCATGGTCTTTTCCTCTCGGCGGTCGGTAAAGCGGTATCCGGAAAGTTTCTGCCACACCGCCCCGACATAACAGGGGGTTTCTTCGATTTCCATGTAAATCTTCCGCCGCGCCTCCCTGCGGTTTTTCTCCTGTGCGGGGAAATACGGACGGATATCCACCACGACACCGTCTGCGGTCAACACCCTTTCGATTTCCTCGAGGGCATGCACCATGCCCTTTTGCTGTACTCATCAGAGTGCCCACGAAAGCACGACCGTATCGAACGACGCATCGGCAACGGCAGATGCACCGCTGAGGCAAGTCCGAATTGAGGGGTGTCGGATGTTTTGAAGCGCCTTACGGCCTGTCCGATCGCCGTGTTGTCCGTATCGACGGCGACGAGGCGTTGGGCTGGCCGACGAGTCTTCGGGTGAGCCGTCCGTTGCCACAGCCGATTTCCAGCACGCGCGCGTCGGCCAGCGGGGCAAAGCGTCTTAGCCGGGCAAGTTCTCGTCGTTCGGGGTCGATGGATACGCCGTGCATCGCTTCTCCTTTATAGTTGCCGGAACGCTGTTATAGGTTGTCCAGGGTTTTCAGATACGCGATGCTTTCTTGGGCCGCTTGTTCGGGTTCCATGATTTCCGTAAAGGCTTGATGCACGGTGATGTATCCATCGTAGTCCATCCGACTCAGGGTATCGAAAATATGGGGGAAGTTTATCCCGCCTGTGTCTTGCAGACGAATGGGATCGTAATGGACCGTGCCTTGTTTCCAGGTCAGGATGGCGGATTTACCGTCTGCGTGGCGCAGGTGGTTTTGGAGATACACGTTGAACAGCCATGGGGCGAATCGACGGAGGGTGGCGGAGCCGTAGTCTTCACCGCACAGGTCGAGGTTGGCCGGTTCGTAGATCAGGCCGAAGTTGGGGCGGTTTACCTTTTTGAGTGTGGCTATGGAGCCGTCGGTGGTTTCGAAAAGGCTTTGGGTATGTGACTGGTGGGCGAGGCGGATGCGGCGTTCGCGGGTTTCGTCGGCGGCGCGTTGCGCCCATGCGATATCTTCTTCGCGTTTCATTGCGATACGGATGAGGTCTACGCCGAGCAGGTCGGCGAGATCGAGATAGGGGGTGATGTTGCGCAGGGCGTTGGGAGCTTGATCGTTGTTTATGGGGGTGGGGAAGTCGCCTGTGATCATCGACACGGCGAGGTGGTGATCGGCGATGATTTTTCGCGCGGTGGATGCGGTGGCGATGGGGGTATGGATACCGACTTGCGAGGCTCTCATACACAGGGCGTGGTATCCCAAATTTGCGGCGAGGTCGGCGATCTGGACGAGAGAGCGTATGGTTTTCTCTTTGGATCCGGGAGCTTCGGCCACACGAACCGACAAAGAAAATTTCATATTAGAATTCCATTTCTTTATATTAACTATTTTTTTCATCTCCGAACGGACAACGGACTCCCTCCCAGCTTGAGTATCTGCAAGGTAAAGCGATAGGTAAGTCCCCACAACATAGGATCCCCTGGTCCCAGCAGGTCGATAGCCGGAGCCGAACG
>VGJU01000380.1 GCA_016867335.1 Candidatus Zixiibacteriota bacterium | reverse complement strand
CCGACATCAAGGCGCATCGTCCCTTGCGCGACGGCGTGATCGCGGATTTCGAATATACCGAAGAAATGATTCGGTATTTTATCCGCAAGGTGCTTAAAAACCCCTTTTTGATACGTCCCAATGTGGTGGCGTGTATTCCTTCCGGCATTACCGGGGTGGAAAAACGCGCGGTGCGTGACGCGGCGGAGCGGGCAGGGGCCAAAGACGTGCTTTTGATCGCGGAACCGATGGCGGCGGCCATCGGATGTTCACTACCCGTTGAAGAACCGATAGGGAGTATGATCATCGACATCGGAGGCGGAACATCCGAAATCGCGGTCATCTCGCTCGGCGGCATCGTGACTTCGAAATCTAGCCGTACCGGTGGAGACGAGATGGACGAGGCCATCATTCAGCATCTCAGAAAAACGTACAACTTGCAGATCGGCGTGCGGATGTCCGAGCACATCAAATGGCAACTCGGTTCTGCTTATCCGGGTCTGGAAGAAGAAAAAGAGATGTCGGTCAAGGGAATCGACCTTGTGGGAGCCACGCCGCGCGCCATAACCGTCAATTCGGGTGAAATCCGCGAGTCGCTCTCGCAGCCACTCAACGAAATCATCACAGCGGTTCGTCAGACGCTGGAAGTGACGCCGCCCGAACTGGCCGCCGACATCATAGACCAGGGGATCGTCATGAGCGGAGGCGGTTCCCGATTGCGGGGACTGGATCGCCGAATCATGGCGGAAACCAATCTTCCGGTTCGTTTGGACGACGACCCCATGACCTGCGTGGTGCGCGGAACCGGTAAGATCATCGAAAACTTTCCCGCTTACGAAAAGATGCTCGAAATTCTGAAAGACTGATCATGTCCCGTTTTTTGACGTCTTTTTTCCATACCAAACAGGTCGTCGCGCTCGTCCTTGCAGTGGGGATTTCGGCAGGGTTGCTGTCGCTGTCTCAACAGGAACAGATCGCCATCAACCGGACTGTGATGATGACGGTGCTGACGCCGTTGCAACAGTTGTTTTCGTTTTTGCCGGTCTCGGTCGATTTGCTTCACGAAAACGAGTCACTTCGAGAAACGGTGTTGCAACTCAAGATGGAAAATACGGCGCTACAGGAGAGCCACTTTGAGAACGATCGTTTGCGCCGGCTGCTGGGCTTCAAGAAGCGTCCCGGTTTTTCGTATATCCCCGCGGAGGTAATCGCGCACGATCCCGGACGCGGCCAGAGAAGTGTAGTCATCGACGCCGGTACTCGTGCCGGAGTCAGGCGGTACATGGCCGTGGTCACGACGGACGGACTCCTGGGGCGCGTCATCGAAGCAGGACCTGTTTCTTCCATCGTCCAACTTGTCATCGACCCCGCTTGCAAAATCAGCGGACTGGTACAACGCTCCCGGTCACAAGGCTCGGTATCGTGCATCCCCGAATTAGGACTTCTCGTCCATCTTCCCGTACGATCTGAAATCCGCATCGGCGATCATATCGTCACCTCCGGGCTGGGCGGAACGTTTCCCCCGGGGCTTTTGATCGGTCAGGTCGATCGGCTGGAACTGGAAGATTTGGGGTTGTTCAAAAGGGCCTTTGTAAGACCGCAGGTGGACATGAGCCGCCTCGAAGAAGTTTACATCATATCCGTCAAACCGGAAGGCGATTTTTCCGGTTATCATCTGAGCGACCGGACCAGTCGGGCCGAGACAGGAAAACAGCCGGACCGGTCGCCATACGCTCGGCAATAACACGGGTTTGTGTACAGAAGGTGCGGGATGAATGACATGGAGGAATGTCGGACTGTTGTTGCTTGCCTTCGTCGTTCAGAGCACGATCGCAGAAAAACTGTCTATCGCCGGCATCCGGCCTGATTTTATTCTTATCGCCTTTATCTATATCTCGCTTGTCTGCGGATCGATGACAGGCATTGTATTTGGTTTTTGTGTCGGACTTCTTCAGGATTTCTATGCCCCACCCACGCAACTCGGCTTGAATGCGCTGTGCAAGTCCGTGACAGGCTTTCTGATCGGTTTGGGCAAGGAAGGATTGTACAGAGAAAATTTTGTCATACTAGCGATCGTGCTTGGTGTGGGACTGGTGATGCACGAGATTCCGTACGGATTGATAGACACTGGCTTTAACGGGGAACTGTTTGTGAGGAATTTCGTCCGTCAATCTCTGCCTACGATCGCCTACACGTTGGTCTCCGGAATGGTCATCGCCCTCCTGCTGGCCTATCGGGAAGGACAGTTTCATGCCCGGCGTCTTTTCCCCAAATGAATCTTCTTCGCAGCGACGTCCCGGACAGGCAGCCACCGCCTTAGCGCTGATCCTGTTTCTCGTCCTTGCAGGTCGCCTGTATCATTTCCAAGTGATGCGGGGCGAGGATTTTCAGGCCGACTCACAACGCAACAGCATACGCGCCATCACGCTAGAAGCCTCGCGCGGCATGATTTTGGACAGACATGGCACGGTGCTGGCCGAAAACAGAATTTCCTATACCATCTCGGCCATCCCCGGAGAAATTTCCACCGGTTCGATCACCTCG
>VGJU01000379.1 GCA_016867335.1 Candidatus Zixiibacteriota bacterium | reverse complement strand
AAGGCGTTGGCTAACCCGAAAATGGTAAGATCGGTGTGAGAGATATTTGACGACCCCACAATGCCGATGGTAAACTGATGCGGGTTGATCGGCAGGTCCACCGATACGAGTCCCGCCTCGGCAACGACACGCGCCATCGAGAGATAGATCACCACAAGCAGAAACAGAAACAGCATCATGACCGGAAGCGACAACCCTGCCGCATAAAGCCAGCAGACGATATAAAGCAGACAGAACGCCAACCCGGCTGTTGCCTTACGATACGAGATCAACTCGTCCCGGTCATCAAGGTCCGCGGATTTTCCGACTACCTTGCGCCACAATTCTTTTAGGTGTCGCCGCGCCATCCAGAGACCCCACAAGACAAAAGTAATCAGCCCGGCGATGGACTGTATGCCGACCAACCCGCCTGCCACGATGGTCCCCGATGCGGAGTCCACACCGAGACGCGCCAGCATCCCCTGCTGACCGTTGTACAACAACACGAACAACCAGATGCTGAGCAGGATTTCCCGGTTGACAAAAAACATAAGACAAAAGATCAACAGATTCATTTCGATGGTAAGTACGGGAAAAGCGGGAGCGAGGGTAAGCAGAGCGCGGTGTTCCGCCATAAAGGGGAGGGGCGGCCAGAGTTTCCAGAACGAAAGAATATTCCACGTCATGACACAGGCCATGACAAGAAATCCGATACGAAACACACGCGTCCGGAAAAACGGAGGACCGCCATCTGCCGGAGGCACGCCAAGCAGGTGCAGGCTGGCTTCTCCAAGCGGAAAACGGAGTCTTTCGTGTTCGACCCACTGTTTACGCAGCAACACCGTGATACATACGCCCATAAACATGAGCGATCCGACGAGCGTTCCCCACCAAAACAGGGGGCCTATCCACGCCCCGTAGGGAATGGGCACGCCGGGAGCAAGTCCTTCGTAGAAACCGCGGGTTGCCCCCGGATCATGGAGCACCAGCCAGTTGGGGAGATAGTCGAAAAACAATTCACGCCATTGATTTTCCGGGCTGGCAAAATAATGCGGGGCCGTGATCACGACCATCAGGTACTTGGTCATGGCCTGATCGGGAACCAGCGAGGCGGCCAGTCCCATGGAAAAAATCACAATCAACTCGGAAGGAAGCAGACTGGCGCGAGGGAAAAAGCGTTGCAGTGCCAGGTTGGGCAGCAACACCAGCGTGAGAAAGGGAAGCAGAAGCACGGCCGGCAAATGGGTGGCGGCCGGTTCGTAGCCGCTCCGATTGGCGGCGTACTCGCCACCCCAACCGATGATACACGCAAGAAGAAGTCCGATGACGATACTGCGCCGTGTCATTTCGCCTTTCGTTTCGCCATCCAGCCGTCCACCGTCTGTATGGCTACCGGGAAGACCACAAGGACGGTGATCAGCGTGGTGATCAGCCCTAATACGGCTAGTTGCCCCAGCGTTTGAAGCCCCGGATGCCGAGCAAGAATCAAGTCGCCAAATCCCAGCATGGTCGTGATCGCGCCGATAGCTACCGCCTGACCGGTCGTCATGACCACCTTCCATAGCTTGCCGGCGCCCTCTTCCAGATACCTATGATATATATGTACCCCGCTGTCCAAACTCAATCCGATAATACTCGGAATCACCACCATGTTGAACAGATTGATCTTCATACCCAACAGGGCCATCGCGCCGCACATCCACACCAACCCCACCACAAGCGGAAGCAATACCAAAAGCGTCGAACGCAACGACCGGAGATCGAGTAGTACGATCAAAAAGACGACGACAAATGTGGCTATAGTCGCTATCGAACTGTCACGCATCATAACCAAAAGCACGTCGGCAAAGATGACATCGCCGCTCGAAGCGTGATACGTCTTGCCGTTTTCAAGTCGGATGTCGCGCACATCTTCCGCAAACTTGATCGCGCTGCGTCCGTCGGTGAGCGACACGCTCGGATAGATAAATACAAAGTTGCCCACCTGACCGTCCAACCCGATAAACCGCCGTCGGATGCTGTAGGGAAGCCCTTCCACCGTCACGGCCTCGGCATCGAGCAGTTCGCGGAATTCGTCGGCCTTGCTCCGTTGCGCTTCGTTGAGAAACTGAAGTGTGCTTTCGGAGAGCATATCTTTTATTTCCTGCATGATAAACAGCTTGTCGTCCTGATGTTGCGGCAGTTCGTCGTATATCGTTCCCACCGTGTCGATGGTCGGAGTCAGCGAGTCGGTCTCCATATGCCGTAGCACAGTCTGTACAATGGCTTGCATATCCTCCCGATTTTCGGCAAGGACGATCACCGGGGATTGCGAACGGGTAAAGATGGTGGCGGCTTTTTCCCGCGCTTTTTCGGTTTCGGGTACGAAAGCACGCAACTGACGGAAGTTGTATTCAAACTCGAGGTTGGGTAGCAGTACAATCGCGATGGCGGTGACCAGAATCCCTATGCTAAGAATGCCAGTGGCAAAGGGGATGGGTTTTGCCGTCGGTCCCGAACCGGAGGCACGAACCGTCTTAAGCCCGATGATGAGCCGAAATCGCTCGGACAGCACCAAAAGCCCGGGAAAAAGCGTGA
>VGJU01000378.1 GCA_016867335.1 Candidatus Zixiibacteriota bacterium | reverse complement strand
CTGATCGAACGGGTGGTACAGGGGTTCGGTTCGGTACATATCCTGATCAACAACGCCGGTTTTCAGCATGTATCGCCGATAGAAACTTTTCCCGAAGATACGTGGGAGACCATGCTATCCGTGATGTTGACCGCCCCGTTTCTATTGACCCGTTATGTCTGGCCCGCGATGCAGGGTCAGCAGTGGGGCCGCGTGGTCAATATCGCCTCGATACACGGCCATGTGGCGTCTCCGTACAAAAGCGGCTATGTCACCGCCAAACACGGGCTGATCGGTCTCACCAAAACCGCCGCGCTCGAAGGCGCCGGCTTTGGCATCACCGTCAATGCCGTATGTCCCGCCTATGTGCGCACGCCGTTGGTAGAACGCCAGATCGCCGATCAGGCGCGCACGCGGGGGATATCGGAGGAAGATGTCGTGGAACGGGTGATGCTCGAACCCGCAGCCGTAAAACGGCTTATCGAGCCGGAAGAGGTGGCAGGGGTAACAGCGTTTCTCTGTTCCGACGCGGCAGGGGCGGTTACCGGAGCGGCATGGAACATCGATCTCGGATGGACGGCGAAATGAAATGGAAAGGTTGAAAGGGGTAACCCTGAAACCTGTTTTGATATTACAGAAATGTGGCGATTTCTTCAAGCGGTTTTTTGGCGATGTCGGGTACGTGGGCGTCTTCCGCCGGATAGCCGACGACCAGCAACAGAAAAGGTCGCTCATTGTCCGGGCGGCCGAGGATTTCGTTCAAAAAGTCCATCGGGCTGGGTGTATGCGTCAGTGAGGCCAACCCGGCATGATGCAGTGCCGCGATCAAAAACCCCGTAGCGATCCCCGTAGACTCTACCGTATAGTAATGCTTGACTCGCCGTCCATCCGGCAGCAATCCGTATTTCTGCGTAAAAATGGCGATCAGATACGGCGCATCTTCTAAAAAGGGTTTTCTGGCGTCGGTTCCGAGCGGGGCAAGCGCGTCGAGCCATTCCTGTGGGGCACGGTGCTCGTAAAATTCCTGCTCCTCTATCTCCGCCGCCTCGCGGATACGGCGTTTTATCACCGGATCGGAAATAACTACAAAACACCACGGTTGCAGGTTGGCTCCGTTGGGCGCCGTGCCTGCCACGCGCAGACAGTTCTCGATCACCGCGCGCTCTACGGGGCGAGGCGAAAAATCACGTACGGTACGGCGGCGGCGGAGATCGTCGTAAAACGCGACAGACCGCTCGATCATCTCATCGGGCGGGTATTCGCGGTAAGTCGAAAGCGGTATAAAACTCGGTTTCATATGGAGATACCTTTCAGCTCAAGAGAAACAAACGTATAGAAACGATCGGTCGCCTAGGGCTACAGCTTGAGCCAGCACAGACCGTCACCGCTCCGGTAATATACGGCGAGCGCGCGTCCATAGACCGCCGCCTCCGCAATCGGACCGAAAATCCGGCTGTCTCGGCTGTTGCCCCGCGCGTCGCCTACCACAAACAGGTAACCTTTCGGAATACGCGCCGGCCCCATGTTGTTTCCTCCTCCGTATACCAAATTGAGCTTGGCACGCCGCTCTCCAAATACTTCGGTGGGGGGATCCCGATCGTCTGTCAACGGTTTTCCGTTGATAAAAAGCTGGCCTTCATGAATTCGTACCGAATCCCCCGCTACGGCTACGATCCGTTTTACCAGCCGCACACCGTCATCCGGCGAATCAAAAATCGCCACCTCGCCGCGTTTTACCCCCGGCCCTTCTGTGATCTTCCAATCTGTAAACGGGACCCGAATTCCATAGGCCATTTTGTTGACTACGATCCGGTCCCCGGGCATAAGGGTATATTCCATCGACCCTGTCGGCACGGTATAATGGTCTGCCAGCGACGACCGTGCTCCCAGAAGCACCACGACCGTTACCCCAAACGACCACACTTCTCGTGCTATTTTGACCATGCGGGGATGCATCTTGCTCTCCTTCCCTACGTTAGTTTACAACGTACAGCTTTCACCCGTTTACAAAATATCTTTTGAGAACCTTCGCGCCACAAGAAAACTTCAACAGTCCCCAGTCCCTTCTCTCTTGACAACCCGACTCCTGTCGTCTATCCTTTTCCCGACCTGTCTATGGCTTTATCATAATACTTAGCTTTTACCGGGAAACAAGATCACAGCATACATATCTTGTCGTGTAACACCTTACCGCACACACTTTATCCATCAAAACCTCTTATGCGTCTGTCCAAACCTCATCTCGAACATTTCAACCGAGAAGGGTATGTCGTCGTCGAACGGGTTTTGAGCGATTTGGATTTTGTTCCTTTGATTCGGGAATACGAAACCTTTATCGACATACACGCCAAGGGGTTGCACGATCGTGGAGCACTGTCGGATCTCTACGCCACCGAACCGTTTGAACGCCGACTCGCCCGTATCACAGAAGAGACGACCGACATCTATGCTACGATGGACATCATGATGTTTCGAGGAGAGGCGCTATTCGCGTTTCTCAAACACCCCAAACTCATGACGCTTATTGAAGGGATACTCGGCCCGGAGATCATCTGTAGTCCGATCCAGCATCTACGC
>VGJU01000377.1 GCA_016867335.1 Candidatus Zixiibacteriota bacterium | reverse complement strand
ATCACCGATACGCCCTCTTTTTCGCAAAAATCCCCAAGTCGGTCCCAGATCGGCTGCCAAACGGATACGGCGTTCTGTACATCTTTGTAATCCGGTATAAAGAGGATCGCTACCGGACCGTCGTGCTGTCGCCCCACATCAGACATGGCTTTGATCAGTCGGGTCATGGTCGTCAATTTTTCTTCTTCAGCGACGGAGACTATCGTAGAGCCCTCATGTTGCCGCGTCCCGGAAGAATCGGCATTGGCCACGCCGGGGAACGGAGACGGGTTTCCGATCAACATCCGGTAGCGTCGGGCAAGAAACCGGTAAGCGTGGGAATAGGCCCACAGATAGCCTTTCCACGGAATCGGAAGCCCGCCCGTGCCGTTTGTCAATCCCTCGTTGTTATAAAGATATCCGTATCGAACCGTAAAGCGATTTACCGGCAACAGGTTGTCGCTGAAATCGTTAAACCCGAAAAGCCCCACAAGGATAAGATCGGGTTGAAACGCCAACCCCTCTTCGCGCAAAAACGCCAGTTCCTGCCGGGTGTCGTAGCCCGGCATACCTGCATTGACCACCTCGAACGTCTCACGGCCCGCCGCGCGGTTTAGCAAAAACTCCAACCGTTTGGGATAAGATGCCTCTCCTTCCACCCCGAACCCAAAGGTAAACGAATCGCCGAGCGCCAGAATCCGAAAAACGTCCGGCGGTTTGGGGCCAAAAAAACGATCCCGGATCCCCTGCTCGCTGATTGCCACATCGACGTCGAAATCATTGTACACATGCCGTCCCCGAAACGACGGAACCGCCTGAAATCCGCGTGTAGGACTGAGTTTCCACAGACCGTTGGGGTGAACTTCCATGATCTGAGGGGCGAATATCCTGAGTATGATTTCCAGCGTCGCCAAGACCATCACGACACTGCCGACCAGTAGGATCGCTGTGCCTGTCGTGCGGTGTAGGACAGGGGTCATCGGGGCGGAACCTGAACAAAATTGAGAATGATTTCCGGAATGAGATCTCCGGTCGCCATACGATACACCCAGTGTGGCAACTTCCACTGCCACAGGGGATAATCATTCGGCGAAAAGGGCAAGAGACTCAGAAGATTGCTTGAAATGTGGACCGCCGACAACCCTGCGGCAAACAGCCTGTGTCTTTCCCCTATTCCTGCGATAAGCACCCCACCGAGGATAAAGGAAACGACCAGCGGATTGGCCAGATAGCGGGTCCAAGGCATCCGATATATGGGAATGATGCAGTACAAGGCGATCATGCCGGCCATGACCGCGATAGGAAGCCCTATTTGAAATTTTTGGGGTGACGCGCGGAGATGATAAAAAGACAGCGCCGAAGCGGCGACTACCACGAGCAAAACATAAGAGCGATAATCGACGATTCGGTTGAAGATACGTGGAGACAGCGAAGGCCACAACCGATCCAGCACCGAACCGACGCCGTCGTGAAGCAGAAAAGCGCCAATCGTACTGGTCAGCAGGGCAAAAGCGGCAAAAAATCCTGTCGCCGTCCATAGGGTGGACGGCGGTATGCGTTCGCCGCGACGAGTATGGAGATAGATAGGGATGAGCAGGAAAGGAAGTCCAAACAGATTTATTTCATCCAGACATACCGACATTTTGTGCAGGATGGCAATCTGATTGCCGCTCATCAACCTGTCGTACTGATCGACCAGATGCGCGATGGAAAATTTTTTTGCCGGTATGACCGCTAGCACCATGATCGTTCCGGCCGCAATCAGCAACGCCATGTTGCGCCGGGCCGTCCCCCGGGCAAAAAGCAAGCTGTGCCCCCCCAAACTCAGTGCTAACGGCAGATAAAGATAAAAACTGGTATAGATAAAAAGAATCGACGCGCCTGCGCCATGCCATAGCCCGCTGCGTTTTCGGTCCATAAGGTCGAGATATGCCCATACAAGCCACAGCCCGGCAAGAACCGTAAGCGATGTGTAGCGGCATTGACGCATCAGAAAAAGAAGAGGCGCGGAGGTAGTCAACAGGATCGTGGCGACAAGGGTAACGGTCGGGTTGCGGAACAGACGTTGAACCGTCAGATAGAACAGGGGGATGCAGAGCAGGGCAATAAGTACCGAAGGAAGACGGGCCGTAAAAGCAGAAACACCGAACCCCCGAAAGGCGCCTGCCGTAAGATAGATATTTAGTCCCGGATAATAGTGTTCGAGATAATATCCCCGTTCCTGAACGATTCGCTGGCCCAATGCGGTCCATGTAGGCGCGTTGTCATGGACCTCGACCGCCCATGTTCGAATAAGGGCCTCGTCCGGATCAAAGGCAAGGTCGCCAAGACGAAAAAACAGGATGCTTGCCGTCCAGACCATGAGACCGGTTAAACGGCCCCATTGGGTGTGGAAAAGCCAGCGCCCCCCCGCTCTAACGTCCACCTCCGCCCCCCGCTTCGATATGATCCGACCGGTTCAGTCGAAATACCGCTTCGCGTGAACTCTGAAATCTGCGTGTAAAAGTCTCCGGATGCCCATTCATCCACACCTCCAAAATATCGAACCGCTCGTGTTCGGAGAGTTGTCCGGGGTTTGTAGGACCGAGGGCCAGGATATATA
>VGJU01000376.1 GCA_016867335.1 Candidatus Zixiibacteriota bacterium | reverse complement strand
GACGATGTGAAAACATAGCGCGGAGACGCATCCACCGGCGATCAGCGCATGATACCGGCTTTTTGCACCTGCGGCTACTTTGATTCCGCGCATCACGAGCAGAAAATACAGACCGAGCAGCGTCAGCGCACCGATAAATCCCAATTCTTCGCCTACTACGGCAAAGATAAAATCGGTATGCTGTTCGGGAAGAAAGGAATGCTGGGTTTGGGAGCCTTCGAGCAGCCCTTGTCCCCATAGACCGCCCGATCCTATTGCGATCTGCGACTGTATTACCTGATAGCCAGCCCCCAGCGCGTCCGCCTCAGGATCGAGAAAGGTCACTACGCGTTGACGCTGATAGTCGTGCAATGAATTCCACAGCGGTTCCGCGCTGACGCCTACGCCGATGTGAATGACAAACAGACTGACGATCATCCAGCGCGGTGGACGCACGAGATAGAGTGTTCCGAAGAGCACTGCGATAAAACAGGCCCACACGATCCAGTTAAAATCGCTCATGATGGAAATCAGGATGGCGACGACGGGTGATACGATAAGACACAGTTCGATCAGGCTCAAACCGGCCCAAAACAACATGCCGCATAGAATCGCCCCAAAGACCAGCGAAGTGCCCAGATCGGGTTGTTTGAGGATAAGCAGCATCGGTGCGGCGATGATAGCGAAGGCGGTCAGCAGAACGCGGGGTTTTGAGAGATTACGGCGATTGCGTTCGAGAAATTGAGCGAGCACGAGAATGACGGCGATCTTGGCCAGTTCCGACGGTTGAAAGCCTATCGGTCCCAGTCGAATCCATCGGCTCGAACCTTTGACCACGCCTGTGGCCAACACGACGATGAGAAGTAGCAAAGCGACGGCGTATGCCGGGATGGCGATGCCTTGCAGGACGCGGGGCGGCAGAATGGCAGCGAGGTACAGGGCTGCAAGCCCAACGCCAAGCCAAGCCGTCTGCATCGCATATTGCGAGGCGAGATGTTCGCTCGAATGCGTGGCGCTAAAAATCATGATGATGCCCGTGACGGCGAGCAGAAGTGCCGCTGCAAGCAACGGACGGTCGATCCCGTCGAAAAGAGCAGACAGTGAGGGACGGTTCATTGGGCGGGCGAGGAGAATGTCGGATAGGCGCTGACGGCGGCCGGTTGGCTGTCACCGAAAAAGTACTGTTCGAGGACGCGGCGCACCAACGGAACGGTGCTTCCGGGGGGCGCGTTTTCGAGAATGGCGGCGACGGCGATCCGGGGTTGGGACGCAGGCGCATAGGCGACAAACCATGAGTGGTCTTCCCCGTGGGGGTTTTGTGCCGTTCCCGTCTTTCCGGCCACTTGAATTCCCGGTAGACCAGCTCTTGCCCCGGTTCCGTGTGCGACGACCGAAACCATGGCGCGGCGGATGGCCGCCATCGTTGCGGAGGTAAGTGGCAGACGTTGTTTTACGCTTGGAAAGCCCTGTCCCATCACCTCGCCCATCGGCGAAGTAATGTGGTGAAGTGTATGGGGGCTATATACGGTCCCTCCGTTGGCGACTGCCGCCGCCACGACGGCCATCTGGACCGGCGTCACCAGCACTTCGCCCTGTCCTATCGCCAGATTGAGCATCTTGCCGGGTGACCACGACCGACTTTCGCTCTTTGCGTAATACGCCATGTCAGGAATCAAACCGCCGTTTTCGTCGTCGGTGTCGATACCGGTTGGGCTGCCCAACCCGAATGCCTTTGCATATCGCGACCATTTTTCCAGACCGAGCCGCAAACCGGCCTGATAGAAATATACGTCACAGGATTGGGCAAACGCGACATTGAGTGGCATCGCCCCGTGTCCGCCCTTGTGCCAGCATTTGGTCCACCGATTGCCAAACTGATAACCGCCCGCGCAACCGGCCATCACTTCGGTCTCCCCTACTTCGTGTTCTTCGAGCGCGGCGGCAGCGGTAATGATCTTCATGGTGGAGGCTGCCGGATACAGCCCATCTGTGGCGCGGTTGACAAGCGGTTTGAGTGGATGGTTACGGATCGTCTCCCAATCGGTTCGGGAAATACCGGTAGGAAACAGGTTGGGATCGTACCCCGGCTTGCTGACAAAAGCCAATACCTCGCCATTGTTGGGATCCAACGCTATCAGCGCTCCCGCCAGCGAATCGGGAATGGCCTGTTCGGCGATTTCTTGAAGCCGGGCGTCGATTGTCAGATACACGTTCTGACCGGGCACCGGCGCCATGGCAGACATCCCGTTCAAGGCTCCCAGGGTCTGTCCGCGTGCGTTGACCGCCACGTACCGAAGCCCGTTTCTGCCCCGCAAAAACCTTTCATACGCTCGCTCTATACCGTTTTTGCCGATCAGATCGCCCGTCTGATACCCGTAGGTTTTCAACTCATTCAGTTGATCACGGTTGATTTCGGCTACATAGCCGAGCAGATGCGAGGCCAGTGTCCCCTTCGAATACTCGCGCATGGGTTCTATATTGACCGTAACTCCCGGCAGATCGTGCAGATGCTCCTCTACGGGCGAAACCGTCTCAAAAGAGGCATCGCGGTGCACAGGAACCGGACGGTAGCGGGTAAGCGTTTTGTCCTGGAGCATTTCGCGCAGTTCGTAAGGATCG
>VGJU01000375.1 GCA_016867335.1 Candidatus Zixiibacteriota bacterium | reverse complement strand
GACTAAAGAGATAGGATAGCAAAGAATAATGAATCGCGAGGGACATAAAAGCAGTTCTACGTTGTATCTAAAAATATACAAAACACCGGATCAGACACAATAAACCATTGTGAAATAACGACTAAAATATTTATAAGATGTTATACGCGGGATGATTATTTAAAAATAAAAACTTCCCACAGAAACTGCGAGGTATCTGCCCTTCCGTTCACAAGAAAAACCGCAAACCGGGAAGGGTCGAATTCCGGATCGGCATGGCATCTGGAAGGTCAGGTGTATTTTGTGAGGATATCGACGATTCGTTCGGCTGCATGGCCGTCCCACAAGGCAGGAGTGACACCGGTTTTCCACGATCCATCCAGAATGCGGTTCGATTCGCGTAGAATAGCGTCTGCATCGGTTCCGACCAGCATGTTGGTTCCCTGCGTCACCGTCACCGGGCGTTCCGTGTTTTCACGCAGGGTAAGACAAGGGACGCCGAGGTAGGTCGTCTCCTCCTGAACGCCACCGGAGTCGGTCAGGACAAACCGTGCCTGTTGCTGGAGACGCAGAAAATCGAAATACGGCTGTGGCTCTATGTTACGTAGGTTTTCCGAGTCGGACAATCGTGCGGCAAGCCCAAACTCTTCGATCATCTTCACGGTACGGGGGTGTACCGAAAACACGACCGGCAGTCGGCGTCCGATTTGGAGTACCACGTCGATAAGCGACGCGAGCGTTTCGGGGGCGTCCACATTGGAAGGACGGTGCAAGGTCAGGAGTACATAGCCCGCCGGTGTTACCCCGATCCTCTCCAGCACCGAGGACCGATCGATGTGTTCGCGGCATTGCACCAGACAGTCGATCATCACGTTTCCGGTAAAATGGATGCGTTCCGGTGCGATACCCTCTCGGAGCAAATGGGCTTCCGCCTCGGGAGAGTGAGTAAACAGAAGGTCCGAAAGCGCGTCCGTAACGATCCGATTGATCTCTTCGGGCATGCGGCGGTCGAAACTTCTCAATCCCGCCTCCACGTGATCGACGGGAATCGGTAATTTGGCGCATACCAATACACAGGCAAGCGTCGAGTTTACATCGCCTACCAAAAGCACCCGGTCTGGACGTTCTTCTTGCATGACCCGCTCGAAAGCCTCCAACAGCCGTGCGGTCTGGCCCGCATGGCTTCCGGAGCCTACACCGAGCGCGATGTCGGGCGCGCCGATTCCCAAGTCGTCGAGAAAGGACTGTGACATCCGTGCATCGTAATGCTGACCGGTATGTACAAATCGCGGGTGAAAAACGTCCGGACGCCGACGCAGACATTTGAGAAGGGGAGCAATCTTGACAAAATTCGGACGTGCGCCGGCAATCACAAGGATTTTCATATACCCTCTCTCATAAGGCACAACCAATCGTACGGTTTTTTTATCCTTCGCCCTGTTACCTTTCGAACCTTCCCAATATAGTTTTCCGTCGGACGTACACAACAAAAAACCCTCCGGTCCGGACCGGAGGGTTTTGTTTTTCCGACGCCTGCGTCTCCGACGCTATCTGAACAACGACAGCATGGACTGCGGATTGGCGTTGGCCTGCGCCAGCGAGGAGAGCGCGGTCTGCTGGAGGATCTGGAACTTTGTCAACTCCAGTTGCTCGTGGGCAAGATCGGCATCTCGGATTCTGCTCAGCGCCGCCTTGGTGTTGTTGATCGCCACGCCCAGCGTATTTTCCTTGACCGACAGCCAAGACACGACCGAGCCGACCGTCTGGAGCGTGGACGACACCGTGCTGATGGCCGTGTTGACCGCCGCCAGTGAGGTGGACGCGGCAGACGAGGTGTTGACCGTCAGCGAATTTACTCCCAGCGACGAGGCGGTATGGCTCTGCGACACCGCCACGTTTAGCACGTCGGTCGTTTCAGCGCCGGACTGGAACGTGGCGTTGTACGTACTATCGAGCAGGGCGGTTCCGTTAAAAGTCGTCTCCGCCACGATACGGTTGATTTCGGCGGCAAAGTCGGTAAGCTGCGTGGCGATGGCGCCCCGTTCGGAACTGCCGAGCGTATCGCTGGCGGCCAGCGTGGTCTTTTCTTTCATAGTAAGCAGGATGTCGTAGATATTGTTCAACCCGCCTTCGCTGATGCCCAGTACATTTTTGGCCTCGCCGACGTTGTTCAACGCCTGCCCCAGACCTCGCGCCCGCGTATCCAGCTTTACCGAGATCGTAGATCCCGCCGGATCGTCCTCCGCCGTGTTGATTCGTCGCCCCGTCGAGATTCGCATCTGATGCATCGTGACTTTGTTGTTTACCTTGTTCAACGTATGCAGCGAGTTGAGCGCCGCCACGTTGGTACCGACTCGGCTTACGGCTCCGAAAGACATGTACAACCTCCTTGTGGTTTTGGCATACGAACGTCAGGACACTCATGTCCCGCTGCGCCTATGCCTCAAGCTTCCCTGCCCTGCATTGTGGGCGTTCGCCCGGCATCAGCTCTACCTATGTTCGTTTCCGGTTTTGCCTCCTTTCTTTCCTTTAAAACCCGACGGGGCTACAACGTCCGGTCCGCCAGCAACCCCTTCCTGGACGACGTATCCTTGCCCGCTCGGATTCGCTCCCCCGAAGGAATGCGTCTT
>VGJU01000374.1 GCA_016867335.1 Candidatus Zixiibacteriota bacterium | reverse complement strand
CCGGCGGGAGCCTATACGGGTCTGCAGAGGTTTTATCAGGATGTCATCAAAGCGGACAAAACTCAGGTGGTGCTCAAACGCCGTCCTACCGCGCAACAATATTACCCCTGACCCTCAACGCAACAGACGCTCCAACTCGCTCCGGCACTGCTCGGCATCGGTAAATACTAGCCCTCGAATGCCCACTTCCGCAGCCCCTTCGATGTTTTTGGGCGAGTCGTCCAGGAAAATACACCGCGCCGGATCCAAGCCGTAGGCGGAAAGCAGATATTCGTATATCTCACGCCGGGGCTTGACCATCCGTATCTTGCCGGAAATGACAAACCCGGAAAAAAGCTCCCAAAACTCGTACTGCCCGCGAAGAACGTCAAACCGCTCGGACGGGATGTTGGACAACCCATAAATCGGAAAACCGCGTCCGTGTAGCTCGTAAAGCAGTTCCACCGTATCGCTGCGCGGGTACAGCGTCCGATCCGCCGCGCGGAGCAGTCCTTCCACCGCCTCCTCTGAAAGCCCGGTACGGCGGGCAAATCGGGGAATCGCCTCGACCTCGGTCATCCCCCCACGATCCATCTCCAACCAATCGTCATGCTGAAATACTTCGCGTTTGACCCGCAGACGCATCTCCACGTCCTCAAACGCCGCCCGCACGATCTCGTCCGGATTCCAGTTGATCAACACGCCGCCAAAATCGAAAATAATGTTCATAAAAGAGAAGTTTGAAGTTGAAGGGTCAAGAAAACCGAAAAAGGATGAAGGGGTATGTAACGAAATGCAGCGCAGTGCGCAAGAAATAACCCATGACACCGTTGACAACCTCCCACCAGAATTTTACTTTCAACGCTCAACCTTTAACCTTTAACCTTTAACCTTCCTTAAGGAGATTGTCGTATGGACGCTACCGGAAAAGTGGTTTTCGAAGATCGGTTTGAAAACGGAACGGACGCAGGCTGGACGTGGTTGCGCGAACATTCGGGGCACTGGCGTATGCGCGACGGAGGGCTTGAAATTCAGGTCGAACCGGGTGTGGCGGACACGGTTCGAAACGCGTTGGTTCGACCCGCGCCGGACCGGAACACGGGTACCTTTGCCATCGAAGTGACCGTCGCCAATCATACCGTGCCCGTACAACAATACGAACAGGCCGGTATCACTTGGTATGTCGCCGGAAAACCCGTGTTCAAAATCGTCAAGGAACTGATCGACGGTGATCTGTACATTATCCCCGGAAGACCGTCCATGCGAACGAAAAGCGTACGGCTCCGGCTGATCGTCACGGCATCTACATGGGAAGCGCAGTACCGTCCGGAAGGAGAGACGACCTTTCTAACCGCGGCTACGGGCGAACTCCCACCACCCGACCGCGACGAGGTAAGCATTCAGTGTTACAACGGTCCGCCCAACCGCGGACACTGGATTCGCTTTGAACACTTTGTCATCCGACAAATCTGAAAGCTCGAACCATGCCGCAGTTTCGCGTCTCATCCACCTATACGCCTGCGGGTGACCAACCCGGAGCCATCGCCGAATTGACCGAAGGCATACGCAGAGGCGACGGACATCAATGTCTGCTCGGCATCACGGGAAGCGGAAAAACGTTTACCATGGCGCATGTGATCGCCAACGTCCAAAAACCTACGCTGGTGATCTCGCCCAACAAAACCCTCGCCGCGCAGTTGTACGGAGAGTTCAAAGGGTTTTTTCCCGACAACGCGGTCGAGTACTTTATCAGCTATTACGACTACTATCAGCCTGAAGCCTATCTGCCCACGACCGACACCTATATCGAAAAAGATTCGTCGGTCAACGACGACATCGACAAACTCCGTCTGCGTGCCACCGGTGCGCTTCTCGAACGCCGCGACGTGGTGATCGTGGCTTCCGTGTCGTGCATCTACAGCCTTGGCTCGCCGGACGAATGGAAAGAGTTTATCCTTGTCGTCGAAAAGGGAGAACGCTACGACCGTGATGTGTTACTTCGCAAACTGATCGACATGCACTACAACCGCAACGACTACGATTTTGCCCGAGGAACCTTTCGCGTGCGGGGCGACATCCTTGACGTGATCCCGGCGGATCAGGAAACCGGCATCCGTATCGAGATGTTTGGTGACGAGGTCGAAAACATCACAGAGTTCAACCCGCTAACCGGCGAAGTGCTCAATACGCGCGAACGTCTTGCCATATATCCGGCCAAACATTTTGTCACCACCGCGCCCCGGCTGGAAATGGCCATGAGACACATCGAACGCGAACTCGAAGAAAGACTGCGCGATCTATACACCGAAAACAAACTGCTCGAAGCCCAACGGCTTGAACAACGCACCCGGTTTGATCTCGAAATGATGCGCGAAATTGGTTTCTGCGCCGGTATAGAAAACTATTCGCGTCACCTGTCGGGTCGTGCCGAAGGAGAACGTCCGTTCTGCCTGTTTGACTTCTTCCCATCCGACTTTTTGCTTATGATCGACGAGTCGCACGTGACTATGCCTCAGTTCCGCGCCATGTACAACGGCGACCGCTCGCGTAAACTCACGCTCGTCGATTACGGATTCCGTCTGCCGTCCGCCCTCGACAACCGTCCGCTTCAGTTTGCCGAATTCGAAAGCATGGTGAGT
>VGJU01000373.1 GCA_016867335.1 Candidatus Zixiibacteriota bacterium | reverse complement strand
CCTCCACCACCGGATTGGCAAGCGCTAATAACAGGCATGCCGCGGTAAGCGTCTTGAGCGCAAGCGAAAGACGCTTACCCGGATGTGACAGTTTTTGCCGCGACCGGTACGCGATCCCGCCCAACAACGCCGCAAGCAGGATCGCCCATGCAAAAGAAAAGGGATTTTCAAAGGTCAGGTCCAAAGCCGCTCCCCCAATACGGTCACTCCCGTTTTCCAAGAACTTCGAGACCCCATGCCGCGCACAACAGTATCAGTCCGATCTGAAGCGTTTGACGCCAGATGGCGGCTTCGACGGAAGAGACGGGCCGGAGATCGGGGGGATCGGAATCGGAGGAGAGCGACGACAATGCCGTCACAGGGAGGATGTCAGTTTCTTCGGTATCCAACAGGTTGGCGGGAAACAGACGCTCTGTCCCGGATCGCCGTAGGGTATAGAGACCGGTCTCGCGCAGATCGTCGGACTGCGCAAAACCGTTGCGTACGGCAAGACGTTCGGATACGCCCGACGGGTGGACAAGCGCGACGGCGGTATCGCCCGGCGTGTGGATGACAAGGGGTTCGCCAGTTTTTAGATGGACCCATGTCGCCACCGCGGCAGGATCGACATAGGCGATGGTTTTGAGAAACAACAACAACGCCGCCGGATTTTCCATCTGTCGGGCAATGTCGAGCGCAAGAACGACGTGCCGAAACCCGTTTTGTTCTCCCGCCAGCACGACGGGATGGGTAAGGGTACGGGCCAAGGTTTGCAGATAGACAGGCGGAGTTTCCATTTTTCCCGCTCCGGCAAGCGACAGTCGTTCCATGACGATGCCTCGAAGCACAGGATGCCGTTCTTCCCAGTCGTATACCGGTTCTTCCGTCGTAAAACGCTCCATGACCGGTGGGTCTAAGATAACGACCCCGCCTGATGGCATGGGGTCGGGCCAAAACCCGTCATATACCTGAACGCTGTATCCGGCGTCTTGGGGAGGGACCTGTCCTTCCGGTCCGATGACCGATTCGAACCCGTCAAGAGATCTGATCAGACGGGCAATATCGGGATGGTTCGTCGCGGCATACAGCCGAGGGTGTGATCCGGCGGAAGGAACCACGTATACATGGTTATCCGCCGAAAGGCTGTCGGTTATGTCGAGCATCACTGTTGCCGGTGTTTTTCCGACGATACCCGGGACAAGTATCTGGCGCGAACCGCCGGGCGCTATGGAGATAGGGCTCCGGAAAATCTCGCGTCCGTCCTGAACGGCGTAAACCGCACCCGACCCCGGCGTTGTGCCCGCGTTGCGAAGCGTAAGACGCGCGGAGACGCCCTTGTCGTCGAGCGCAGGTTCGACATCGAGACCTACAAAACCGGTATTCACGTCGGTCTGTCCTATGTAGATCACATGATACCGTGTCGCCGCATCCGGCCCGGTGGGTGGTATTTCCACCGGGTGGTCTGTCAGCACGACCACGTCGCGCATCCCCACCGTATCGCCTATCGAAGCGGCAAGCGTCAGGGCTGCAGACAGACGTCCGGGCGTATCCTGCGCATCGAGTGCGTCAAGCGTTCGGTACAGACGGTCCATGTCGCCGGTAAAGAGGGTGATGGGTTCTGGAGTTGCGCCGGCGGCGATTATGGCAACCTCGTCACCGGGGTCAAGACCGTCAAGCAATGCGCGTGTTTGTCTTTTTGCGATGTCGAACCGAGTTCCGCCGATTTCACGGGTTTTCATACCGGCGGACACATCCACGACCAGCACGAGACGACGCGCACTACCCTGCCACACGGGTTCTGCGGCTGTGGCGGTGACTAGAAGAAGGATAAACATTTGGAGATAGAACAGGGGGGTGGTCAGCAAACGTCGGTGACGAAACGATCGAGGGGTTTCCGGGTGTGCGTCGAGCGCATCCCAGAATAAAAGGCTCGGAACCGTCAGCGGTTTCTCGTCTTCCCGGAACAGATACAACAACACGAGCGGAACGACGGCGGCGAGCAGAAAAAGCGCCCACGGATTGGCAAAGGCCATACGGGTCTACTTCACCATCAGCATTTTTTTGGTTCCGGAAAATTGTCCGGCGGTCAGACGATAAAAATATACCCCGCTGGAGATGGAGCGTCCTGCTTCGTTGCGTCCGTCCCATATCACCGTATGAAAACCGGCCTCCTGATAGGTGTCAACAAGCGTACGCACTTCCTGCCCCAACAGGTTGTACACCTTGAGAACGACTTGGCCGGGTTCGGGTAACTCATAGCGTATCGTCGTGGTCGGGTTAAACGGATTCGGGGTATTCTGGCTCAGCGAAAACACCCTCGGCGGCTCTATCTTGAAAGCTATGGGGCCGAATCGTTCTCCGGTGTTTACGTCTTCCAGACGATAGTAATAGGTGACATTTACTTCGGTTTTGCGATCCGTAAACCGGTAGACGTTTTGCGTTGCGGTGATCGGAGCGGCGGTAAGGCGTTCGAGTTTTCCACCGGGAGAAAGGCTTCTGAGAACATGAAATCCTGCGGGAGCCTTACCGTCGCCGATCGTCCACTCGATGGTAACGATACCGGATGCGCCGGAGGCGGTAAACGAGGCCAGCGTGATGGTCGTCGGTTTGCTCACTGTGATGGTTCCGTGGGTTACGGTTACGG
>VGJU01000372.1 GCA_016867335.1 Candidatus Zixiibacteriota bacterium | reverse complement strand
CTTACCCGCCATCTGCTGCCTGTAGCCCGTCATGTCTGCGCCGTTGAGATCGACCCGTATCTGGTAGAACTACTGCGCGCCGAATATGCACATACGCCCCACCTGACGGTGGTACACGGCGACATGATCAAGATCGATATAAACCGGCTGTGCGACGATATGCAAACCGACAAACTGACCGTCGCCGCGAATCTTCCCTATAACATTACCGGACCTGCACTGGAACGACTGCTTGTCTTTCGAGCACGTATACGACGCGCGGTGATCATGGTCCAGGAAGAGGTAGGGCAACGTCTTATCGCAGGACCGGGGACCAAAGCGTACGGCGCTCTGTCGCTTATCGTCCGGTATTCCTATCGCGTCAGCCGGGTGTTTCGCGTAGCGCCGGGCAATTTTCTTCCGCCACCGACGGTGCAGTCGGTCGTTCTGCTCATGGAACCTTGGGAAACACCACCTGTCGCCGTCGAAGACCCTGTCCTTCTTATCGAACTCATCAGAGCCGGGTTTCGTCACCGTCGAAAAATGTTGCACCATGCGTTGGCTTCCTACGGCCCCGACATACCTGAGCGTATCGCCCGGGCCACGGGTTTGGACTTGACGCGACGCGGGGAATCCCTCACTCTTGAAGAGTTTGCCTGTATGACCCATGCGATGACCACCCTTCTTCGTGGCTGAGTCCGTATCATGCGTTTTCGCAAGTCGCGCGCCGACCGGCAGGAGCCGGAACGCAAATCTCTGCCGTACGACAGTCTGCTGCCCCGCATCGCCCTCCTGTTGGCGAGCGCAAGCGTTGCGGGATGGGGCGTCTGGTATTTTATGACGGCAAACGAACCGCTCAATTTTACTGGCTGGTTTTCCGAAGAGCCGTCCCAAGTGGAGACGATAGTCTACGAACTGCCGAAAACCGCGGAAGCCAAAACGCTGCAGGAGACGTATCAAAGCATCGAGTTTGCCATTGCACAGGCGCTCAACAATCTGCAGGCGGATCCCGCCCGGATCAAGGAGAGACAACCCTGGAGACCGCTATCGGATTCTACTTGGCAGCCGGCGCAACGGACGCTGCGCGTGTCGTCCGCCTATTCGCTGTCGCAGTGCAACCACGAGATCGCGCGCAACGTCAGACGCGCCGGGGCCGAGGTGATCGCCGCCACGGAAAACAGCAGGACACGCGAGTTGAGTCTTCTTATCGCCTTTGGCGGCCAAGTTACGCACGACCTTACCATCATCCGCGATCCGGATATCGTCAAAAAAACCGGCAAGATGGTCGTAGTATTGGAAGATATTGGTACTGCCGTGCCGGAGGTGGCACGCGGGTTTTTGACGATCGGAAGACCGTTGACCTTTGGTCTTGTGTCATGGAAGGGACAGCCGGGGGAGATGGCACGTGAGGCCAGGGAAAAAAAACACGGTCTTGTGGCGCAAATTCCCATGGAGCCGTACGAATATCCAGGTGTCTCGCCGGGACGCCGCGCCGTGTTGGTCGAGCAGAGCGACCCGCAGAACCGACAGGTCGTCCGCGACGCGCTTGCCGCCGTGCCGGAAGCCGGAGGGGCGATGGCCTACTTGGGCAGCCGAATACTTGGTGACAGCCGGATGCTGACCTTGGTGCTGGAAGAAGTCAAAACCCGTAATCTGTATTTTCTGGATGCGCTGGCTGGGCGCGGCTCCGCAGGCGCATCCATCGCCGGTCGTCTTCAGGTGAGACATGCGGCGATATGGGGCGCTATAGACGCCGTGGACAATCAGGAACGGATCGCCGCCATGCTGGATATGGCCTCCTACGAGGCGCTTGACAGAGGGCAGGTCGTCGTCTCCGGTCGTGCCCGCCCCAATACCCTTGCCGTGTTGAAGAGCCGTCTCGAAAGACTCGAATTGCGCGGTATTCGTTTTGTTCCTGTAGACAGTCTTTTTCATTCTCCGAAATAGGATTCCGTATGATAAGGCTCAACGTCTGTATCGACCCAATCGCCGCCATACGCAGGACAACCGATCGTTCCACACCGGAACCTGCGGTCTGTGCGATGCTGGCGGAGATCGGCGGCGCCGACGCCGTCACGGTCTCGTACGCCCCAGGACAGCGGCTGTATCAGGACCATGAATATCATCTACTGCGTCAGACCGTCCGCACGCATCTAAACGTCATCATGCCAGCTACGGACGAGGCGTTGCCGCGTGTGCTGTCTATTCGTCCGGACATGGTTACCCTGGTCCCTGTCGGCTACCATACGATCGGAAAACAGGACGAGTGGGGCAATGCCGCATGGCCGGACCGGGATGCGGTGGGACGGTCGATAGACCATGTCGTCCATGCGATTCAGCGCGAAGGGATTCTGGTCAACGTGCTGGTCAAACCGTCCGCCACCGACGTGCGGGTATGTGCGCAGTTAAAAACGGATTTTGTGCTGATCGACGCCGAGCCGTATACAAGGGCGGAAAATGCGCAACAGGAGGAAAAGGCGCTCAACGATCTGGTTAGCGCCATCCGGATCGCTTCTCGTTCCGGTGTGGGGGTGTCGATAGGACGCGGGCTGGAAGGCCACCATGTGCAGGATATCGCCGGGATTCCGGAAGTAGAGGAAATCGTTGCGGGACATTCGATCATGGCGGGAGGGCTGGCGACGGGCATCGAGCGGGC
>VGJU01000371.1 GCA_016867335.1 Candidatus Zixiibacteriota bacterium | reverse complement strand
TCGGTACACGCTCGACGGCAATGAGAATTACCGCGATCCGGATTCGTTTCGCTTGTTGTGGCGACGACTCGAAAAAGAGCCTGCGGCTTCCGGTTTTATGCGGCGTCTTATTTTTGTAGAACAACCGTTTCACAGGGATATCGCCTTGAGCGAAGAAATGCGGGAAGCGTTGCGCGGCTGGCCGGACCGCCCACCGGTGTTGATAGACGAGTCGGACGGCGGGTTTGGGGATGTGCCGCGTGCGCTCCACTGCGGATACGTAGGAACGAGCCACAAAAATTGCAAGGGGGTGTTCAAGGGGATTGTCAATGCGGCGTGGTTGCACCGGATGCGTCTTCTGAATCCTGACGGACGCTATTTTTTGAGCGGCGAAGACCTTTCCAATATCGGCCCGGTTGCCCTGCTTCAAGATTTGGCGGTACAGGCCACTCTTGGCATCGAGCATGTCGAGCGCAATGGACACCACTATTTCAGAGGACTGAGCATGTTCCCCCTGGAGATGCGGAAGACCGTTCTGCGCCGGCATGGCGATCTGTACCGCCGTCATGAGATGGGGTATCCCACACTTGACATCCGGAACGGGCGTATTTCGGTCGCCGGGTGTCTCGAAGCTCCGTTCGGTACCGGGTTCGAACCGGACGAACTGGGTCTTTTATAGCCTTTCCCCACTTGCCATCATGTCGTCTCCCGAACCTATCTCTCCCCAGATCGAACGCATCCGATGGCTTGCTCGTATCCTCGATGATTGGATCGTCGTTCCGGGAACTCGTTATCGAATTGGGTTGGACGCGCTGATCGGGCTTGTTCCCGGTTACGGGGACGTGTTGGGGCTTTTGCTTGCCGGTGTGGTGGTGATCGAAGCGGCGCGGGTGGGCGCACCGCCCCGTTTGTTGTTTCGCATGGCGCTCAATGTGGCTGTCGAGGTATTGATCGGAGCGGTTCCGGGCGTGGGCGATCTGTTCGATTTCGTATGGAAGGCGAATGCGCGAAATCTGGTGTTGTTACGTCGCCATCTCGGAGATACGCCCCTTGCGCCCCGGAAACTGCGCTTTCGCACGCTGGTGGTCGCAGGCGCGTTGCTGGCGGGCCTTATCGCGCTTGCTGAGTCGGTCGCCTATCTTGCATGGCTTGCCATAGGATGGCTAGTGGATTTGACCATCAAATAGGGTAATATCTCATGCGCGGGCGCCCCTTGTGGCCACCCGCGTACAGGGCAACCACAAGGGGGCTTTACCTTTCCCGATGATTATCGGTTTTGATCGTCGAAGACCCGCCGGGTCTTGGGGTGGGTATGTGACGTCTTGCGATTTGCTCACGGTGTATACGGAGTGCCGGTCCGGCGCAGTTTTTTTGTTATCGCAAGCTGACAGGTGACATAGCTCGCACCCGGACGACCGCGCATGTTGAGCCGTCCCGACGAATAGCCGGGTCGCGCATCACCGATGGTTCCCACGATCAGATTGGCGTATTCGGACGTGGTGTCATACCGGTGCGCGATCAGACTTACCATGTCGCTCCATGCAATCTTGAGCGCATCCTCCCACGTCTCGCCCTGTCCACTTGTCAGAAACTCCTCCGCATCTTCCACCGGGTGGGTTTTTTCCACCACCGGACCGCTACATGGAAAACCCGGTGAGCGATCCACCCGCAGGGTGATCGTCGAGTCGATTTCGACACCCGTGCCGGGAAGCTCGCCATCGCCCATGCGGGCGTGTACGTCACCCAGCATCAGCAGACCGCCCGGTTTCTGGGCCCGCAGATGCACCGCACTGCCCTGCTGAATCGCGTTGAAATCGAGGTTTCCGCCATGGTCGATTTCAAAAGGAGCGACCGATTCAAAGGCGATATATCCGATCATGGGGCGAACGGGAACGACAAAATCCGGGGGAAAATCCACCCACCCGTCGCGCACCGGCGCGATCAGCCGAACGCTGCCCCAGTGCGGACCGCCGTTGCGGTAAAATCCGTAGAGGAACCTACCTCCATGTCGAGAATTTCGATCTTGACCCAATCTCCGGGTGCTATGCCTTCGATATAAAACGGGCCGCCCGGACGCGATCCTCGGTGCGTATCCACGTTCATGATCGCCCCGGCAAAAAAGTTGTTTTTTGGCCGGATAGTCCTGATCATGACCGCCTACCGTCTCAATTTGGACGGTCTCGCCAAGCTGAAGCGGCCCGCGCACTTGACCGCGTTCCGGGTCGTTTGGGCCGGTGTAGTAGGGGGTTCGGGTAAATTTTCGCATAACACATCCCTTTCACAAGAAAGTTTTACGGGAAGTTTGAAGTATGTTCTGCTTCTGTTTTCTTCAAACTTCACACTTCCTTCCAGTCCCTCAAAATATACTTTCCTGAGGTCTTTGAAACCGTATCTTTATATATTCGAAAATCATGACTGAAACAATGCTTACTCTGTTTTCGTCTGCATCTCCGTCTAACAGAAAGGGATTTCGTTATGCAGCTTACACCTCAGCAGATTGCCTTTATCGAAACTTTTGGGTACATGGGTTTCCCCGGACTTCTGAAAGACAAAGTCGACAGGATAATCGAAGAATTCGAGGCGCTGTGGGCGCGTCATGGCGGCGGTCACGACGGCAAACCGCACGACGGCACGGCCCGCTCGTGTATCGTACCATTTATGGACCAGAG
>VGJU01000370.1 GCA_016867335.1 Candidatus Zixiibacteriota bacterium | reverse complement strand
CCGTTTTCTGTCGGAACTATAGTATACTGAGCACGGATAGAAAAGGTGATTAGGTGAGACCGTTCGCGGTGAGCCGGCTGAGCCGTGAGCCTGACGAACGGATGAGATCGTCAGAGCATCCCCAATTGTGACCGTGCTCAGTATACCATGGAATTCCTGTCGGCGCTTCGTAGGGGAAGACAGGAGAATGCCACGCTTATTCCGCGCTCCGGACGATCCGGATTCCCAGACTGCTGTTGGCGCGGTCCGGGGTTCCGGCGACCCAGTCGGCAGCGCGGCAACCGTCGGCGTCCGAGTGCCAGCATCCGCCGCGCACCACGCGAAATTCGCCCGACGTCGGCCCCTTCGGGGCGGTCTGCTCCTCTTGCGTATACGGCCCGTACCAATCCCCGCACCATTCCCACACATTGCCGTGCATATCGTAAAGCCCGTAGGCGTTGGGGAGTTTTTGGCCCACAGGATGGGTACGCCCGTCCGCATTCGGGCCGTACCAGGCCACGGCATCAAGATCGGTGACGACATCGGCGGAGGATCCGGCGCGACAGGCATATTCCCACTCCGCTTCGGTGGGCAGCCGGTACAACGATTTGCCCTCCATGTGGTTGAGCCGCTCGACAAACGCCTGCGCATCATGCCAGGTTACGTAGTACACGGGGTGTTGTGAGCCCTTGCCGCGCAATTCCCACGTCGGATCGACTCGGTCGCGCTGTTGTTCTATGGCGGTTCCCATCACCCGCGTCCACTGCTCCTGTGTGATTTCGTATCGGCTCATGTAGAACGGACGGGAAAGGCGAACCCGGTGTACCGGGCGTTCGTCGCTGCCGCGTTTGGAACCCATGTCGAAGATACCCGCGGGGATGAGCGCGAAACGGATGCATAACGGATGCGTTAGCGTGTCGGGCAGGTTAGTTGAGGGGGGGCTTTTCGACAAGGGGTTTTTGTTCTGCACCGACCAGAAACCAGCCTCCGAAAATCAGAAACAGAACGACGACAGTCAGCGGTATGCTTCGGGAGGGCAATTCCAGAAAAATACCGGTCTTCATGCGGGGTCTGCAAAGCTGAGCGGCGCGCGGGTCATGCTCCTATGCCCCGAATGGGACGTGAAAAGCATCGCTTTCAGGAAACACGTGTTCTTCGAGCAGAAGCCAGTAGGGTATTTTGCAGCAACATCGCCACGGTCATGGGGCCTACACCGCCGATACGCGGGGTGATCCAGCCAGCGACTTCGCCTACAGACTCTTCGACGTCGCTGAGTATCGTCTTGCCTTGGCGCGTGATGCCGGCGCCGACGACGGCGGCCCCGGGGCGGATCATCTCCGGGGTGATAAGACCCGGAAAGCCGGCGGCGGCGATCAGGATGTCCGCCTGCCGCGTATAGACGCCGATGTCGGGTACGCCCGTGTGGACAACGGTGACGGCGGCGTTGCAATGCGGGCGTTTCATCGACAGCAAAAGCGCCAACGGACGGCCTATGGTAAGTCCTCTCCCCGCGATGACGACGTGTCTGCCTTCTATCGGAACCCCGTAGTGTACCAGCAACGCATGAATACCCGTCGGGGTGCAGGGTAGCGGGCCGGGCGTGCCCATGACCAAACGCCCTAAATTGACGGGGTGCAGACCATCCGCGTCTTTGTCAGGATCGATGGCCCGCAATGCGGCCTCTTCGTTTAACCCAGCAGGAAGCGGCAGTTGAACCAAAATCGCGTCCACCTCCGCATCCCGGTTCAAATCCCGTACAATCCCTTCAAGCCGATCCTGTGTAGTCTCTTCCGGTAAATGAAAGTGTACCGAACGGACACCGACCGCCTCGCAGGCGCGGTGTTTTACCGCGATATAGGCGGCGCTGGCCGGATTGTTCCCCACCAGAATCGTTGCCAGCCCCGGCACCACGCGTGCGGCACACAATGCGGACGTCTTCTCCCCAAGCTCCTTCTGAATCCTATCCGCCAGCGTCCTGCCGTCCAGCAAAATCGCCGCCATAAAAATTTGTTCCTCTCGGCTTGCCCCGTCTTGTTTCAAAAATCACTCGTCGCACTTCATCTCCGCGGGTTCCACGGGTCGGTACTCCCGACTTGGCCATCCGGTCTTTTTGACCCGATCCAGCGCTTCCACCCACTGGTTGCACCAAAGCGGATAATCCCGCATCACCGAATCGGGCGAGCGGCGGCTATGCGCCACAAAATGCGGGTAATGGGGGCGTCCCGTCGGCTTGCCGGTTTTTTGATAGCGCAGGTCCATGCTCCACCGGATGCCGTCGGTGCGGTTGGGGGTGGACCGGTGCGGAATAAATTTGTGCATAAGCAACACGCTTCCCTTTTTCATGGGAACGGGAATCGCGGAAGTCCGTTCGGGAACCTGTTCCTCGGTAATGCCAAACCCTTCGTGCCAATACACCATCCGGCGGGTATGTATGCGCGGCACGATTTCCATGCACCCGTTTTCGGTGGTGGCGTCGCAGAGTGGTATCCATACGGTAAGGATAAAGGAGGGATCGGCTTCGTCTAAATGTACCTGTGCGTCCTGATGCCATGGTGCTACGTGTTCGCCGATATAACCGGCCAGCGTTTGTTCGGCTTTTTCGCGTGCTTCGCCTTCCAGGGGGCCCCGATATTTGAGGGCGGCGGGTAGTTTGGGGCGTAGATGCTGGATCGGACTACAGATG
>VGJU01000369.1 GCA_016867335.1 Candidatus Zixiibacteriota bacterium | reverse complement strand
CGTCTGCGCAGACCGGCGCTATAGGTGGCGACCGTGACACCGTTTTCGAAACGGATGCCCGTCCATAGCCGCGCCAGCGTCTTCCGATCCGGTCGAAACCGTATCCATACGGCGGCATGACGGTCGGAGGACGCCCTACGGCTCTTTTGCGATTCTAACGCCCGAAACGCAAACCCACCGTCTCGGTTTTTCGTATCCCATCGCATGATCGTATATACTCCCTTGTATCCGCGTGTCCCACCTGCCACTTCGCCGGATAGGCTTACCGGGCCAGATCGGATATCGAAATCCATTCCCATCCGTCTGCCATCTATCTCTCCGGAGTCGCCATGGGCGGCGGATACTCCCCACCGATAGGAAGGGCGTATCTGATCCATGTGCCACCCCGTGACCTTGCCTCCAAGCCCGCTACGGCCCGTAAGTGCGGCAATACGCACCGTCCCGACCTGCAGGGCAAGCGCGCCACCCCGCAACCGGGTTTCGGAAAGCGTAGGACGTATCGAGCGGACCGAGGTATGAACGGGGGTGGCAAAACCTTCCGCACCGGAAACGGGAACAGGGCGGCCCAGCAGAAGTCCACGCCCGAAATCCGCGCGAAACATCCCCCAAACGATCTGTTCGATCCGGTTTATACCCTTGACGGCCATATACCCGGCGCGCCATTTCGGCGACACACCTTGCGCGTTCTGCTTTACCCGACCGCCCCATCGAAAGCGTCCGTGGATTTCCATGTCCGTCTCGATTTCACGTACCCTGCGGTTTGGCCGAGTCTGCTGCTCGCTGTGGTCGTGAGCAAAACGGAAACGTCCCTGTACGCCGTCGACAACGGGTCGGAGGCGGACAAAGGGGCGCAGTCTATCGATCATATCGGTGTCTATTCCCGGAACAAGGGCAAGAGACTCAAGATTCGTGAAATCGCCGTGGCGGTGTAAAATCGCTTCGATTTGTTCCGAAGAGAGCCACGGCAACAGCTCCAAGTCTTCTCGATCGGCCTGGTTCAAGTCGATCGGGTTTTGGCGCAGTTCTTCGAGTCGTGTGAGTTGTTCATAGCCCGTCAGCCCATCGTCGGGGTCTATCAGGGTTTTTCAGAACGGATCGCTCTCCTGCGGGGAAGCCTGTACGCGAAAAACAAGAATCGTGGCCATCAGAAAAGCTGTCGCGCAGGTTCTCACGGCTTTTCTTTCGAAAATTTGAAGGTAAGCGATACCCGGTGCGTATGACCGAGGACAAAGTGCGTGCCCATCGCATAGGCTGCTTCGAACCGAGACACGGTAATTCCCACGCCAAAGAACACCTGTGACGGTCCGGTGCGCAGCCCCGCCCGTATCGCCAACGCGGAAACGGGGCGGTATTCCTGTCCGAATGCCGGCGTCCATACGTATCGAGGGTCGTATTCGCCTTGAAAACCAAGGACCAAAGCGCCGTCCGTTCGGCTGACACCGATGCGGACAAGCGTAGGCGTCAGGGTGCGATCCAGTGGGGTGCGTGGCGGTCGGATTTGGTGGGTGGCGATACCGAGACGGATGGTGGGGGATAGGCGTAGCAGGAGACCCGCGTCAAAGGTTGTTGCGGGCCGATTTCCATATCGGACGATGGAGAGATCGAGAAAACGAATCGTTACGCCCGCCGCCAGCCGTGCGCCCCAAAACCGACCGTACGCCAGTCCGGTGTCGGACTCCCGATACAGCGATCCGCCCAGGGTCTGAACATACGCGCCGAATGGGCCGAGACGCGTGGGGACGACCCCGGAGACGAGGTGTTGCGACAGCCCTTCGACTCCGTAGAGTACGGTATAAAAAATGTTGAGGGACGGGTGTCGAAGCTGGGACATGCCCGCAGGGTTGTGATACGGGCTGTCGGCGTCATCGGCGAGGGCTACGTACGCGCCTGCGAGTCCGGCAGGTCGCGCGCCCGAAAACCGCAGGTCGTAGGCGGCCTGCGCCGCTGTCGAAAATATCGATGTCAGCAACACGGCAAGCGCTGTCCAAGCAGGGTATATGTGAAAGACAGGTTGCATAGGCATGGCTCATATTGAGGTACGGATATCCTGATAAGATGTTCTTTCTCTTCTCTCGCTCAGTCGAAATTTTACCTTTTATCTCGAACGAATGCCTCTTTTTTTGGGCGTGTAGGTTTAGGATCGGCTATTGACAGAGGCCATGCATCCCATATATTGTTTTGTTGAAGTGCCCCAGTAGCTCAGTTGGATAGAGCAACGGACTTCAAGGCGGAGCCTTTATCCGGAAACGAACGGATAAAACGGATAGCGCTGTATCGGTGAAGCCTTCGGCATGACGCCATGGTAATACCGAGGAAACCTTCTGGAGCGAAGATGCGTATGTTATTTCGAACCCCAAGCGTTCGGTAAATCGGTCGGTTCAAAGTGGCTCCAACTTCGAATCGGCAGAGGAAAATGGTCCACTTTTCCTCTAAGTATAGAAGGGTTCCGTAGAGACTATACGCGCTACACCTGAGACGGTGAAGATATAGTCCAGACCACAAACGCTTAAAGGCGACAGCGAAAGCTGTAGTGGTATGCTAATCCGTAGGTCGTAGGTTCGAATCCTACCTGGGGTATCCTGGTTGTACCCATTTTGCGCCTGTAGCTCAGTTGGACAGAGCGGCTGACTTCGGATCAGTAGGTCGGGGGTTCGAATCCTCCCAGGCGTATTGAAGCGCATTCGGTGTACGGATGCGCCACCCGTCGCTTTTTGCGGGT
>VGJU01000368.1 GCA_016867335.1 Candidatus Zixiibacteriota bacterium | reverse complement strand
CCCGACCGGCATTCGCATGGCGCCGGGTAGCCGCATGATCGTTCGCGCCGACGTACTCGACGACGCCCCGATGTCCGAACTGTGCGCCGATGTGGAGGTAGTTATCCATCTCGCCCAGTTCACTCGCCAACCCCATCTGCCCGACACCGAAAACGCGACTCTCATCCTCGACACCCGTCTCAAGGGGACGTACAACGTGCTTGCCGCCACCGCCAAAGCGGGTGTACGCCGCATCATTCATATCAGCGATCTTTGCATCTTCGACGGCTATCCAAACGGCATCGTCGTTTCGGAGGATTTTGCGCCTCAGCCCGACACGTCGGCGTATCAGCAATCGGTCTATCTCAGCGACTGGGTAGCCCGCGAATTTGCCCGTCAGTATCCGGGGATGATCGTGACGTTGCGTATCGGCAATCTGGTAGATCAGGGGACGCTTTCGCCGGATACTCCGGCCGACGAACGGGGGCTCGACTTCCGAGATGCAGTGACGGCTATCAAAAAGGCTATGCAACTCGAATCATTCGACGGACTCGCGCACTGGGGGCTGTATCATCTGGCCGCCGATAGGCCGGAAAGTCGCTATTCGCTACGCAAGATTACATCCGGGCAGTTTGGTTTTCGTCCCGTATTTAACTTTGCCGCATGGCCGAAAGGAGGGACAGCGTGAACGTACTGGTAACGGGCGCAGGCGGGTATATCGGACGAATCGTCGCGCGCGACCTGTCGGCGCATCACCAGGTGCGCGGCGTGGATATGCGTCCCATGCAAGGGCTCGACGACACCCGGATCATCGATTTGAACGACTGCGACGCGGTTGACACGGCGCTTGACGGCATTGACGCTGTTGCGCATCTAGCTTGGCCTATGGGGGTCTACGAAGGGTATGCCCCGGCGGAACACTCTGATCTCGGCGCTGGCATCCATGTGCTTTACCATCTGCTCAAAATGTCGGTAGAACGGGGTATCAAACGTTTTGCGTTTCAGAGTACGATCAATATAACGGGCCCGAGTTGGGACAACTGGCGGCTGACCGAAGACGAACTGGCTCGACCGGGGCCGGGTGGCTATACACTGGGCAAGACGCTGGCCGAAGAGCTTTGCCGTAGCTTTGCCCGCGAGCACGATCTTACGATCGCGGTCATCCGTTTTGGTGACGTGTTTACGCTTGAGGAGCCGGGGTTCGAGAGCGCGGCGCCGGACCGTCACCCGATCCCGTCTACCTGTGTCGAACGCCGTGACATCGCGGCGGCGTACCATCTTGCGCTGACCCGGCCCCTGCCCTCGCGTTTCGAGGTGTTTCACATCTTTCACACCCGTCCCGGCGACCGGTTTCCCACCGCCAAAGCCCGCACCCTCCTTGGTTTCGAGCCTAAGTACAACGAGGAAACGTTGTGGAAGAGATAGGGATAAAGGAAGAAGATCGGCTCCCTCATTTCTTCAAACAGGCGTTGCTTTGATGTCTGTTAAGACACTGGATCGACCTATCAAGATAACGCCCGGAATATGCAGCGGTAAACCACGTATTGCAGGCTACCGGGTTACCGTTCAACAAATCGTTATCTGGCATGATCGTCTTGGTAAAAGCGCCGAACTACATGGACGAGCATGTGGATAGACCACAGCTCAGGCCATATTCTCCTTCCTCCTTCCTCCTTTTCTTTTCCCGATCTTTCCCTGCTCCAGCATGGTCAAAAGCGCCGAGTCGTCCACCGTTAGGGGTAGACGGATACGGGCACGGCGACGGCTGGATTCGTACGTGGCAAAGATGAGTTCCGTGGCCCTAAGCGCCCGGCGTCCGCTTAGTTCTGGTTCCCTGCCGGTTTTGAGCGCATCGACAAGGTCCAGCACCGACTGGACCGTGCCATCCCTCTCTGCACCGTCCTCCGGGGTGAGCTTGGGCGCTTTCCACGTCATAGCGCCAGGGCGCAATACCCGGACCGGCGGCTGATCTTTCGCATACACCTCGATCACGCCTTCGGTCCCGACCAGACGGTTGGCAGCACCCTGAAGATTCGCATCGCCGGCGGCTAACACCCCTTCCAGCCCGTTTTTCCATCGCACCCACGAAATCCCTGCCGACTCAAGCGGTATCCCAAACGCTGTCCGCTCGCTGGATACGTCGATCTGTCCCATGACCCAGTCGGCCGGTTCGTCGTGGTTGTAAAAGAAAAACATGTCAAACCAGTGTGTCCCCCAGTCGAACAGGTTGTCACACGAACCTTCGACACGGTACAACTGACCGATGGTGCCATCGTGCGCCATCCGACGGGCGACGCGATACGGTGCTTCGAAACGCCGCTGATGACAAAAAGTGATCATGACGCCATGGTCCTCGCACACCTGATAAAGCGCTTTTGCCGCGCCCCACGATGGCGCCATCGGTTTCTCGCAATGTATGGCTTTTACACCTTTGCCCGCCGTCGCAATAACCATCTCGGCGTGAAATTCGGTCCATGTACACACGCTTACGATGTCCAACGCTTCGTTTTCGAGCATGTCCTGATAGTCTTTGTACGTCCGCTCGACACCAAACTCCTCTTGAAATGCCCAGCGTGACTCTCCGATGGGATCGGCGCAAGCTACGATCTGAACGTCCGAAGAAGCCTTATATCCCTGTGCATGGCCCTTGCCGCGTCCTCCACAACCGATGATTCCGACTCTATAAGTCATGATGGTCCCCCTCGTTAGCATGTATCGCAGAGAAAGTATATCTGTTTTGGATTTTAGATGGCCGAA
>VGJU01000367.1 GCA_016867335.1 Candidatus Zixiibacteriota bacterium | reverse complement strand
GTTCAAGCGTTTTCCTGTGGAAGCCTTTTTCCCATTTGAAGATACGCTCAACGCCTTGCCCGAAGTGCCTACAATCGGTTTTTGCGGGAGTCATCAGCTTATCGGATTTATGTTCAACCACGGATTACGGAATCTGTCGATCGTCGAAGACGAACCCCTGCGTCCGCTACGACCCGGCGAACCCGACCAACCCAACCCGGAGGCGATCGGATACTTTGCCGAAATCGGATTTTATCCTATCTCCAAAATCGGTAACGATCCGCTTTTTGATGGTCTGCCGGACCCGTTTGTCGTGCGGGAATCGCACTACGCCGAAATCAAGCGGATGCCACCTGGATTCGATCTGATTGCCACCAACGACAATTGCCGCATACAGGCGATAAAACATAGGGACCGGATTCTGTACGGTACTCAGTTTCATCCGGAAGCCTATGTAGACGGGTATCCGCACGGTCGGAAGATTCTTGAAAACTTTTTTCGCATCGCCGGGATACGGTAAAGGAGGCGTATCGTTGGTCGAAGCGTCGTGGGGATATCTGCCTACCGCCTTTCTGCTGGGCGCTCTTCATTCTTTCGAACCGGCACATGGCAAAGCCGTACTCGCCGCGTATCTGACCGGTGGCAAGCGCCGTCTGGTCGATGCGGTGTTGTTCGGACTGCTCGTGGCGGTGGCGCATACGCTGAGCATCATGGCGCTTGGCGTATGCGCTTGGATCGCCGCTGATTATTATCGACTGGAAGTCACGAGACCGGTCGTGTCGCTGATCGGTGGACTTTTGGTGCTCGGCGTGGGTTTTTGGATGTTGGTTCGATGGCGCACAGGCAGTTGCGACCATCCGGGGCACGGTCATCATGATCATGGAACGTCCGGCGCGCAGGCCGGACGCAACGGCGCTTCGGGCAAGTCGCTCGGTCAGCTTGCGCTGATCGGTTTTGGCGGCGGTCTCGTACCCTGTCCCGCCGGTGTGGCCATGCTTATGACCGCCGTCGCGTCGGGCGATCTGACCCAAGGACTGAGTCTTGCCGCCGCCTTTAGTTCCGGCGCGGGTGGCGTCGTCGTCCTGCTGAGCGTCCTCATTCAGCGTGCTTCCGGTCTTGCCACCCGTTATGCGGTTCCCCAAAGCCGTCTCGTCGAATACCTGCCGCTTGCCGCCAGTCTGGTCGTCATCACTGTCGGGATGTGGCTTGGCGCTACCGCGTTTTTGGACGTAGTCGGCGAAGATTCGTTCTGATCATTTTTCTGCATTTTGTCAAGAGGTGGGTCGAAAACCGTCATCCGAAAAAGGAACGCCGCATGACCGTCACCGTCTTTGGGGCGGAAGAACAGACGCAGTTTTTCGAGCAGGGCTACCTGCGTCTGGGGCAAGTCGTTTCGAACGACGCCATAGACGCCCTGCGCTGTCGCGTCGACGACATCATGTTGGGAAAAATCCGCTACGACGGACTGACGATGCAGTTGGACTCGGCCACCGGCGTCTACGGGGACATACCGGAAAATACCGCTTCCTTTAAAGGCGCGACGCTCAACTACCGCCGCATCGACCGCCTTGATCTCGATCCGCTTTTTTTAACGTATATGCGGCATCCGTTGTTTCGGGAAATCACCCTGACACTGATCGGGCCGGACGTATCCATGTTTCGGGCGATGTTTATGAACAAACCCGCGGGGCGCGGTACACCGCTTCCCTGGCATCAGGATATCGGCATCGGGTGGGGGTTGGATCGTAATCCCATTTGCACGATCTGGACCGCGCTCGACAAGGCGAGACCCGAAAGCGGCTGTATGCAGGTCGTTCCCGGCAGCCACCGGTCCGGTTTTCTCAACGAACAGCATTTTGTTTCGGAAGAAGATCAAAAGAAATATGCGCTCGACGAACGCTGTATCCACCTCGAAGCGGAGACCGGAGAGGCCGTTCTGCTACACAACTGGCTGTTACACCGGTCGGGGGTAAACCCGACGGGGGCGCCTCGCAGGGCCTTCAGTGTAGCGTATATGGATGCGGACACGCGCAACGCGAAAACCGGCGAGACTTTTCCCATGGTCTTTGGCAAAGGGGTATAAGCACCGTATGAAGCTAAAAGACAAGGTAGCCATCGTCACAGGTGGAGGAACAGGCATCGGCGCGGCGACCGCGCGGCTGTTTGCCACCGAGGGCGCGAGCGTGTGTGTTTTCGGACGACGCCCCGAACCGCTTGCCAAAACCGTCGAGACCATACGCGCCGATGGCGGAAATGCCATGCAGGTCGTGGGCAACGTAACCCTTGCCGAGGATGGTCAGCGACTGGTAGAGGAAACCACCGCCGCCTTCGGACGGGTGGACATTCTGATCAACAGCGCAGGAACCGCCATCCTGATGGAACTTACCCAAACAAGCGAAGAACTCTGGGACAGCATCCTTGACACCAATCTGAAAGGCACGTTTCTGACCATCCGTGCCGTGCTGCCGGTCATGACGGCACAGGGAAGCGGGGTCATCGTCAATGTCAGCTCGATTCTGGGTCAGGTGGGGTTTGCACGAGCCGGTGCGTACTGTGCCTCCAAAGGCGGTCTCGACCAGTTGACCCGCGCCGTAGCGCTCGAATACGCCGACAAGGGCATACGCGCGAACGCCGTAGCACCGGCTTGGGTCGAAACCCCTATGACCGAAACGGTCCAAACGCATCCGAAGCTGTTCGAGTTTTTGCGGTCCCGTCACCCGACAGGCCGGTTTGGCACGCCAGACGAGGTCGCGCAGGCTATCTTGTATCTCGCCTCGGACGACGCC
>VGJU01000366.1 GCA_016867335.1 Candidatus Zixiibacteriota bacterium | reverse complement strand
TAGCTTGTCTCGCTTCATATTCCCCCTCGTTTGACTACTCCCGTTTTGAAAAAGTAGTTTCACTCTTCAACCTTCTCTTCCACCTGTGGCCCTGCCCGTCCTTTCTGAAGAAGAACACCGCTCCGCTCCCACGTACGAGGACGGCTTTTCGCTTCGTACGGTCATCGGTGCCGTTTTTGTCGGTCTTGTAATGATGCCCGGCTCTATCTACCTGATGCTGGTTGCCGGGCAAGGGTTGGGGCCGGCCGCCGAGTGGGTGACGATCATATTTTTTGCGGAAATCGCCCGCCGGGCGCTGACCACGCTCAAAAGGCAGGAAGTGTTTTTGCTATACTATGTCGCCGCCGGGCTGGCGGGGGGAGGCATATTTGTAGAACTCATCCGCAACCAGTATCTGGTGCAGTTTCCGCAGGCGATCGGCATGGGGCTGTCGGACGCTGTGCCGGCGTGGGCCGTTCCGGCACTGCATTCGCCCGGTATCGAGGGCCGCGCGCTCTGGCATGCCGCGTGGCTTACCCCGGTAGGGCTGCTTATGCTGCGTCATCTGTTAGGTCGTCTGGCATGGTTCGGCATGAGCTATACCCTGTTCCGGCTTACCTCGGATGCCGAAAGGTTGCCGTTTCCGCTGGCGCCCATCGCAGCGGCCGGCGCTACCGCGCTCGCCGAAACGACCGCCAAGGAAACGTCATGGCGCTGGCCTGTGTTTAGCGCGGGTACGATGGGAGGGATCGTCTTCGGAGCCGTCTACGTGGGGGTGCCGGCGTTGACCGGGATTATTATGACCGAGCCGCTCCAGATACTACCCATCCCCTTTATCGACCTTACCTCCAACACGCAAAACCTCCTCCCCGCAGCGCTTACGGGGTTGAGCCTCGACCTTACCCTGGCCTTGTGGGGTATGGCGCTGCCCTTTCCTGTGGTCGTCGGTTCTGCCGCCGCGGCCCTCCTCACCTCGGTATTTGGCAATACACTGCTCTATCATGCAGGCCTGCTGCCCCATTGGCGCGGCGGAATGGGGCTTATCCCGTCCAAACTGACGACCGACTTCGATGTGTGGATGAGTGTGGGGATCGGCATGGCGTTTGCCGTTGGCGGCATCGGCGTATGGCGGGCGGTGCGTAGTCTCAACGCGATGCGGGAGCGCACTCCGGCACAAGATGGGCCTCCCCCCGACCGCAAAGGACGCGGAGATATCCCACTGCCCGTGGCGATCGGGCTTTTTCTGGTCGCCATGACCGGATTTATCGCGTTATGCCACTATCTGGTTCCCGAATTCCCCGTATGGCTGCTGGTCGTATTCGGGTTGTTGTGGACGCCTTTCAACTCGTACGTGTCGGCGCGCATGACCGGGATGGCAGGCACGCCGCTGGTATTTCCCTATTTGCGCGAAGCCTCGATCGTGCTCAGTCACTATACCAAAGGGGTAGACATCTGGTTTGCGCCGCTTCCGCTTTTCGATTTTGGCCCCGGCGCGCAGTTGTTCAGAGAACTGGAACTTACCCGAACCCGGATCACCAGCCTCATAAAAGCCGAACTCCTCGTATTTCCGGTCGCCATCGTATGCAGTCTGTTTTACTGGGGATTTTTCTGGTATATCGAACCGGTGCCTTCCAGCGTGTATCCGTATGCCGCTAAGATATGGCCGATGGAAACCACGTACCGCTGTCTTTTTATGTCTTCGACGCTCTCCGGCGGGGCCAACTGGCTTTCGGAGGCGCTCAAACCTACCCTGATCGGCGCCGGATTCGGCGGCGGTCTGCTGTTATACGGTCTTACCGCAGCGATCGGGCTGCCTCCCTTACTGTTTTACGGGATGGCCGCAGGGGTGGGCGCATGGCCGCACGCCGCGATCCCCCAACTGGTCGGCGCGTTGATCGGACGCTATCATTTCCGGAAACGATTTGGCGAAACCGCATGGCAAGCGTATGTGCCCGTCCTTTGCGCCGGTTTTGCCTGCGGCATGGGGCTTAGCCTGATGCTTGCCGTGGGGTTTGTGTTTATCGCCAGAACGATTTCGGCGTTGCCGTTTTAGCCGGATTGGGGGCTTGCAACACTTCGTTGACGGCTTCGTATGCGACGGATGGTTGTGACGTGGGCATCTGTTTCGAGAAACGAGTCTATACTGCGGAGGATGACCCGTCTACCGGTGTTTCCATAAAGCGGATGGACCGGTGAAGACGGATAAGCACCCGTTCCTTACCCAGCACGGCGATAAGGTGAAAAAGAGACGGACCTGCGGTTGCGCCGGTCAGCGCCAGACGGCACGGGTGGATAAGCTGTGCGGCTTTCAGACCGTTTGTCTCTGCCAGACGGCGCAGTTCGCCTTCCGCGTCTTCGGCGTCAAATGACCTCAAGTCGGCAAAACCGTCATGTAGCCACTGAAGCCGGAAAAGCGCCTGTTGGGGATCGGTCATCCAGTTTTTGCGAACTCCTTCTGGGTCGTATTCCACCTCGTCCACAAAGAAAAAGCGACCCTGTTCCGCAAAGTCCGTCAATGTGCGACACCGTTCTCGGAGCAACGCGATCACAGCGGCCAGATAGTCCCGGCGGTGGCGACCGTATTCTTCCGTAACCAACCCTGTCTTTACCAGAAACGGCAATACCCGATCCAGCAGGTTTTCTTCGGACAGTCGGGCGATATGCTGACCGTTGAGCCACTGAAATTTCTGCAAGTCGAATACCGTATCACGTTTGTGTACCTGATCGAGCGAAAAACGGTCCATCAGTTCATCTACCGTAAAAAACTCCTGATCGTCTCCGCTTTGCCAGCCGAGCAAGGTCAGATAGTTGACGACAGC
>VGJU01000365.1 GCA_016867335.1 Candidatus Zixiibacteriota bacterium | reverse complement strand
CTTGGCGCGCAGATCGACGAAACAAGTCTTGGGCTTCTGGTGTCGAGCGTTCTGGAAGGGACGCTGGCCGAACGTCTGGGTCTGAAAAAGGGAGATATTGTCGGTCAGGTCAACGACAAGCCCGCCGCTACACTGGAGGCGCTCGAAGAGGAGATCGTGACCGCCTTGCGTGCCGGTACAGACATCACGGTGCTTATCACCCGCGCCGGTGAAGACCTTTCTTTCCACCATTCGGTAGGCCGTGCTACGAGCCGATCCGTGGCGATACCAAGTCTGCCCAAAACCGGTCCCAACGCCCCGAAAACGGTCGAGTCCGTCGATGTGGATCAGGTCGTTACGGCAAAAACGGATTGTCCGGATGCGTTGGGTATCATCATGGGTATCGAGGATTATCGGTATGCGCCTGCTGTTCCTTTTGCCCGTCACGACGCATTGGTCGCCTACGAATATTTTGTCAAAACGCTTGGCATCCGGGAAAGCAATATCTATTTGCGTACCGATCGGGACGCCACACAGGGAGAGTTTCGCAAGGCATTCGATCCGGAACAGGGATGGTTGGCCAAACGGATCAAACCGAACAAGACCGACGTTTTTGTTTATTTTATCGGTCACGGCGCGCCGGATGTCGCTACGCAGGATGCCTTTCTCATTCCGGCGGATGGCGATCCGAATTACCCTGCGACCGGATTCTGGCTGGACGAGTTGTACAACAGCCTGAACCGTCTTCCGGCGCGGCAGACGACCGTGTTGATCGATGCTTGTTTTAGCGGACAGACCGGCAGGGGTGAGAAAATCGAGATGTTGCTGGCCGGCTCGCGCGGGATTTCCGTGCAGGCGCGCCGCACGTCGCTTGCCCCACATGTCGCGGTGTTAACCGCCGCACAAGGCAATCAGGTTAGTTCGGCTTATCCGGAAAAATCGCACGGACTGTTTACCTATTTTGTGCTCAAGGGAATACAAGGCGAGGCGGACCAGGATGCCGACCGCATGGTAACGCTTGGACAACTGTATGCCTACGTGCGTGCCGGGGTAGAGTCCCAAGCCGGACGATTGGACCGGGAACAAATTCCGGAACTGATGGGCGTCGATCCGGGACGGATGCTGGTGGAGTATTGACGACGATCGAAACGGGCGGGTTTCAACCAGGTCTTTCCGATCTACGGTATCTCGACTACTACATACTCTTTTTCTACGGACACGACATAGGTTTCGGCTTGGAGCGTCGTGTCGGCCTCTTTTCCCATGACGGCCGCGCCGGGCGCTACGCAAACCCGATAGCTGCGGGTACGCACACGCCTCGGATCGACCCACGAACGCCCCGTCGTGATGTCGAACTCCCACCCGTGCCATGCGCACCGCAGAATTTCCCCTCGTCTTGCATAGCGAAATACGCCCGGCGCTTCCGCTTCCAGAAAACCCGACTGCCGGCCTTCGCACAGCGGCCCGCCTTGATGAGGGCAGCGATTGCGCAACGCATAAAACTTGCCGTCGATGTTGAAAAGCCCGACGGAGCGTCCGGCGATTTCGACGATTTTCCGAGTGCCGGGTGGAAGATCTTCTACGGCGGCAGCGAGGTATTTAGGCATGGTCAGTCCAATCGGTACAACGCGCGGGCATTTTCCGCGAGAATGGCTTTTTGGCGCTTTGGAGACATATCGGCGATCAATGCCTGAGTAGGCGCATCGAAATCCCAATGGGGATAGTCGGTGGCGAACATCAGCCGGTCGTCCATGTCCATCTGCTCCAGCAACTGGTCGAATTGATGCTGCTCCGGCGGTTCTTCAATAGGCTGGGTAGTGAGCCAGATATGTTTTCGGATATAGTCGGAAGGTTTGCGTTTTATCTGCGGCATTTCGTCTCCGAATTGCTCGTAGAGCCCGTCCAGTCGCCACATAAGCGGCGCAAGCCATCCAAACCCTCCTTCTATGAGCACGATCTTCAACTCCGGGATGCGTTCTAAAATACCGCTCAGCACAAGGCTGACCACCTGCGCCTGAAATGCCTGCGGCATACCGCCATGGTCTTCGATGTAGTGCGAAGGCCATCCCGCACCGGTGATCGGCCCGCCCCCCGCGCCGCCAAAATGGATGCCGATGGGCAATCCGTGCGTTGCCGCCGTCTCGTAGATGCGCCAGTATTTGCGATGTCCCATCGGTTCGCGGGTGCGCACCAAAAACAATACCTGCACATATCCGGGATGATCGGCAAGCCGTTCGATTTCCTCCACGGCAAGGTCGGCGGTTTCGTAGGGAAGAAGCATCGAGGCGCGTAGCCGAGGTTCCGGTTCCGTCCATTCCGCGATCTGCCAGTCGTTGACGGCGCGAGACAATGCCGCCGCGTATTCGTCGTTCAACTCGCCACCCGCTCCGAACAGACAATTCAGGATACCGTATTCGATGTTCCATGCGTCCAAAAGCTGTATGCGCATGAAGTCGAGGTCCGCGCCGGGGATCGCCCCGGACGGTGGGTATGCGTCCAACCGCGCTGCGTGCGGTACGGCGCGGGGATAGTAAGACCCGATATGTCCACGCCGTCCGTTGGTGCGGTGATAGCCATGCCACGTCTCCGGCAGATATTTGAGCAGCGTCACATCGTCCGGCATGGCGTTGTGGATGTCGCAGTCGATAAGGGCAAGACGACGCCGGGCGGAGTGCGGTTTGCCAATGCGTGCTACAGTTTCGACAGTCATAATCGTTTTCCAAGAGTAAAAGTGGGTTAGCAAGGCTATGGAAAAACGCGCAAGAAGGCGCTATCGGCGACAGGACGCCCTTGTGTATCCTTACCCCAGCCGATACCATTTTAAGGCGTTTTCGGCGCGTATTTTTTGCG
>VGJU01000364.1 GCA_016867335.1 Candidatus Zixiibacteriota bacterium | reverse complement strand
GCCATCCCGACGAAAACGCACCGAAACCACTTGACTGCCCAAAGCTAAACAGATCGACACCTTCCAGAAAAAATGGGCGCTTTTCCTGAAACCGGAATTCGAAACGGCTCAAATTGACTACCTCACGGTCCGATTCGATGTTGGCAAAGTCGGGGCGGACCGTGGCATCCAGCGTAATATTGGGCGAAATACCCCATTTTAATCGCTGCCGATGTTTTTTCGATCGTTGAAGTCAAGTGAAGAGGCGTTGAGATCGAGCGGCAATCCGGGGGGGACGCGCCGAAGACCGGTAGCTCCTAACGTGGTATACGGCAGGATTTCCAGCGCTCGCCCCGGCGACACTTTCTCAAGACCGACCAATTTGCCCGCCTGTTGCATCTTGTACATCGTGGCAAAACCGTACGCGCGGTCCAACTGGGGCCAGTAGGAAGTTTCGCGTTTGCGTCGTATCTGCCGACGGAAGATGATCGTCCAGTCCTGCACGTCCGCCGCCTCAAACCTAAGCGCCTTGAAAGGCACGGCGATCTCCACCGCCCATCCTCGTTCGTTGCGCCGCGCGCGCGTCCGCCATACCGTGTCCCAGCTGTCGTTAAACGTTTCTCCGAAATTGCCCCCGTATACGTCGCGCTGTTCGCCGAGCGGGCTGGTATTGAACAAGATCAACACGCTACCATCGGCTACGGGCGACAGCGTAAAGGCAAAGGTATCGTCCGTCGTGAAAATGTTGGCGTCCCGGCGCATCTCACGCGCCACTACCTTTTCGGGTTCTCTGTCAAAACAGATAGCTCCCACATAGAGGTTTTCGTCGTCGTAAAGCACGCGTACCTCCGTCTCTTCGGTAGCGGGAACCAAATATTCCGGGGAAAACTGGACAACCCCTGTGACCACAGGCGAGTTACTCCATACCGCATCGTCCATGACACCGTCTATTTTGGGGCCGGTTTCCACCTTTACCATTTCAATTCGATATTTCGACCGGTCTATTTTGCTCAGGTCGATACGTTCCTGCGCCAACACCGGATAGGAAAATGCGACGACCGAAAAACCGACCGTAAGGTATTTCCAGATGTTCATAACCCGTCCTGAATGAGTACAAGTTGAAAGATGATAACACATCGCCATGACAACGACACCGCGCCGTTCTACATACAAACGGCGCGTTTTCTTCTTTAACATGTCCGGGCAAAATCGACGCAAAAGGCGGGAAAGCTAAAAAAACGTGCGAAGAAATCCGGCGTAGCAGTCAGGCGATGTTGTGTTTACGCTTGTATTCGGTCCAGTTTTGCTTGAGGTGGACAAAATCCTCGAACGTAGGTTGCAGGATAAAAGGATTGTGATTCCGCTCGTAACCGATTGTGGAGGTGGGTGTTTTTCCGTAATCATGTCCTGGATATATCGCCACGTCGTCTTCCAACGCCATAACCCGCCGCAGGCTGTCGTACTGAAGACGAGCGCCGCGATCAAGGTCCGTCCCCCCCACTTTGCCGACAAACAGCGTGTCGCCGGTAATGAGATTGTTCTCCGCACGGATACACATACTGTCGTCCGAATGGCCCGGCGTATGAAGAATAAAAAGCGGCAGTTCGCCCAAAAGAAGCGTCTGACCGTCCTCCACTTCCAGATCGTAAAAATAGTCCGCATCCTTGTACATGACCACCACGGCATCCGTATGTTCGTGCATATAGTCGTTGCCGCCGATGTGATCCTGATGTGAATGGGTGCAGACGACATAGTGGAGCCGAAACCCCAGGGCGCGAATTCGACTTACGTAGAATTCGGGTATAAAACAGGGATCGACGGCAGCCGCCAGCTTGGACGCCGGATCGCCGATCACATATCCGAAGTTTCTATCGCCCCCGTTGTCTATCTGTTCGAATATCATGCCATCTCCTTTTTACTTTTTCATCCTTCATCCTTCATAATTCTTTAAAGTAGGCGCTCTCTCCGCGTGTGTCAACCGTCATTCGGCCTGAAAACTCTTGACTTTTGACGCTCCGCGTCGCACCATTGCCGGGCTGTGCATCGCCGCGCGTTCGCGTCGTTTTCCGCACAGACCGCCCCACATCCGCAACGGAAAGGCTTGTCTCCTTGCTCCCCGGTGAAATCGTCGTCGTCCGTCATCGCGGCGAACTGCTCATGGGCGTCTTACAAAACACGGGCGTTCAGAAAATAAAAGTTGCCACGGGAAACAACCGCATGGTCGAGAGTCCGCCCGATCGTCTTCTGCACCGCACCGGCATCGCCGTCGCTGATGCAGCGGCGTTGGAGGGGTTTCGCAGCCGCGTCCTGCAGACCGTCGGCCAGATCGATCTTGGCGAGGTGTGGCGGGTACTGAAAGAAGAACCGGGTTCGTATACCGTCGCCGAAATTGCGGATTTGTACTGGGGAGCTTCTGTAACGGCGGAACAGTATTCGGCAGTGCTGTTTGCGCTTGTCGAGGGCAATATCTACTTTACCGAGCGTGACGACGGATTTGTTCCGCTTTCCGACGATCGTGTAGAAGCGGCGCTTTCTCGGATCGCCGGTCAGCAGTCGGCGCAGGCGGAGCACGAAGCCTTTGTTAACTGGATGCTCAACCCATCGGATACCGATCGCTCGTGGTTTAACAACCGCCAGAAAAACTGGTTTGCTCACATCAAAGACTATGCGATATCGGGCGACGAGTACGAACAGCGCGCGCAGGCACTCAGTCTGCTTCGAGAAATAAAAGGCGATACCGTGGGTGACTTACGCCGCTACGGGTTTTCTCTTCTCGTCGCCAAAGGTATTTGGGACGAAGACGCGCACTTGGAGTTGATTCGCGCCGGTGTGCCCGTGGACTTCGAAGAGGAA
>VGJU01000363.1 GCA_016867335.1 Candidatus Zixiibacteriota bacterium | reverse complement strand
GTCTTCAGGGCAAACGCAGTGCCGGATACCACGTTACACGCCGCATTGAACTGAGCCATCGTCCGGCGTAAGGCATCGGCTTGAGAAGGCGTAGGAAGAAGTTTCAGGGAGATAGTAAGTTTCATATCCATAACATACAAAACAGGTTGTTATTGGTCAGTGGGTTTCTCGCTGTCAACCCTTTAGGGCATTCCTCCCCACAGCAAGCTCATGGGGTTCCCATGCCACTGGAGAAGAAATGAAACGCCGTCTTTTTGCACTCGGTCTTGCGGTCTTGCTGACCCTTTTGGCTCGTACCGTCCCCGCGCAACATGAAACCTCGGACGAGATTTCGGACGAAACGATTTCCGGTGTATCCCGGATTCTTACATTGGACCTGAACAAAATAGACCGTTATCACTACACGGTCCTGGTAAATGGCGTTCCGACGACCCAACTGGAAGGCTATAGCATCAACCAAAACGGTTCCTATCCGCGCTCGCCGTTTCAGGAGGTCCGTTCGGTCATTATCGACAATCTGCCACCGGGTAGACATAGCGTTACGTTGGAAGCCAAACAGGATCCCAACCGAAAACGCGCCGAAAACCGAGAAGAATTTTTATTCGAATATGAACCGCTGTCTTTTGACGTAACCATCGATCCTTTTTACATCACCCGGCATGCGATAGATGTGAGCGAGGCGCTGAACCCGCGGCTCATCGCGCACCGAACCACACAATATACCGGCAAGAAATGGAAAACCTATACCGAAATGTTGGATGGAAGCCGGGTGGAGGTGCGGATTAAACAGTACCGCAAGGGGACGAACATCAACAGTATCGTGAATCGGCTCAATATGAAAGCGGCATGGGCGCTGGCTGAAAAACACATCTACTATATCGATATAGAGGTAAAACTGGAAGAGCAAACGCTTCTTGCGGAGGCGAAGGTTCCTTGTGCCGGGCGTGTAACCTACCAGTATTACGAACCGAGAAAAAACCAATGGCTCGAAGATACCTTTATGGATAATATGATCGACGGCAGGATACGCATCCAGCCTTATATCCGGACGGTTGTTCTGACGCCGGAATATGAGATGCGTCTGTCGGGTTACGACCAGACCGTTGCCTATACCATTGTAAAAAGGGAAAACGTTTCGGAGGTAGCCCATCAGTAGCACCTCCGTGCAGTCTACTCACCGCCGTCCTCTTCTTTGCTTGCGGCATGCCCCGCTCCACCGTTTCCAAGTGGCTGGGTCAGCGGCACTATCCACCGGGCAGCCGACAGCGTACGGGGTTGCGCGGCCAGGTCGGTTTCCGGGTCGATCAGCTTTTGTCTGGCCCTGCCGTTTAACGACACTTCCGTCTCGGCATATACCTCCACATCCGGATAGCCTATTTTCTGGTATTCGTTCGCTAGAAAATGGGCAAACTGCAACATCATATCCGGGCGTGTCCCCATTTTCTGCACCTGCCGCTTGGTAAAATAACGTCCCGGCTCTTCCTGCCACTCTTCGCCTGTTTTCGGGTTTTTGACGCGAAACCATACGTGGGCTTCCTTGTCACGCAGTTTCATGTGCCACGAAAAATTGTGCCCTTCCTCGGTCCAACTTACGTTACCGGGCTAGAGCAGATGGCGAAGCGGCATAGCGATCTGAACCACCACATAGACGCTTAGCGCGTATACCGTTGCCTGTTGCAACCGGGTCAAGGACGCGGGTTTTGAAACGGCTTTTCTGACCCCCTCCCGCCAGTGTCGCGGCAATTGCGGCCATCGGTAAGGATAGAAAAGAACCAGCGTTGCAGCGATCATAAACCATGGAAAAATGCCTATGCTAAACAGTTGCGAGTTGATCAGATGAAAGGCTAACGCCGCCGCACAAGCATACCTATAGGTGCGTTTCCACATGAGACAGGGCACCACAAAAACGTCGAGCAGAAGCACCCCGTATGCAAAGGTATATACCATCCATTCTTCGGTAAACCAGTGTCCGATGACCGGGAAATCGGTCGAACCCGCCAGTCATGCGCGTATCGGCTCGCCACGAAGCCAGTCGCCGTTTATTTTGGCGATGCCTCCATAAAAATAGGCAATACCCAGCTGAAAACGCAGCACGTAGAGCGTCCATGCCGGAGCTGTTTTGGCAAGCAGTGAAGGACGAAACCACGCATCCACCGACCACGTTCGGTGTGCCGGTATCCAGATCATCAGAAAAGAAACCAGACAGATCAGATAAAAATGGTTGAGATACTGGACCATGTCGAGCAGGAACACATAGGTAAAGGCAAGAAAAAATAGAATGGACGTCACCCGATACCACAGCCCGACGGCGATGCACAAGGCCAGTGCGCCCAGTACGATAAAGTGGAGGTACATAAAGGGTTCGGGCCAAGGCTGAACCCAGCCGAACCCGTAGTAGGTAAAATGGAAAATGGGCTGTACGTAGTACCGATCGATCCAGCCGTGATCAATATATCGCCAGACCTCCCATAGCATTATCATGCCAAAGGCGATACGAAAATATGCCAACGGACTGATGTCTACAGGGGTGAACAGTCTGGTTTTCATCTTGACGTCTGCTTGCCAAAGAGGTTATGGGCGGGCGGCTATCAGGAACAATATATCAATTTTGGGGCATGTAAACCATACGTAATAAAAAATGCCTGCCGACATGTCTCGGGCAGGCGTTTTCTACAAAAGTCAGCACCGGAACTTTTTTGGGCTCCGGTGCTGAGCACTTCCTACGAAGTCTTCACAGCGGATGGATTTTTTGCGATTTCGTCAATCGCGCCGATCAGTTTGTCCACTTGCGCCGTAGTCACCATGATATGCATCGAGGCGCGGTTGACATTCCATTGGATCTCATCGTGTTTTACATTGCGGATATAAATCTGATGACGATCCCACAATACCTTGTTGACATCTTCGGGTTTGACGCCGTCTACAGTAAACGAGA
>VGJU01000362.1 GCA_016867335.1 Candidatus Zixiibacteriota bacterium | reverse complement strand
CTCTCAGCAGCTTTTGTTTCCCATCACCGTGGACCTCACCTTGCCACAGTTTGCGTTGGTAAAAGAACATATAGAGTGGTTCGAGCGACTGGGGTTCGTGATGAAACTGTTTGGGGGACAGACGGTCGTCATCGACGCCGTGCCAGCGCTGGGGCAACCCCACAACGGCGAAACACTGTTTCAGCAGATCGTTGACGAACTGGAGCATCCTCCTGTCGCCGATCTGAACCCCGAAGAACGGGTGGCATTGGCTTTTGCCAGTCGGGCGGGTATCACCAAAGGCGTGCCGCTTTCACAACAAGAGATGAATGCGCTCATGAACGACCTTTTTGCCACGTCGATGCCGTATGTAAGCCCGCACGGCAGACCGATTCTTGTACGTATGTCTATGGAAGAGATCGAGCGGAAATTTAACAAACGATAAACACCTATCGGCGTTAGGATAAGGTTTTCGGATAGACTTAAAGGGGAAGAGATGACCGAATCGCTTGTTTTTCTGAACGGACGCATGGTTCCGGAGTCACAGGCGTCGTTGCGCATATACGACATGGGTATCGTGCTGGGTGCGACGACCACGGAGATGACGCGGACGTTCCGCCAGCGTCCGTTTCGTTTGCTGGACCATCTTGGACGCTTGTATCGGTCTCTCCGGTATATGAACGTCGATCCGGGGTTGAGTCGCGAAGAGATGGAGCGTGTCTCGGAAGAACTGGTGGCGCACAATGCAGGGCTTTTGCGTGCGGATCAGGAGTTGGGTCTGATCCATTTCGTGACGCCGGGTGAAGTAAAGACGTACGCGGGGTCAGCAGCAGGACAAGCCGAACCGTCACGGCCTACGGTGTGTATCCACACGTTTCCGCTTCCACTGCACATGTGGGCGCATTTTTTCCGCGAAGGCGTACACGTCGTCACGCCTTCGATCCGACATGTGCCTCCACAATGCGTCGATCCCAAGATGAAAAACAGAAGTCGGATGCATTGGTTTTTGGCGGACCGTGAAACCCGGCTGGTCGATCCAAAAGCGACGACGCTTTTGCTCGATCTGGAAGGGAACATTACCGAGACAAGCGGTGCCAATTTTCTCCTTGTCCGTGATGGGCGGGTGCTTTCTCCGACATTACGCAACATTTTGCCGGGGGTAAGCCGGCAAGTCGTCATCGAGCTGTGCGATCGGTTGGGGATTGCTTTTGCCGAACGTGATTTGCAGGTACACGACGTGGTCAACGCCGATGAGGCGTTTTTGTCCACCACGCCTTACTGCATGGCTCCGTGTACAAAAATCAACGGACTTACGATCGGCGACGGTAAACCCGGCCCCGTATTTAATCGGCTGATGGCGGCGTGGAGCGATCTGGCCGGGGTGGATATCGTTGCACAGGTGTTGGAAAGCCGGGCGGGATAAGGGGCGTGGAGCGATGGCGCCAAGATGCCTCTTCTCTCGGCAACCACACTATCCGGTGGTTGCCGGGATGCCGAAGGCATCGGAGAAAAGCGCCGATTTGGGGTTGAGTTTGCCGTAGAACATACGCGTGGCAGGATCGGCGTGGTCACGCCACAGCCGGGTCGGTATGCACGAGTCGTTGCTCAGATACCGGGCGTCCTGAGGCCCGTAATAGACTTGTACTGTTTTTCGTTCCTGTCGGGTCGGTCGTACCGTGGCTGTGTGAAGCACGGCGATGTTGAATAGGATCGCTGTGCCCGCTTCTCCGTGTAAATCGACGACGCCGCCACGCGCCAGCTGGGCGTCCGTCTCTAAAACCGGATCGTCCGCGCTTTCGGGCGACACCGAAAAACAATGTGTAGTTTCGTCTACATCGCTTAGATACAACATAAGCTGGATATACGGCATCCGTAACGGATGCTCCGCCGCGTGGGACCGATCTCGATGCCAAGACCGATGTGTTTCGCCCTCATAGACTGCCATGTGACGTACGCACACTTCGGAAAAACACACGGAGCCGTTCATCAGCGTTTCGATGGCGGACAACGCTACCGGATGCCGAATCAGTTCGTCCACCTCCGGCCATGAGATCAGCGCGTCGCAGTTGATCGTCTGATGTCCGTACAGACGCCACATGTAAGCAAAATCCGTCCGGTCTCGGTCATATTGCGCCCGGTAGCGTGCCGTCTCCTCGTCCGTCAGGATTTTGCCCAGCGAAACGTATCCGTTTTCATGGAAAAATCGGTACGCACGCTCGTCGATCACTTGTCTCATATTCTCGGTAAGGTCAAGCGTTTTCCCGTTTCCCTCCGACCGGATCGAGGCGAACGAGAAACGGTCCGGCGATTCTCTCTTTACACCAAATAGTTGCCGGGAACACGCGTGGGTTTGTATTCCACATCGGTGGGCCGGGTGACGATAGGCTCCGGCACATTGCCTTTCCAGTACGCCGGGACGGTTGCGGGCCGTGAGGTCCATCCGAGCAACAGGGTGCGGCGTTTGTCGCTGTTGTTGCCACGCGCCGCATGGAGCGCCCGGCCCTCGCCGATGACCAGCGAACCGGCCCGAACAGGCAAATCCACCGCATCCGGAGGGTTTCCAAACATTACGGGGTCGGTAATATCCGAAAAATACGAAGTGGTTTGGTGTGCCACCAACACGGCGTCATGAAGCGGGTGACGCTTGCGGTGCGTACCCGGTATGATACGGAAACAACCGTTTTCCAGTGTGGTATCGACGAGATAGTAGGACAAAAACAGATACTGCGGCCACGGCGCAAGACTGATAGGGTCATTCCACTGTATCCAGTCTTGGTGCCAGTACAGCGGCGGGCCGCCCGGTGGCTTGCTCAGAATGATATAGCTCTCGTGCGAGGTAAAATCCGAAAGCTCCATGGCATGGAACGCGTCCCATGCGGGTTTCCAGCGGACAAGCCGGTCGATAATGGGGTTGTCCTGGCCGCGCACGTGGATGTCGGACCCCTGATATTTCCACCGGGCAGGGTGCTCAATTGAATC
>VGJU01000361.1 GCA_016867335.1 Candidatus Zixiibacteriota bacterium | reverse complement strand
CGCTGTTTGGGGCCACCAACCGTATCCCCGCCTCCTCTGATCTCGACGCGCTCTACGACCGGTTTACGTTGCGAGTGGAAAGTCGGAACGTACCTGTGTCGGAGCAAACGGAGTTGATAGACCGGGGGCGTGGCGGCTGGAGGTAAAAAAATCGCAGGGACGCCCGTATGTGGCGCTGATCACTGGTTTGGAGGATGTGCTCACGGTCAACGCCGCACTGCTACAACGATTCGAGGGCGATCTGCGCGACAGCCTGCCGTTTATGGACCTGTTTTTGCGCAAAGTCCGAGCGATCCGTGACGACGGGTTGTGCCGGATCAACGACCGCCGGATGATCAAGATGATCAAACTCATGCTGGCCCACGCGCTGATCGAAGGTCGCGCGCCGGTCTACGAAGACATGTTTTTGCTCGATTACACATGGGACGACCCGGAGAACCTCGAACAGCGCGAACTGTTGCACGAAATCGCGTATCGGTGAGGGTGGCGATCTTTATCCTTTCAGGCTGTTTTGCACCACGAAATGGAGAATCGTGGCTTCGTTTGGGCAAAAGCGATTTCCATCTGCCAAATAGGAGATCCGTATGGGAGACAGACTACAGGACCGGATTGTGATCGTTACCGGTGGTGGAACGGGTATCGGGCTTGCCATTGCCCGGTGTTGCGTCGAAGAAGGTGCGGCCGTCATGCTGGCGCAACGCCGCGTCGAACTGGCGCAACGTGAAGCCGAAAAACTCCGGACAGCCGGTTTTCGCGCACAGGCCATGCGGTGCGACGTCAGTTGCCGCGAGGACGTGGAGACGCTGATCGCCACAACCGTACAGACATTTGGAAAACTCGATGCGATGATCAACAATGCGGCGCTTACCGGTGTCGCCGCCGAACTTACCCCCTTTCTCGAAGAGACGGACGAGCACTGGCGGCGGATTCTCGATATCAACCTGACGGGCGCATTTTACTGTACTCAGGCTGCTGCCCGGCAGATGATCGCACAGGGAACTCCCGGTGCCATCGTCAACATCTCGTCGGTGGCGCAGTACGCCGCACAGGAGTACGCCGCGCCCTATTGTGCAAGCAAGGCCGGACTGGACGGTCTTACCAAAACAGCGGCCCTCGAATTGGGACCGTATCGCATCCGTGTCAACAACATCGCCCCCGGAGACATTTTTACCGAAGCCAGTGCCGACGTTAAGGGCGCCGCCGCCGACCGCGGCGCATCCGGGAAGTTTTTTCGCCATACTCCGCTCGACCGGCGAGGACGTCCCGAAGAAATCGGCCGAGTGGCGGCATTTCTGGTGAGCGAGGAAGCCGGTTTTGTCACCGGTGCGACATGGCTGGTCGATGGCGGATTTTTGAGCTATTAAAAGGAGGATATCTATGCGCGTAGCTACCGGAACGATCTGTCACGAAACCAGCACGTTTACCCCTGTTGCGACCACACGGGAAAACTACAAAGAACATTTCGGCTATCTTAAAGGCGCGAAGATTCTCACAAAGTTTCGTGGAACCAATACGCCTGTCGGTGGGTTTATCGACGCGGCCCAAGCACACGGGTTCGAACTGATCCCCACCGTGTTTGCCGAGCCGCACCCTAGCGGACCGACCCCACGCACCCTGTTTGAAGACATCCTCAACGAGATGCTCGACGGTATCCGGAATGCCGGACGTATCGACGGCGTTCTGCTCGAACTGCATGGCTCGATGGTGGCCGAGGAAATCGACGATGCCGAAGGGTATATCCTGACTGCCGTGCGTGATCTGGTCGGTCCCGACATCCCCGTAGTCGCTCAGTTGGACATCCACTCCAACGTGTCTCACCGGATGGTCGAGATGGCGGACGCACTCATCGGTCGCGAAACCTATCCGGAGGTGGACATGGCCGCGCGCGGACGCGAATGCGGCGATGTGCTCGTCCGCATCGTCCGTGAGGGTCTGCGACCCGTCATGGCGCTTCATCAGATTCCCATGTATTGGGGCATGAATCAAGTGACGGCACATTCACCCATGAAAGAAGCCATTACGGAACTGCACCGCATAGAAGCGCTGCCGGGCGTGGTCTGCGCCTCGATCGCCACCTGCTATCCACTGGCCGATGTGCCTGATATGGGCGCATCCGTGTATGTCGTGACAGATGGCGATCCGGCGCTGGCGCAACGCTGCGCCGACGAACTGGGACGCTGGATATTCGACCGGAAGGAGCAGTGGCATATCCACATGCCCTCCACCCATGAGGCACTTGCCAAAGCCAAGCAGACAGGCAAGTTTCCCGTGATTTTTGCCGACCGCAACGACAACACCGGCGGAGGCTCGCCCGGTGACAGCACCGGCATGCTTGCGGCGTTTGTAGAAGCTGGTCTCAAGGATGCCTGTGTGCTGTACATCGTCGATCCGGACGCGATAGCGCAATGTCGGAAAGCAGGCGTCGGAGCGACGATCACACTCGACATCGGAGGCAAATCCACCCCACTGCAAGGATCGCCCGTATCCATGACGGTGGAAGTAATGGCCCTGTCGGACGGGAAATTCCGATATCACGGTCCCATGTACGCAGGCATGGAAGGCAACATGGGGCCATCTGTCTATATACGACAAAACGGTCTCCATGTGCTGCTGGTCACCCAGCGTGAACAGCCTTTCGACACGGCTTTTTCCGAGTCGCTTGGCCTTGACCCGCGCACGATGCGCTATATCGGCGTCAAATCCGCCGCGCATTTCCGGTCGGGATTTGAATCGTGGGCCGGTGCGATCCATGTCGTTTCCGAACCCTCTGTCCACGATGCGAGGGCGGTGTCGTTCCATCGTCTAAGCCGCAACCTCTATCCCCTCGATACGGTGTAATCTCGGTTGACATGCGCCGCGTGTATGCATACCGTAGACAGGGGGCATGACCTATTATAGCGCATGAGAGTCCCTTTTCCGTACCCCCGCTTCTGGATGCGGACCATCGGTAAATAGAAAACAGGGGCAGCCATGAACAGACGGGCTTTTTTGACTACCGCCGGAACGGCTTCTCTGGCGAT
>VGJU01000360.1 GCA_016867335.1 Candidatus Zixiibacteriota bacterium | reverse complement strand
GTCTGGTGCTGGCCGTGGAGACCGACGGGAGCGCGATACAGACCGTTGAAGGGGTGGGTTCTCCCCAGAAACTGCATCCGCTTCAACAGAAGTTTCTGGAAAACGCCGCGCTTCAGTGCGGTATCTGTACCCCCGGGTTTATCGTCTCAGCCAAAGCGCTGTTAGACCGTAACCCCAATCCGACCGAGCATCAGATTCGGCTCTGGCTGGCGGGTAACCTGTGCCGATGCACCGGCTACGACAAGATCGTCCGCGCCGTGCAGGATGCGGCAGCCGTCATGCAGGCCAAATAGACGACAGGCAACGTTTTCAGACATCCTTCTTTACAGGAGGTATTCGACGTGGGCAAGAACGGATACAAGATCATTGGAACCCGCCCGATACGGCACGACGGGGTAGACAAAGTGACCGGCCGAGCCATGTACGGAGCGGACATACATTTGACGGGTATGCTGTATGGAGCCATTTTGCGAAGCCCGCATCCACACGCCCGTATCGTAAGCATCGATACCAGCCGAGCCAAGGCCCTGCCGGGCGTCCGAGCCGTGGTAACCGCGGAAAACCTTCCCAAAGCGTCCGACAAAATGGCCGATCTCGGCGAGTCGGTAGTCAATTTGCGTGACGCCAGCAACAATGTAATGGCCTACGGCAAAGTGTTGTACAAAGGACATGCCATTGCCGGTGTCGCGGCGATCAATATCCACATCGCCCGTGAGGCGACAAGGCTGATCGACGTAAAATACGAACTGTTGCCGCATGTCACCTCGGTTTTAGATGCCATGAAAGACGGCGCACCGATTCTTCATGAAGATATGAAAACCCGCTCACTCGGTGTCGAAACCGACAAGGTGAGCAACATTGCCAATCATTTTCAGCACAAAAAGGGCGATCCGGACGCCGGTTTCAAACAGGCTGACGTGGTCATCGAACGTGAGTTTACCACAGAAATGGTCCATCAGGGGTATATCGAACCCCACAACGCCACGGCCATGTGGAACGAAGACGGCCAGCTTACGGTGTGGACCAGCACGCAGGGCGCTTTTTCCGTGCGAGATCAGCTTGCCGAACTCCTCAAGATTTCCGTAAGCAAGGTAAAGGTCGTTCCGCTCGAAATCGGCGGGGGGTTCGGAGGCAAGATCAATGCCTATATCGATCCGGTCGCCGCGTTACTCTCCAAGATGACAGGACATCCGGTAAAAATCGTCATGGGCCGCGACGAGGTGTTCGAAGGGAGCGGTCCGACATCCGGTTCGTATATCAAAGTTAAAATGGGTGCTACAAAAGATGGAAAAATCACCGCCGCTACCGCCTACATGGTATATGAGGCGGGCGCATACCCCGGCTCACCGGTGGGCGCCGGGGCCGGTTGTATCTTGACACCCTATGACATTCCCAACGTGCAGATCGATGGATTCGACGTATGTGTCAATCGCCCCAAGACCAGCGCCTACAGAGCACCGGGCGCTACCAACGCGGCATTTGCCTCCGAATGTGTGGTGGATGAGCTGGCCGAAAAACTGGGTGTCGACCCGCTCGATTTTCGGATCAAAAACGCGGCCAAAGAAGGTGCCCGCAGACCCGACGGTCCTATCCATCCACGTATCGGATGTGTGGAAACCGCCGAGGCGATTCGCAAACATCCGCACTATACGGCGCCGCTCGAACGCTCGGCAAACGGTAAACTGCGCGGACGCGGCGTCGCATCCGGGTACTGGTTTAACTGGAATGGAGGTCGCTCGGCCATCTCGGTCACGGTAAATGCCGACGGTACGATCAACATGCTGGAAGGATCGACCGACATCGGGGGCACGCGCCCGTCGATCGCCATGCAGTTGGCCGAAACCATCGGTCTGCGCGCGGAAGACATCAATCCGAAGGTGGTGGATACAGACTCCATCGGATATACGGACGTCACCGGTGGAAGCCGAACGGCGTTTGGCGGCGGGATAGCCGCACATGCCACCGGTCTGGCCCTGATCGAGGAAATGAAAAACCGCGCCGCAAAAGTCTGGGACGTGCCGGCAGAAGAAATCTCCTTTGCCGACGGCGTGTTTTCGTATAAGGACGACGAAGAAAAACGTGCCGACTTCAAAAAACTCGCAGGACAGATCGGTGGAACCGGCGGGTCGGTAGTATGCCATGTGAGCACGAGTCCGGACGGGTCGGGCGGTGGCGCGTTTGCCACTCACCTCGTAGACGTGGAAGTCGATCCCGAAACCGGTAAGGTGGACCTTCTCCGGTATACGGCGGCCCAGGACGTGGGAACCGCCATCCATCCGAGTTATGTGGAAGGCCAGATACAAGGCGGTGTGGCCCAAGGGGCCGGTTGGGCGCTTAGCGAAGAATACATCTACAACGATCAGGGTAAGATGACCAATGCGAGTTTTTTGGATTATCGGATGCCGACGGCGCTTGATCTGCCGATGATCGAGACCGTGCTGGTGGAGGTGCCCAACGTAGCGCATCCGTATGGGGTGCGGGGTGTCGGCGAAGTGCCTATCGTACCCCCCCCTGCGGCTATCGCCAACGCCGTCTACCGTGCTACCGGGGTTCGGATGAAGGAACTTCCCATGTCTCCCCCGCGTGTATACAAGGCGCTTGCCGGATCGGGCAAAAGCTGAGTGGCTACCGTCTACATACCCTCGCTTATGCGCGACCTCACCGGCGGTCGGACGAGCGTCCCGGCGGAAGGCGTTACCATCCGCCAGATCGTGGCTCATCTGGAGACGGTGTATCCCGGCATTCGAAGACGTATCGTAGACGAGGAAGAAAACCGCGTCCGGCCCAATATAGCGGTCATGATCGACGGTCGCATGGGCCGGATGGGGTTGCTCGAAAAAGTGGGACCGGATAGCGAAATCCATTTTGTGCCGGCCATAAGCGGCGGGCAGGAGGTTAGATCAACTACCCCGTAGCAAGCAACGGGGTTTGTAGTTCAACACCAAAGGCGTTGTCCACGATGGGCCGGTTGATAGCGGCCCTGCGGATGTTCTGCGCAGCGATGCTGTCGGCAAGTCCAGCGTGA
>VGJU01000359.1 GCA_016867335.1 Candidatus Zixiibacteriota bacterium | reverse complement strand
CGGCGTGATCGGGCAAACCGCCGCGTTCAACGCCGATTCGAAGCGCGCCACCGATGGCTTGAAACTGCGTGACCCGTTCGACGTGCTCGACACCTCGTCGGCCAACCCGCTCGAATGGAAAGCCCAGTACAAGCGCGACAATTATTATTGGGACTATGATCGGATTATCCCAGAAGCCGATGCGGCCGGATTTTCCTATCTGACCCAGGGCCGTAGCGTAGCCGCCGCCAACAGTTTTGGGGTAAGCCGTGTGTGGAACCCGGACAAGTATAGCAAATTCGCCCGGAACAACCGCACCGAAAAACGGCCCACCCAACTCGACTGGGGTATGGGCGGTCCGCTCGGCAGCAAAGCCAACTGGTTTGCCTCCGGTCGTTTTTCAGAAAGCTGGGGCCGCCAACCCAATGAGTATTCCCGGACGGTCAACTTCTTCGGAAAAATGTCGTACCGTCCCAAGAGCAATATGAAAGTGTCGTTCTCCGGTTTGATTCAGGACAACGGCTTCTTTAGCAGAAAAGGTCAGCGCGGTGCTTCCTATGGTTGGAAGTATATCATGGAAGGTCTTAACGAGAGCTATGGCGGCCAGCTTCACTTCAACGCCGTGTTTACTCATACGCTGAGCCCCCAAACCTTCTATGAACTGCGCGTCAGCCACCTGCGCGAGTACAACGATTCGTACAACCCCAAATACGGGAAAGCGCCGCTTCCAGAGCGTAACTCGGCCACAACGGGACTTGGCTATCGGCCTCTCGAAGGCGGCACTCTTCCGAGCGTAGGGTATGTGGTCTACGGCGATCAGGCGTACAATGATATCACCAGCGGAAACTATTCCGACGTCCGTCCGTTCAAGACCGATATCAGCTTCTCGGCCACCAGCCAGATCAACCCCAACCATCAGCTTAAGGTTGGGACGGGGGTAAGTCTGTACGATTATCACGAGTCGCGTCGGGGACCGGCATCGGGTAACGCGCCGGTCATCTTCAACGATCTCAACACCGTGGCATCGGATAAAGTCGAACCGCTGTCGGGCTGGGAATATCATGTATTTCCGACCGAGTATTATTTGTACGCGCAGGACCGTATCGAATACGGAAGCCTGGTGGTCAACGCCGGTCTCCGGATGGATATTCTCGATGCAAAATCCAATTCGATCGATCCGTTCAAACCGCGTTCCGGTCCGAATCTGGCCGACGACGATCCGCAGTATCTGACCAAAGCGCCATCGATCAAGACGGGTGTAGCGCCCCGGTTGGGTATCTCGCATCCGATCACCGATCGGGCCGCGCTTCACTACTCGTACGGTATCTTCAACCAGCGTCCCACGTTAGGTAATCTTTTCGACGGTCTGGTACAGAGCTATCCGTTCGAGCGCAACCATGGCAACCCGGACCTTCCTTACCAGAAGGCGACCAACTACGAGATGGGTATTCAGGCCGAAATCTATCCTGGCTACTATCTCGACGTTACCGGTTACTTCCGTGATGTAAACAATCTGCCCCTCGAATGGGCGGTAAACCCGGAAAGCAACTTCATCGGCGGGTCTCAGCGCGAGATCTCGTTTTTGCTTCCGACCTTTGCGCAGGACTCTCGCGGATTTGAGATTTCGATGCGCCGTACCATGGCGAATCGGTTCTCGGTCCGTGCCAACTACACGATCGCCTTTGTAACGGACCTAAATTCTCCTCCGGGCCGTATACAGACGATCGTAAACGCCTCGGACCTGGATCAGGGCGGCACGCCTAAGCCGTCGACCTATCAGCGGCAGTCCTCGGTGTTTGACCGCCGGCATCGTCTCGTCACGAACATCTTGGTTGACCTGCCGATGGGAATCAATGCCACGATCTTGACCAAAGCGCAGAGCGGTAACGAATACCGTACCAAAAACCAGACCACGGTAGACCCACTTCAGCTTATCGGCGCGGCCAACCGTTCCCCGTGGACGACCACGACCGATGTGTTTGCACAGAAGATGTTCAATCTGGGGCGGACGACCCGTGTGGGGGTTTTTGCACAGATCAACAACGTTTTCAACAGATCCAACATCTATTCCATCGGCGGTTCCCCGTCGTCCGATAGGTACGTCCGGCGTGGCGACCCTGTCGGCATAACAGGCGGACCGCTTGGTGGTATCGGAACCCAGGAAAACGCCCCGCGCGACATCTGGCTTGGTGTCAACCTGGCGTGGTAAATCAAAGAGGTTGTCTGACGTCTTACAGGGCGTCAGACAACCGACGAGTCGAATGTAGTTCCGGTGAGGGAAATCCTCCCCGGCGGCTACACTAAAGGAGGACCGTTTTGATGAATTGGCGTCGATCTGTAGTCTCAGGCGCAGTTGTTTTGGCGACCGTGGCGACGCTGGGGGCGGTTCAGTACCTCAAGGCGCTGTCGCGCGATGCGGATAAAGAAGCCGCATTGCGTCGGCAGGGCGGAGGCGCAGCCAAACCCACTGCATCGCTAGCCGGATCGCCGATCCCCGTAGAATTGACGGTCGGACAAAGGCAGCAGCCGTTCGTAGGTGGCCAGAAATACATGGCCATCATGAACTCCGAACTTACCGACAACTATACCGAGAAAGGATGGCGTGGCGCAGGTCGCTCCATGAGTCCCGGTATGGGGATGCCCTCGTTTACCGTTCCCGCAGGCGGGTTTGACTCGCCGCTGTGGGCCTCCGGTCACGGGATAATGGCGTATCTGCCCATTTCGGCAGCGGCCACACCCGGTGCTTTTTCCGAAGGTTCGTTTGTCGGAACCAACAACGTGTACCGCAACCCGCCGCACAAAAACCTGGCCGGTCCCTTTGGCTTCTGGTCGGATCAGGGTGGAACCGGTAGTCCCGGTTTTAGTGCGGCCAAAGCCGGTATCGGTAATTACCGGGAACCGTTTATCACGGAGACCGAGTATTACAACAACGTCGGAATCAACCTCAAACGCCAGTCGTACAGCTTTAGCTATGGCTACAACCACACCAACGACTTTATCCTGATGCGTCACGTTCTCAATGTGACCGGGAACGTCGATGTAAACAACGA
>VGJU01000358.1 GCA_016867335.1 Candidatus Zixiibacteriota bacterium | reverse complement strand
AGGGCAAGGCAAGAAAGACGATGACAAGAATTACCGTGATACCGACCAGTGACCCCCGATAGCGAGCGCGGCGTCCTTGAAGCCCAAAGGCGCATACCGGCCAGATAAGTGTGCCCACGATAAACGACAGAATGGGCCAGAAAAACGTGTGGGGCAACACCACCCCGAAAGCAAAATTGCGATAGACGAAAAACTCCCGCCCCCACCCGGTAAGATCACCGACGACAATCAGACCTACGACGACCATGCGGACCAGCAAGGTGTATAGGAGAAAAGTGCCGAGATATCCGAGATAGCCCATGCCGTTGCGTAGACACCCGATACTCAGGGTAACGGCAAAAACAGGGACGAGAAAGGAGAGATCGAATAGAGACGCGCCCGGAAGACCGGCGACCTCAAAGATAAAGCGCGCCAGCACGACACCGAGCGTGACGAGAAAGGAGAGACGGATGAGTTCGAGTCTTGTTTTCATGGGCAAAACGAACCGGACGACACGAAGGAGATAGGATACAACATACAAAAAAGGCGTGTTAGAAAACACGCCTTTTTTGCGCCCGTTGGCGCGAAGGTCAGATGGTGCTGTTTAATACTTCTTTGAGGGTATGGAGAAACACCTCGGTCTCGGCTTCGGTTCCGGAAGATACGCGAATCCACGTGGGCATCTTCTCTCTGGCACGGACCGAGACCATGACACCGCGTTTACGCATTTCGCGCACGACGGCCATGGCATCCTTGCTCACGTTTACCATCATAAAGTTGCTCTGGGAAGGGATATATTCGAGACCCAGTTTTTTGAATTCGTCGTAGCAGCGATCGCGGAAACTCCAGACCACCTCTTGCGACATCCGCACATGGTCGAGGTCTTTTATCGCGGCGACGCCTGCAACCTCGGCCAGCATATTCGGCCCGCCGGTCATGTAAAACCGGAGTTTTTGCTGAATAGTCTGGCTGGACACGCCATATCCGAGACGCATCGCGGGCATGGCGTACACTTTGGAAAACGTGCGTACGACGATCACATTTTCGTTTGAGGTGGCCAACGAGATGGCGGTCCGATAGTTTGGCTCACGGACGAAATGGATATACGCTTCGTCGATTACTACGAGCACATTTTTAGGGACTTTGGCCACAAAATCCGACAGTTCCTGATAGGACATCAAGGTTCCGGTCGGATTGTTGGGATTGGTGATCACCACCATCGTGGTTTTGGGCGTGATGGCCTTGAGCATGGCGGGAAGGTCGTGTCGGTAGTCTTTGGTTACCGGAACCTTGATCACGTTAGTGGGAATTCCCATTTCTTTGTTGTAAAACTCGCCTGTCTGGGCCAGGTCGAGATAGCCGAGGTCCGCTTCGACGAGTTCGCCGCCGCCTTTGCTCAGGTAGGCCAGCGCAATGAGTTCGAGCACTTGGCTCGAACTAGCGGTGATCAGGTAGGGGGTGGGCGGACGCCTGCGGAAAAATTCGTCTCCACCCGGCTGTTGCTGGGGCGGCGCCGGAAGTTCCACGCCATCGGCAGCGGCCAGTGCCGGGATCAATTCACCGCGCCCAAATCCGTACCGGTTGATTTTGAACATGTTTTCGGCGATGGCTTGGAGTGCGTGGTTGGAAGGACCGATAGGGTTTTCGTTGAGCGCCATCAACACGATACCGGGCTGTACGCCGACCCCTCGGATATCCTGCGCCGACGGTGTCCGCCCCGTCGCTATCTGCTTAGCGAGCGCCAGCTTGTCCGTCATGGTAAGCGCAGCGCCGCCCGCCAGCGCCCCGGCCAGAAACTGCCGCCGGGAAAGGCCCTGCCGAACCCGCTCCATCATATCGAACGACATGTCTTCCTCCTCGCAATAGGCGATACCGCCAAACATTTCGCTGTGTTCCCCGGGCGCGGAACCACAGTGCACCCCTCTCCCCGACAGCGTTTCTCAAATTTTATCCATATACAGCCCCGCGCGGAATTATATTCAACAATATTTCTGTATGGCTTGGAAAGGTTTGATAGGAACCCTCTTGACACCGGGGCTTTTTTCCATTATTTTTTAAACATCTTTATATTTTTTAACACTGTTACACCTTATAGCGGGACGAGGCTATGAACACCGACATCGCATTAGACAAGACCAATTCCCGACGAGTACGTCATCGGGAGATGTTGCGGCAGAGTATTCTGGATGCGGCGCGTGAACTGTTTATCGCAGAGGGCTACGAAAATCTTTCCATCCGCAAGGTCGCCGAGCGTATCGAATACTCCCCCACCATCATCTATCATTATTTTCAGGATAAGTCGGACCTCGTCTACTGGCTGGTAGCCGAATCCTTCTCCTCGCTCCTCGAAAAATTGAGCGGTATTCGTGCCCAAACACCCGATCCGCTCGAATGTCTACGCAAAAGCGGTCGGGCTTTTGCCGATTTTGCGCTTACCTTCCCCAACCACTACCGTGCGGCGTTTCTCCAGCCGATACAGCCCCGAGGCGAACGAGAAAAAGCCCGATACCTCAGCCCGGAAGCCATGGGTATCATGACGTTTAACTATTTGCGTCTTCTCGTAGCCGACTGTATCAAGCAGAACAAGTTCCGTGAGGTGGACATAGACCTGACGGCCAAATTTTTGTTCGCCGCCGTGCATGGCATCACGACCTTCCTGATCGTACACCCCGATTTCCCGTGGGGCGACCGGGATCAGATCGTAGATTATGTCATCGATTCTGCGATAAATAGCTTTACCGTATAGAAAAAACCGGCCGACTTGGTTGGCCGGTCTTTTTTTGCCACAAAACTTAACATCGTTAAATAATTTACCATTGAGATCGACGATTGGCCTTCTCACAATGCCCACACACAGGACACGTCCGGCTGGTGTTGCGCGGATCAACGGCAACAACCATCACGCCGGACAGCCGGGCTTTGTATTCGATAAAGGATCGCAGTTGATAGAAGGCCCAACTGTGCTGGAGGCGTCGCTGCGGCTGTCTAACCCTTATCCGATCACCGATACCCTTGAGGTCTTCAAGGGCCATACCGCGTCCGGTGCGTTGA
>VGJU01000357.1 GCA_016867335.1 Candidatus Zixiibacteriota bacterium | reverse complement strand
AAACCAAGTTGATGTATCTAAATTTTTTCTGCTACTTGTTCGACTCCAAAAACCTTGAATTTTTCGATGAGGATTATCTCTATCTCCAACCCTCCGAACCCTTGCGGGACTGTATACGCGAACAAAACCCCGATGTGGTTCATGCCGACAATACACGCAGTATCCTTCGGTATCAGGAAACAGGGTTGTCCTACAGAAGCGTTGCGGTGGTCAGAGATCTGACGTTTATCTGTCCCCGCCGTGTTAAAATCGCTCATACGAAACAGGGGCCGTGTACCTCGTGTGCTTTCGAGTGCATTCCGGAAGAAAAATTTGCGATTCGTAGCGTCCTGAAGGGTATTTTGCTGGCCAACAAGCGATACAGACAGGCGGTCTTAAAGCGTTTCGACCACATCGTGGTTACGAGCCGGTTTATGCAAGAATGGATGGAGCGTGAGATACAGCGACCGGTCTCCATCATTTCCAATCCCATTGCGATTTCTCAATCGACCTCTCCACCAACACGTCATGATACCCTTTCGATCTTGTATGTCGGTATACTCAACCCGAACAAAGGGCCGGATGTGCTGATTCGCGCGGTGGCGACCTTAAAACATGAGTTCGCTAACTTGGAGACGACTATTGCGGGCGGAGGGCAGATGCAGGGAAGCCTTGAGGCGTTGGCTACCGTCTTACAGACCCCGGTCAGGTTTACAGGATTTTTAAAACCAGATGATCTTGAACGGTATTACCGTAGCGCCGATATCGTCGTTTGTCCCACCCGATGGCCCGAACCGTTCGGACGGGTCTTATTGGAAGCCATGGGACATGGCTGTATCGTCGTGGCGTCGGATTCCGGTGCATTTAGCGATCATATCGTTCACGGTGTCAATGGGTTTCTCTGCAAGCCCGATGATGTCCGGAGTCTTGCCGAGACACTTCGCCATGTAATCACCCGTCTCGACACGTGTGCGCCGATACGAAGAGAGGCGATGGCCTATGCAAGGACATTCCATCCCTCGGTATCTGCGCGGGCGTTTGAACAGCTATACCGGACCCTGTGTTCCTAAAGCTATATATCGCTATCTTGCGGGCGCGCTGAAACATATTGAAAATTCTCGTCGTTCTTGAAAGCTATTATCCCAATATCGGCGGGGTAGAGGAGTTATTCCAATCGCTCTGCGAGGGACTGGTGCGTCATGGACATGCGGTCACGGTTTTTACGACCCATGAACCGTCTCAGCATGCACATACGTTTGTAAATGGGGTGGAGGTGAGACGTCTGCGGTTTCGGAGCAGGTATGGGTTTAGTCTGTTTAGCCTGCCCACGCTGTGTCGCCTGTCCATCGACTGCGATGTCATGCTTACCACCTCCTATAACGCGGCACTGCCGGCCTGGGTTGCCGCCCGATGGCGTCATAAAAAGATCGTAGTGACCTTTCACGAAGTCTGGGGCGACCTGTGGTTTTCCCTTCCGTTCATGGGAAGGATCCGCAAATACGGTCATTCCCTCTTTGAACGACTCCTGCTTCGTCTGCCCTTTGATCGCTTTGTGGCTCCCTCCTTGGCCACGGCACACCGCCTGAAAGCATACGGCGTCGAACCGACCCGTATCGCGCATATCTATAACGGCGTGGACTATGCGGCGTTTGAAGGGCATACGCATTCGCCCCCAGAGGTTTTCACGTATTGTTATTTCGGCAGACTCGGTATTTCGAAAGGGTTGGATATACTGCTCCCGGCAGCAAGCCGTTTTGCCATGCGGTATCCGGAGAGCAGGCTGGATTTGATTGTCCCGACAAAACCGGCCGGGCAATTCAAAAAAATAACGAAACTTATCCGGCGATATAATCTGACACCCCACCTCCGTCTTAGGCATAACTTATCCCGAAGCGCCATCTTGCATGCCGTCTCGCAAGCCCATTGCGTCGTCATCCCCTCCTATTCCGAAGGGTTTTGTTTTGCCGCGGTGGAAGCCGTCGCGCTTGGAGTGCCCGTCATCGTGTCAAACCGGGGGGCCTTGCCCGAGGTGGTTTCAGGAAAACACCTCGTCATGACCGACCTCACGCCGGACGCCCTGTATGATGCCCTCGTACAGGCGATGCGCGGGGCATGGTCCTCCACCCCAATCAAAAGGTTTCCTATGGAAAATACCCTTGAGGAATATAGACGTCTTATCGAAGGGATGTTGTAGGGAAGAGAGAAATCTTAGCTCGCGTCGTTTTTGGGGACAGGACTCGCATCGGCCCGTGGCGATTGAAAAATATCGATCACCAGCCCGGCGAGGAGCAACTGAAATCCGAGTAGAAAAGGAAGTACAGCCAGCATGATTGTCCCGGTGGGGGTAGCCTGGTGAGCCTGCGTGGCGTGATACCACCAGTTGTACCCGCCAAACAACCCTCCCCACAAACACATCATGCTCCCGATAAGATAGAACGGAACGATGATGCTAAAATCCCTGAGCAGGTATCGATAAAAAAGACGATAAAAAAAGCCTCTTATCAGCAATCCGGGATAATATTGCATCACATCGATTATGCGCAGCGAGGACGGTGAGTCGGCAAGATAGATCGCAGGCATGGGACAGTCCAGCACACGCGCCGTCAGGATGTTGAGTTGGACCAACATTTCGTTCTCGAAGAAATATCGACTGGTTTGGATGCGTCTCATGTCTATGGCGGCCAGCACGTCCCGTCGTATGGCGACATAGCCGTTTTGAGGATCGAAAACATGCCAGTAACCGCTTGAGGCTTTGGTAAGAAACGTCAGCAGGACATTGCCGATTTTACGTGAAACAGGCATCCGGCTCAAGGCATCGAAATGCAGAAAACGGTTGCCTTTGGTGTAATCGCATACCTCTTTGGTTAATGGCTTGATCAGGTCGATCATATATTTCGGGTCCATCTGGCTGTCGCCATCGACCTTGATCACGATATCCGCCCCTGCATCCAACGCATACCGATACCCCGTGACCATGGCGCCTCCCACCCCCTGATTTTCGGGGTGGCGAAGCACGGTCAGCCGCTCCCATGATATGTCGTCAAGCCGTTTTCCGGTATCGTCATCGCTCGCGTCG
>VGJU01000356.1 GCA_016867335.1 Candidatus Zixiibacteriota bacterium | reverse complement strand
TTTCAGTTTGTCGGGCGGAATGACCTGTCTGAGTACGAGAAATCCGTGTAGGTCGAATCGCCATTTTTCTTCTTCGGTCAGCGTTGAGAGAGGGTTTGGCATGGTTGTCTTTCATGACATAAGGGTATTGGGTCTGTTTTCGTTATGAAATCGGCACTCCGACAACGATTTCCACATCCTGATTGAAGCCTCCCACGTTTCGAGCATCTGTTCGTCGCAAGACAAAAACATTGTCACGCCTGTCGAGAAAGCTATATTAAAACGTCGCCACGCGCTAACGGTGGATAAATGTACCGAATGGAAGGAGTTGCCTCCTGATAACCAGCCCCCTACCTTGATGGAAGGAGTCATCGTGAACAAACGTTTTTGGGTGTCGTTTATCGTGGTTTTTGGTGTGTCGGTCGGGCCTGCCTTTGCCCAGTTGACGACCGACAAGGAAAATTTCAGCTACGCGGTCGGGTGTTCGATTGCGCAGGGGATTCTTCAGGACGGGCTTGATTTGGACTTGGAGACTGTCCTTGCGGCCATACGCGACGTACTGTCTGGCGGACCGGTAAAGATGACGCCCGAAGAGTTGACTGCCGCAGTCGAAAAACAACAGGAACTTATGCAGAGGGAGCACCAGCGGATGAGCGAGGAAAATCTGAAAGCCGGGGTCGCGTTTATGGAGGCCAACAAAACCCGACAGGGCGTAGTCTCTCACGAAAGCGGGTTGCAGTATAAGATCGTCAAGGCCGGAACAGGCCCACTGCCTTCGCTCGAAGATACCGTGACGGTTCATTACCGGGGTACGCTACTCGACGGAAAGGAGTTCGACAGTTCGTATGCGCGTGAAGAGCCGATCAGTTTTCAGTTGCGGGGGCTGATCAAAGGGTGGCAGGTCGCCATTCCGATGATGCCGCAGGGTTCTACTTGGGTGTTGTATCTACCTGCTGATCTGGCCTATGGCACGCGCGGAGCCGGAGCCGATATCGGCCCCGGCGCGACGCTGATTTTCGAGATCGAACTGCTCGATATAAAAAAGAAGTAGACTACCCTTTGGATTCGATTTCACGTGCCATGTCGAGATACGCCTTTGCGCCGGTCTTGATCCATGGGTCGTACACGGTCAGAAACACCTTCGCTCCCAGCCCGATGTGCGCTTCCAGCGTCTTCTCGTTTGCCAGCGACCCGGCGGTGCGCCCGGCGGCCACGATCCGCTTGATGGCTTCCGTCACGACATGCTGAACCTCCGGATGATACATCTGGCCCACGTACCCCATGGTCTGGGCCAGATCGCCCGGCGCGACAAAAAAGACGTCAATGCCTTCCACGGCAAGCATATAGTCCAGATTCCGCACCGCTTCGAGTTCTTCGATCAGCACGATCACCAAAATCTCGTCGTTGGCCTTCTCGAAAAAATGCGTATCCCCGTAACTCCGACGCCCCGCATAGATACCGCGCAGTCCCACCGGCGCAAACCGACTGGCCTCGGCCACCTTTCGGGCTTCCTCCCCTGTACTTACATGCGGAACAACCAGCCCGCTAACACCGAGATCGAGCGTTCTGCCGATCAAACCGGGTTCGTTGGCGTGTATGCGCATCACCGAGGCCATGTTCCACAGATCGCACGCCCGCGCCACATCCCCGACCCGGTCAAAACTGATCGAACCATGCTCGCCTTCGATCCAGAAACCGTCAAACCCCAGCGGTCCCATAAAATCTATCGTATCGGCGGTATAGCTGTGACCACCGACGATATGTGCGACCTTTCCGGCGCGTATTTTTTCCAGAACACTGTTTCCTCGCATGATAGACCCTCCAAGTAAGTAGGTGTTTACCGCAGTTTTCCGCGTCCGTGAATCGGCCATACCGTCTCCACGACATCACCTCGGATGCCGTACAGATGGTCGTGGAGAAACAGCGTGGTATCGGTGTATCCGATCATAAAATCGAGACGGTCGCCTGCTCGGATGGCGTGATTGGGCGCGTCGAGCACTAATTTGCCGTGTTCGGCGGAAGGAGCGACTTCGCGGACACCCTCCACCCCCATCGCTTTCGGAATGTTGAACCATGCGGGCAGCGCCTTCCATCCCGCGTCGTAGAGAATCCGCTCCGGAGTAGGACGGCTGGTCACGGTAGCCGTCAAGTAAAGCGACGGTTCGGTGGTGACGCCCCACCCGCTGTACATCACATCGTTGAATATCGCGCCGCCCGCCTGTATTTCGGTAACCCCCTTGATAAACGGCGTGACGAGATACGTGCCGCTGCCTCCGCCGCTTACAATATCGCACGGGAGCCCGGCGTGACGGCACTGTTCCGCCGTTTCTATCAACAAACCGACCGACCGAGCAATTTCCGTGTTTTTTCCCGGATCGGTTTCGTCTACACAGGCATGGCCTTCCCATGCCATGAGTCCGCGCATTGCCAGTCCGGGCGTCTCGTGAACCCGGCAGGCCAGTTCCACCGTCGGTGCGCCGGGTTTTACCCCCGCACGGTTCATACCCGTATCAAGTTCTATCAAAATGCCGACACGAACACCCTTTGCTACCGCTGTCTTTCCAAGGTCCGCCAGCGTCGCGTCACTGTCCACCGCTATCTTTACATCCGCCTGACGACACAGGTTGACCAGACGGACATATTTGCGTGGTCCCACCACTTGATTGGCGACCAAAATGTCCCGAATGCCGGCGGCGACCATCACCTCAGCCTCACCCAACTTGGCGCAGGTAACGCCCAACGCCCCGGCGGCGATGGCTTTGTGCGCAATGGCAGGGACTTTGACGCCCTTGGTATGCGGACGCCAACCCACCCCAGCCCGGACAAAATGCGCGCCCAGCGTCTCTATGTTGCGCTCCATACGATCTAAATCAACCCACAGAAAAGGCGTATCCAACTCCCATCGGCGCAATCCGACTTCGTCCACGGCGCAACCCTTGATTTTGGATTTTAGATGGATTAAAAAATTGGGTGAATGATGTAAGGTAACGACTTGCTGTTCCATTGTAAGCGTAGCGCTGATTTTGACAAGGGTTTTCTCGCTCAACTTGACTTTGACACCCGGATCACATACCATCA
>VGJU01000355.1 GCA_016867335.1 Candidatus Zixiibacteriota bacterium | reverse complement strand
TCGTAAAAGCCGCTATCGAACACCCCGGACTGGGGCAAACCTGGGTGGAAGGCTATGCCGACCCCACCCGCTACGAGTTTTTCATGCCGGAATACCACCTATCCGAAAAACCTGCCTACACCCCCTCACAACCGATCGGTTTCAGGGGTCAGGTTGCCGAATAGCCCCATAGACCGGACGGTACGTACCCTGCCATAAGGAGAAGCTATGCCCACGTCGAAACGCCGAAACAAACACCCCAACATCATCGTGCTTGCCGTGGATTCGCTGTTAGCGGACCACATGAGTTGTTATGGCTATCCCCGGCTGACCACCCCGCATATCGACCGATTCGCCAGCGGGGGAACGCTGTTCGAAAGGACGTACAGCGCCCATATTCCGACCACAAGCGCCTATGGATCGATGCTTACCGGGTTTGACTGCTTTGGCACACAGGTGGTCGCATTGCGTCACAAGGGCGGTCTTCGTCCTGATATCGAAACCCTGCCCGAAATGTTGCGGCGGTTTGGGTATACAAGCACCTGTGTGGGTTTTACCGGAAATCCCTCGTCACGCGGTTTTGACAAATATCTGGACTACTCAGGCTGGGGGAGCTGGAACGAAGGTCGAAGCCCCAAGGCCCAGAACCTCAACGTGGTGACGATACCCGAAATAGACCGGTTGGCAAAACGCAACAAACCTTTTTTTCTGTTTCTGCGTCACATGGACCCGCACGCGCCCTATCTTCCGCCGGAGCCGTTCGAGCGTATGTTTTATCATGGCAACGAGCGCGACCCCAAAAACGGATCGATGGATGCGCCGATGTCGTTCAAACCGTTCCGTGACTTTTTCGCCGCATGGATGCCCCCGGGGATTTCGGATAAAGACTATGTGATCGCCCAGTACGACGGCGCGATCGCTTATATGGACACCGCCATCCGCAATATCTTTACCGCGCTCGAATACCACGGCATCCTCGACGAGTCGATCGTGGTTTTTAACGGCGATCACGGGGAAACACTCTACGACCACGAATGCTGGTTTGATCATCACGGCATGTACGACGTGACCCTCCATGTCCCGCTGATCATCCGGTATCCGGGCAAAGTGCCCGCCGGTCACCGCGTCGCCGGATACAACCAGCACAAAGACCTCGTCCCCACGATCATGGAACTGGCAGGTATCGATCCGGGCATTTCGTTCGACGGCCGCAGCCTGATGGGCATGGTGCGTGGCGAAATCGCATCGCACGAAAGCGAATTCTACATCACCGAATGCACCTGGATGCGCAAACACGGCTGGCGCACCCCACAATGGAAACTTATCATGGCACTCGAGCCGGATTTTCATTTCAAACCGCCGGTCGAGTTGTACAACCTCGTCGAAGACCCGCACGAGGACAACAATCTGGCGGAACAGATGCCTGACATGGTCGATTTGCTCAAAAAGCGGATGCAGGCGTGGATCAAAAAGCGCGAAAAGGAAACCGGCAAACGCAACCCGATGTTGACACAGGGCGACTGGCACGGTCATAAGGGGGTGGGGGCGTTCAAAACCTCGCAACAGGCGTACGACACCATGCACATCGGCGACCCCAAACAGGCGGCTCGGTTGCAGGCCAAAAGCAGGTAAGGTCATCCGGAACGGTCATTCCCGGAGGCGGTCTTGCCGCCTCCGGCACAAGGAGAATATCGTCATGGGACTCAATGTAGCGATCGTAGGGCTGGGCGGCATCGGGAACACCCATGCCCGGATTTATCAGGGACATTCGGAGTGTACCATTGTCGCGGTGTGCGACATGATCGAGGAGAAAGCGCAAAAGGCCTCGGAAACCTATCAGTGCCGGGCGTTTTCTACGGTAGCCGACCTTGTAGGCTCCGGGCTGAAGATCGACGTCGCCAGCGTTTGCACCGCCGGCGTGGAAAACGGCGGGGACCACTACACGCCGACCATCGAACTGCTTAACGCGGGCATCCCCGTGCTCGGTGAAAAACCGATTTCGAACGAAATCCCCAAAGCACGCGAGATGGTGGCGCTGGCAAAACAAAAAAATCTGCGCTACGGCATCAACCTCAACCATCGGTTTACCCCGGCGGCGATCCGCGCCAAAGAGTGGGTGGACGCAGGAAGGCTCGGCGAACTCAATATCGTCAACATGACCATGTGGATCAACAACCCGAACGAAAGTTCGCCGCATTTTCACATCCGGGCGCTCCACCCCCATTCCATCGATGTGATGCGGTATTTTTGCGGGGATGTAAAAAAGGTGCAGGCGTTTTTCAAAAAAGGGAAAGGCCGCAAAATCTGGTCCAATCTTCAAGTCAACATGTTGTTCGAAAACGGTGTAATCGGTCATCTGACCGGCAGCTACGATGCAGGCGGGAGTTATGGACTGGAAACTTGCGAAGTCGTCGGATCGGACGCGCGTTTTGTGATCCGCGAGGCGTGCGAAAGCCTCGAATTCTATCCGCGTTTTTCGCGCGAAACCGAAACGTATAAGTATCTCGGCGGGATGATGTCTTTCGGCGAGACGTTTGGCAGCCGCATCACCCGTTGGATCGAGCAGAATCTTGCCGGCGTCGCCCCTGAAGACCTAGATGCCAAAGCCGAAGATGCGCTCAAAGGACAACTGATCATCGAAGCGGCGATCCGGTCGTGGGAAACCGACACAGTAGTAGAAGTGTGAAGGATGAAGTTTGAAGAGAGGGTCTCCGTATTTCTCTTCATCCTTCACGCTTCACACTTCACACTTCATAAAGGGGTTTTAGAATGAAGCTGGGTGCAAACTCGGTGCTTTTTGGCGGTCACGACATGGAGACCGCCTTCAAATACCTCACCATGGCCGGCTACGACGGCATAGAAATGTCCGCCATCGACGGCATGAGCGAACATCTTGTGTTGGATCGGTGGAAGGAACTTGCTCCCCGTATCCGTGAACTTTCGAAGACCTACGGTTTGGAATTGTTGGCGATGGAACAACCTTCGCAGGATCCGGACCGGATGGAAAAGGCGTTTCAGGCGGCGGCGGAGATCGGCATCCCGGTCGTCAACTGCGGGCCGGGCGGTAAGACGGACGACGAAGCTACGCTTGGGCAGTCCATAGACTCGTTGGGGCGGTTGGCGTTACGGGC
>VGJU01000354.1 GCA_016867335.1 Candidatus Zixiibacteriota bacterium | reverse complement strand
CCGCTTCGCGCGGGCAAATCGCCGTCGTGATGCACCTCCACGCCGCGCTCGACGCCGAGATACGTAAGCAGTTCGCGTACGACCGGATGGGCGATGTCTTCTATCGTGTGGCAACTTTCGATTTTCGAGTATACCAATCGGTATTTGTGTTCGAAAAACGGAGGCAGATACCGGCACGAAAGATAGCAGTACTTGTCTATCGTCGTTGCCAGCACGGTCCCGCCGTGTTTACGATACCATGCCGGATAGTCGGTTCCGCCGCCAAAAAACGACAGTCGGTAAGGGGTTCGGCTGATGATCACGATAAACCTCCTGGGGATGAGGTGGCGCATATTTCGGTACGCAGGGTTTTTTCAGCATCCGCATACGACTCCGGGGTGCCGATGTCGATAAATTCTCCTTTGTCGTACCACCCGTAAATGCCGTAGGGGAGCCATGCCGGGAGCATTTCGCGTTCGAGCGACATCGGCCGGTCTTCGGGTATCGTGGTAAGCAGAGACCACGAAAGTGCATAGATGCCTGCGCTGATCCAACCTCTGCCGGAAATGCCCTTCTCCGAAAAAGCCCGTATCCGGCCTTCCGAATCCATCGCTACCCGCCAGTATCGACTCGTATCGGGAACCCGAGCCAGCATAAGACTCAGGCTGCTCCGTTTGAACATGTGCCACAGGAAAAAAGTGCGCAGATCCGCTCCGCAGTAGGAGTCGCCATTGAGTACCAGCACGGGGTTGGACGAGATCAGCGAGAGCGCGTTTCGTAGCGCGCCGGCTGTGTCGAGCGGATGAGCTTCCTGCGAGTACCTAAGCGAAAGACCGTCGTATCGTTCGCCGAGTTGCGCGCGGACCTCGTCGCCCCGATAGCCGGTACACATCACGACGGAACCGATACCCGCGTCGCTTAGTCGGTCGAGGACAAAGGTCAGAAAGGGGCGCCCCGATATCGGTGCCATGACCTTCTGGCGATCCGGAACCGCCGCCCTGAGCCTTTTCCCCTCACCTCCGGCCAACACCACGGCAGTTACGGTGGATATGTCTATCATGCCGACGTCCTTTCTTAATCCGTCGTATCGTCTCAATCCAAAATCCAAAATCTAAAATCCCCGATCGGTCTTCCCTGTTCCGAGCGGCAAGGAAACGTCGCCTGTAATCGAGTTTTCGACATCCAGCATTTCGATGACCCCGGGTATGTAATCTTTGACTGCCACGGTTCGGATACGGGAGAGGCGTTTGAGAAAATGAGCGATACGCTCCGCATTGGCTTTGATGGTTTCGATCTGTTGACGGGTCGGCGGGTCGAGGCCGTGTTGCAGCTGTAGCAACAAATCGGCACCCAAAATGACCACCGAAAGCGGGTTGTTTATTTCGCGATTCAGACTGACGATGGTCTGTCTTACGGCTTTGAGACGTTCTTCGGCCAGCGCGGTCGTCTCGCGAGATGCGGAAACGGCGCGTTCGCCGCGAGAATGCCGGAGCGACATGATCAGAGATACCAACGGTTCCATAATGTCCTCGACTTGTTTCAGGGTCGCCGGTGTAAAGGCACCGGGCCGAGAGTGGGCAAGATTCATGACACCTATCAGTATATCCTCGTGTTTGAGCGGAACGGACATAAAGGATCGAAAATCGCCGGCAGGACGTTCGCGCCGACGTTGTATAGCGGTCAGCAGGACGAGGGCGTCGCGCACACCTTTGGCGGCAGCCTTTTCGACGGCGTGATTTAGCTGGGTCATCTCATGGTCGGATAGATCGATGTCGCGCGATGCCAGCCGTTTCTGGGCGTGAACGGAAAATTTGAGCGGTTCGGGTGTTCGCACTTCGTTCTGCAAGACGCGCGAGAACGGGGCGGCGGACGGCGTTTCGGTCGAAGGACGAGACGGCGACGGCGGATTCATATACCGCACGCGGTAGGTTCCGATGTGGGTCGATTCGATTTTCATGTGGATGTCCCGGCGTCACAGCGTTCTGTAGACAAAACAACCCATCGACGGGCGTATCGTTTGCCGGAAAACGACGCAACATACGTGCCAGAGAGGTAAAAAAGTGTTAAGAGATTTAAAACAATGAAGTTAGGAGTCCATGCAGAAGAAGAGAACAAGACAAAGCGGGGCGTGTTTTACCGTGAAACGGAAAATATTGCCGGGCGCATCAATACTCTACGTCGCTTGACAGCCACCGGTACTGTACGACCGCCACGACGGCAAGTCCCAGCGACAGGAGTGTCGCTTCGGCAGCGGCCTTTCCGAAGTCGAAATACTCGAACGCATCGGTATAGATCAGGTATACCAGCGTGGTGGTGGCGTAGTTGGGGCCGCCGCCGGTCATCATTAACACTTGGGTAAACACCTGAAACGAGGCGATGGTGCTGGTGACAACCAGATAGAGCAGGGTGGGGCGAAGCAGAGGAACGGTGATGGACCAGAATTGTCGCCACGGCGCAGCGCCGTCCATGCGCGCCGCTTCGTAGTACGTAGCCGGGATGCTGCCCATGGCGGCGGTAAGCAACACTATCGCCGCGCCGTGGCCACCTGCTACCGCCATAAACATGAGCGAAGGAAGTGCCATTTCCGGGTCGCTCGTCCACAGATACGGTCCCAGACCGACAAACGACAGGATATAGTTGAACAACCCGCGCGCCGGGTTATACAGCCATAGCCATACCAACGATAAAATGGCCCCGGATGTGACGACCGGGATATAGAAGGCGGATTTGAAAATCGTCTGGGCATGGGCGCTTTTGAGTCCGAATATCAGATGCGCCAACAGCAGTGAGATAAGTATGCTGGCCGGCACGACACCGAGGGTAAAAAGCACCGTCTGGCCTACGGCTTTCCAGAACAAATCGTCCGACAACGCGTATCGGTAGTTGCTCAACCCCGCCCACATGGGACTTCCACCCGGAAAATAGTCCGAAAATCCGAGAAAAAGTGTGGCCAGTACAGGGACGACACGAAATATGGCAAACACGGTCAACGGCAGGGCAAGAAACAGATAGGCCCATCGCTCTCGGTACAGGGTCTGAAAAAATCTTGGCGTACTCATGAACGCGCTTCTGCCCGCATCCGGCGTTCTATGTCGCGCTGGATAAACCGGTTGCCGCGCCGCGTCAGATTCTCAAGCGCGTGCTCCGGCGTCGTCTGACGC
>VGJU01000353.1 GCA_016867335.1 Candidatus Zixiibacteriota bacterium | reverse complement strand
AAGCCCCGAATCGTCCGCCAGCGCTATTTCTCCGGTATGCCGGGATACGGTCTCCGCCTTGATGCGGGCATTTTCCTCGAAAGAAGACCCGCTTTCCACGGGGATCGGGCATTGCGGATAGTCGAGACAGGTACATATTTCCCACGCCATCCCGGCAAGAAATGCTTTTAGTTCGCGTATTTTCCCCGCATTCCGAGTCGCTAACACAAGACGACCGGGTGTTCCGTCAGACAATCCCAAGCGCCTTTTTTTGGAGTGTGATCAAGGTTTCGATCCCTGCCACGCCGAGCGTCAGCATGGTGTCGAGGTCTTCCCGCGAAAAAGGGCGATGTTCGGCGGTTCCCTGAATCTCCACAAGCCGTCCGCTACCCGTCATGACCACGTTCATGTCCACGTCCGCGGAAGAATCTTCGGTATAGCACAGATCAAGGAGCGCCTGCCCGTCTTTCATGCCGACGCTGATGGCTGCCACATAGTCTAACATGGGGTCGCTCGAAATTTTTTCCTTGTCCTTTAGCCAGCGAATAGCGTCGTAGACGGCGACAAAGCTGGCGGTGATAGAGGCGGTGCGCGTGCCACCGTCGGCTTCGATCACGTCACAGTCGATAAGGATGGAACGCTCCCCGATGGCATCCAGATCGAATGCCGCACGTAGCGAGCGCCCGATCAACCGCTGAATTTCCTGTGTCCGTCCCGAAAGGGTTCCCCGGCGTCCGTCGCGTGGGATGCGTTGACCGGAACTGCGTGGCAACATGCCATATTCGGCGGTGATCCATCCCTTGCCGGTTCCTTTGAGAAACGGGGGAACCGACTCTTCTATGGTCGCAGCGCATACCACTACGGTTTCTCCCATCCGGATCAGCGCCGACCCTTCGGCGTGACGCAGATAATTCGGCGTGATGTTGGTAGGTCGTATTTGAGCGGGAAGACGTCCATCGGCGCGAGACAATGGGAACTCCTTGCCGGAAAAGAGAGACACCCCGCAGCCTGACGCGGGGCTTGTTTATCGATGGATTTAGAGGGTCTGTTCTTCCTGAGCGATCAAACTGAGTAAATCCTGCGGAGACCGAGCCTCGATAAGTTTTTTGCGAAGGTTGTCGTGGCGAAGCAATCGGGAGATGTGGGCGAGGGCGCGGATATGGGGTCCGGAAACGTCGGTAGGGGAAACGAGAAGAAAAAACAGGTACACGGGTTGTTCGTCGAGCGCGTGAAAGTCGATCCCTTCTTTTTTGATACCGAGAACGCCGGCAAGGTCTTTGACCGTGTTGCATTTGCCATGTGGGATGGCGACACCTTTGCCGATACCGGTACTCATGATTTTTTCACGTTCGAGAACGGCTTGCAGGACCCCTTCGCGGTCCGGGATTCTGCCGGCCGCGGTAAGCGCGGCGGTAAGTTCTTCGATTACCCCACGCTTATCGGTCGCTTGAAGATCGACCAGTATGACTTTTTCATCCAGCAACTCGGTAAGATTCATCGGCTCCTCCCGCAACCTATCCATCGTCTACCACGCAGGGTAATCCGAAACTGGAACGCTTATATATAACAATCCTGTTTGGTTGTCAATACTCAGGTTTAACCCCGGTCGGTGGATATCGGGTTGCGAGAACGAAAAAAGAAACCGTCCGGAAAATTCCGAACGGTTTCTGTACTGCATCTCGGTTGCAACTGGGCTTACTTCGTCCCACCACCCATGGCGCGTCCGGAAAATTCGTCCGCTTTTTTACTGGCTTCTTCCACCGCGGCCTTGAGTTCTATCCACTGACCGTTTGTCTTGAGGGTGTTGATTTGTTCGGTGATGGTTTTGGCGTATTCGCCCGCTTCGGCGGCCAGTGCCTTGGCGTCTTTGCCCTTGCCCTTTTCGATGGCGGCAGACACTTCTCCCCATTTGGTCATAAAGGCATCGATACCTTGGCTTGCTTCGGTCTTTATCATTTCTTTCTGGACACCCGCTTCTTTGCCGGCTTCCGCCGCCAGTCTTACCGTGCTTTCGTACGCGGCTTTGGCTTCTAGGTACTCCTTGGCGGTCATGTGTTGTTCGGCTTTTGCCCATTCGGCGGCAGCCGCATCCAACTGGGTTTTCGCATACATTTCGGCGCCGTCGTTTTTAGCGGCATCCACAGCCTGTTGTGCGTTCGCTTTTTCGGCGTCCGGCGGAGGCGTGCAAGCCCCGCCCATCACGGCGACCAGCGCCAACGCTATCCCAAACGACGAGACGGTCCGTATCGACATACCTTCCTCCTGGAAGAGAGATACATGAGGGGATATATACCACAAAACGAATTGTAAAGGGAAACACCGGCGGGCAGGTCGATTTGCCTGTACCAGACGTTGACACACAAGTATACCGGGAAAACACGTCACGTCCAGAAAAAATTTGCCGTTCCGATAAAATTCCGTCGTCGCCCCGGCGCTTCTTTATACTTGTATACGTTCAAGAATCGACCGAAGTCGGTCGTAGTCGTCCTTGAGTAGACGCGCCACTTCTTTGCCCGCCCGTATCAGATACTGACCGTTCTCTCCACGCGCATGATTCGCATTGCGGATGGCGGCGATGGTCAATTCATCCGACGGCACGCGTGCCTGCGTAAAAATAGGCCGCAGATAGTGCGCCTTATCGGTAAACCGAGCGATTTCGGTGGCCGAGCAGAAGTGTACAAAACTGTGGATTTTGGGCGGATGCGGCGGAAGACGCTGATACACCCCCGTATCGTCCTCGTAGCCTACGATCAGACAGGAAAACTCGGTTCTCAACAACTCGAATATCTGTGGCTGTTCGAGCCGCAGTTCTTCCTCGGTCTTTCCGTACGCCGTAGGCCGACGGTTTGGCTCTATGCTCTGCGTGCATACATTGTAGGTAAGCGCATAGATGATCGGATAGCTGTCCACTTTGACATACATGCCGAACGGCGGTGCGCCGTGCAGTACCCGGCTTTCCGCGATAAACTCCATCGTGCTGCTTTCGATGACTTCGCCGACATGCGGGTGGCTTTTTTCGGGCATGGAAACCTCCGGCGTCTCAGATCATGAGACGTCTTTTGGCGATATTCTTGCGCGAAATCTCCGACCGTACGCCGCCGATTACATACGAGTCGCTCAACAGCCGATAAAACAGTTCGCGGTCCACGTTACGGACTACGGCCTTTTCA
>VGJU01000352.1 GCA_016867335.1 Candidatus Zixiibacteriota bacterium | reverse complement strand
GGCCGCCTTTCTGGCGCGAAGAACTTGACGGCCCACCGGGGCCGCAGGGGCCGCCACCCGAAGAACAAAACCCGTAACCCCAAACGCGACGCCAGCCACATCCCTCGATACGCTGGCGTTTTTTTTGGAGGAAACTTGAATGGCTTCGATTCCCCCCAAGATAACCATGTTATGCAACCGAGATGCCTATGACCGGTATATAGGAAAACCGGATTGGGATCGGCTGACAGGTTTTGCCGAACCGGAATGGGTGGAGTGTAGCGGCGCGCCGCCGCAGAGCGATGAGCAGGAGACCGAGCGTCTTCTTGCTCAGCGGATCGGAGATGCCGCGGCCCTGGTGCTCTGCGGCGGCGCGCCGCGCGTCACCGCGTCGCTCATGGCTCGCCTGCCCGCGCTTCGCATCGTCGGAGACATGGATGGCGACCGTTTTGCGCACCGTATCGACATGGAGGCGGCGTGGGAACGAGGGCTTCGCGTCGTAGATACCACCAACGGAACGTCGTATCCGGTCGCCGAGTGGGCGCTGGCGATGATGATCATCTGTCTCCGCAATGCAGGGATGCACTTCAGAGGCATGATCTCAGGCAAAACATCCAGAGAATACAATGAACGCGGGTATCTCGACGGCGACCTTACGGGCAAGACGGTAGGGCTTATCGGCTGTGGGCACATCGGTCGCCGATTGATAAAGTTTTTAAAACCTTTCGAAACACCGGTCTTTGTCTTCGATCCTTATCTTCCCCGCGAAATGGCTGATGCGCTGGGCTTCACGCTTACCTCGCTCGACAATGTGCTGACCAAGACACAGGTCATCGTCTGTCTTGCGCCCATTACCCCCAAAACACAGGGGATGATCGGAGTGCGGGAGATTGCGCTCATCCCATCGGGTGCGGTGTTCGTAAACGTGTCGCGTGGGGCTATCGTGGATTCGAATGCCCTGATCGAACGTCTGCGGCGCGGGGACATCGTAGCCGGACTGGATGTATTCGACCCGGAACCTGTCCCGCCCGACAGCGAACTCCTCAGTTTTTCCAACGTGTTTCTGAGTCCCCATATCGCCGGAGTAACGGCCCCCAGCTATCCCCGTATGTTTACGCTTATGGTGGATGAATTGGACCGATTTTTCAGCGGTCATGAACCGTATTTCGAGTTGTTGCCGAGATCGATCGCCAATCGCAGAGGCGTGGCCGTCGGTGAGGTCGGCAAGTCGGAGTAATAGATCATGTAGATTTGGCGCGAACGTGTGAGTAGGGCACGGATAAGCCGTAAGAACTGTATGTAGGCTTGCACGATCGACGGGTGGATACAGAAACCTCTTTTGACCTGGAAGAGAAAACGTTATATTTACCCATCCGAGCCGATGATAGACGCCATACGGTGTCTATCATGCCGGTTATTCCGTCTCACTCATAACAACGGTTCAAGGAGGTTTGTCATGGCATTGCGACTGGGGGACGAGGCCCCCAATTTTACCTCGGATACCACCGAAGGGGCGATCGACTTTCACAACTGGCTTGGTGGAGGTTGGGGAGTCCTGTTTTCTCATCCCGCAGACTATACACCCGTTTGCACGACCGAACTCGGCGCGGTGGCAAAACTGCGTGCCGAGTTTACCAAACGCAACGTCAAGGTGATCGCGGTCAGTGTCGATCCACTGGATTCACACAAAGGGTGGATCAAGGACATCAACGAAACGCAAAACACCACGGTCGATTATCCGATCATCGCGGATCCGGATAAAAACGTCGCCTCCCTGTACGACATGATTCATCCGAATGCGTCGGACAAAGCCACGGTGCGGTCCGTGTTTATCATCGGGCCGGACAAGAAAATCAAGCTGACGATTACCTATCCGGCGTCTACGGGGCGCAATTTCGACGAGATTCTTCGGGTGATCGATTCGCTTCAGTTGACGGCAAAATACAAAGTGGCCACGCCGGTAAACTGGAAAAGCGGGGACGATTGCATCATCGTGCCGTCGATATCGGACGAGGATGCGGCCAAGATGTTTACGGGCATACGCAAGATCAAACCTTACCTGCGTTACGTCCCCCAGCCCAAGTAAGAGTCTTTCCGAGTACCTTTGCCAATAGAAAAGGGGCGTTGCCTTACAACAAGGCGACGCCCCTTTTGTTCGAAAAGATATTGATGTTGGTCTCCCCAAGCCCTGCCTTTTACCCCTTCTAATACTCTTCCGGTGGAGGGTAGTTGCTCCAGTGTCCGTCCGGGTCGGTTCCCCGACACACCACGCCCTTTTCGTTCCAGCCCATGTAGGCGCGTACGTCGGTGGCGGCATAGCGCATCGTCAGCCCACAGCGACGCCGGTCGGACCGATTGGGTTCGGAACCGTGCAGGATCAGATCGCTGTGCATCGAGATTTCTCCGGCCTTCAGGATAAAATCGACCGGCGGATCGCCGTACTGTTCGGCATTGTCCACGGTCTGGTCCAGCACGTTGTTTTCGGACTTTTCGCTATAGCGCCAAGTAAGATGACCTTGATGGTGTGAGCGAGGAATCACCCGCATACAGCCGTTTCCTGTGTCCGAGTCGTCTATCGCCAGCCAGAGCGTGACCGTTTTTGACGGTGTCATGGGCCAGTACGAGGCGTCCTGATGCCACGACACCGCTTTGCCGTCACCCGGCATTTTGCAGAAAAAGTGCGTACCCCACAAGACAAACCGGTCGCCGAGGATATCGCTGACATAGTCGAGTACCACCGGGTGTGTAGCCATTTCATGGACGCCCCGATATTTGCGGTGCGCGGTAGCAATCGAGTAGCTGTCCTTCCCGGCGGCAAAGGTACGCTCCAGAATCGAATCGAAATACACCCGGTTTTGTAATGCCTCTTTTTCGGCAAAAATCCGGATGCCCGTCAGATACCCTTTTTCGTTGTAGTGGGCTATCTGATCGAAGGTTAGCCGTTTGGGATTTTTTACGGGACTGGGATGGAAATGTAGATCGCGCTTGATCTCGTCGAGTTCCCCGTAGGTAAACGATTTCCAGCCCTGCGGTTTTTCGGTGGCACGTGGCGGTGTTTGAACAGCCATACGGTATTCCTCCGGCGTAAATAAAAGAACAAAATATCGGCGCGGTTTTCTTTATTTCCCAGTATACACCGACGGACACTTGGCGTCAATCGGATGTAGCCATTGTCCGGGATTTCCTT
>VGJU01000351.1 GCA_016867335.1 Candidatus Zixiibacteriota bacterium | reverse complement strand
GGTTTCGTTGATGTCGGCGACCGCCACGCTTGCGCCTTCGCGGGCAAAAGCTATACAGATGGCCCTTCCGATTCCCTGTCCGCCCCCGGTGACGATAGAGGTCTGATTTTTGAGTTTCATGCAAGCACCCGTTCCGTAAAGAGTTGTGTAAAAGCGGGCGCGTCTATATCCACGCACACCCGCGCATTGGGAGAAAGACCGTCGTGAGAAGGGGATCGCAGATCGGCGACCGTCATGCCGGTGGTAAGATCGCCAGCGGTTTCCACGTTTACCCGTGCCGATGTCATGCGCACCAGTTTCTCACCAAACGTTACGGCCACGGCAAGCGGGTCGTGCAGAAAACACCCATCCACATCACGCCGTTTACGGTGAAAATCCACATAGTGCGCCGTACAGTCGCGCACAAATGCGGCGACCCGGTTTGCCTCGGCATACCGGTCGATGGTTGCGGCGGTCAGCACCGCTTGCATGGTGACGTCCAACGGCACGAAAACAAGCGGGATGCCGGCATCGCAGACGATCTGCGCGGCGTGTGGGTCTACAAAGATGTTAAACTCCGCGACCGGACTCATGTTGCCGTACACACGAAACGCGCCGCCCATGAGGACGATTTCACGGATTTTACGCATCCGAACCGGGTTTTTGATAATGGCCTTTGCCACATTGGTCAGGGGGCCTACGGGTACAAGCGACAGCTCGTCGGGATAGCGTCCGACCAAATCGAGAATAAGATCGACCGCCGAAACGCGACTGACCCGGCCTTCGGGCGGCGTATAGAGATGCGCGCCGTCCGGTTTGATAAGCCGCGTTACGCCACCCAGACCATCCCCACCGTGTACATCGTCAGCCAGAAACAGCGGTTTGACAAGTGGCTTTTCTTCTCCACGCGCGACCGGGGGGCCATCCTGGATGCCAAGCGTTTCGAGCGTGATCAGGATGTTGCGGACGGCCTGATCTACATGGGTATTGCCACTTACTGCGGTGATGGCTTCCACATGCAGTTCGGGCGAACGCATGGCGAGCAGTATGGCCAGCGCGTCGTCGACGCCCGTATCGGTATCGAGGATGATGCGGCGGGGTATAGGCATTTATCTCGCCGGTTCGCGCAAAATCGGGTAGTATTTTGCATCCTTGACCACATCGTCCAACAGTCCCCAAGCGGTGAGTCCGTCGTCGGAGCGGGGTTCGAGCAGATAAAACACCAGGCGTCCCAGCGCTTCGTCCACCGGAACGATCAGCGTACCGGCGGGCAGTGTCTGCGTTACACGCTCGTACCCCCCGAACAGGGTACGTTCCGTGTGTCCCTGAAAAGGCCGGTCGGCCACTTTTGTGGAGTCGATGCGGAAACGTTCGACTTCGAGCGTACGCGCCGCTACCAGACGCTCTACAAAAACGCCATGCGCCTCAAGCCGTTCTATGGCCGTTTTCAAACTCGGTGGTACAAAGTAGGTCCGCGGCGCGGTCTCGGATTCCACCGCTTGAAACGTCCCAAATTCGGGCATCTTTTCGGGCTTTTTTACGTCTTTTCGCCGCCATATAATCTCGCCGGTATAGGGGTGGCGCTCTTCCTCCACCTCACCCAACAGGATTTCTACGGGTCGGGGGTAACGCGCAGGCGCCGAACGAACGGCCATCTTCTGCCCCGCAACCGAGTTAAGATCGACCCGGTCGGTCAGATCCCGGATTTCGGAGGCGTGGTCATGGGCATAACGAAGGTTTTCTTTGACGAAATACAAGGTCGCCCGGATGCGCTCTTCAAACGAAGCGTACGAATAGGCTTCGCTAAGAATGGCGATGCGGTTGCGCAGTCCCACATAGTTGTTGCTAAACCGGGGACGGTGATCAAAGGTGTACCATCCGCGTTCCCGATTGTCCCCTTGTTCAAGCAAATTGCCATAATAGTAGAAGTCCCATCCATATTCATCTTTAATACGATCCGTCACGGTCGGGAGCCATTTGTCGCGGAGAAAGGAGACGATTTCCGGCGCGGTGTTCGGGTTGAGTGGTGGCGAGTAGGTAAGATGATAGGCATGGACTGTCCCGTTGGTGGTATGCAGATCGATCACCACATGCGGGTCGTAGTCGTTGATCACCTGTACGAGCGAACGGGCTTCGGGTGAATCGAGTTTTATATGGTCGCGGTTGAGGTCATAGCCCTGCGCGTTGGGCCGCTGTCCCATGCCGCCGATAGGGCCCAGCTGGCGCGGACGGTTATAGAGGCTGATTTTTTCGTTGCCGTCGGCGTTGTAGATCGGCGCGACCAGCAGAATCAGCGAGTCGGCCCATTCGGCGTGTTCACCTTCGGCCAGTGAGCGAGCCAGCATCAGCATGGCCTCTTTGCCGCACACTTCACCCGCGTGGATATTGGCCATGATAAAAACGCGGACTTTTTCCGCGCCACGGATTTCCTCCGGCGTGGCGTCCCACACATCGCCATATACCAGCAAAGGCAATAGCCGGCCTTCGGTGGTATACCCGAAGGAAGTCAGATGGAGTTGGTCGGCCCCATCGGTCACGGCCTCTAAAAACCCCATCACGTCGTCGTAGCGACTGGTCTCCCGATAGTCGGTCAGTTCGGGTCTTGTTTTGAGCGAAGAGATGTTCATATCCTGTGACCATGCGTCAAGACTACATCCGGCAAGGACGGCGGCAAGAAAAAGACGACGGAATACCATGGCGGATCTATCCTTCGATCAGGTCGGTGCTGAGATATTTGAGTCCGGTGTCCGGCAACATGGCGACCACGACGGAATGTTCGGGTAATTTGCGCGCCAACTTGAACGCACAGGCCACATTGGCTCCCGAAGAAAAACCGGAAAAGATACCTTCCTTTTTTCCGAGACGCCGCGCCGTCCGTACCGCCTCGTCGTCGGTCGCGGTCAGATAGCCGTCGCAGAGCGTTTCGTCCCAGAGCCGTGGCGTAAGCATATAGCCGGCTCCCTGTATCTTGTGTCCCGGCCGGGTGATTTTCTTGCCGGCCAGAAAGGCGGCGGTGGCCGGTTCTACGGCAAAACAGCGGATAGCCGGGTTGTGATTTTTGAGCGCCCGCGCCACACCGATAAACGTTCCGCCCGTGCCGACCGCGGCTACAAAGGCGTCTACCCGCCCGTCCGTCTGATCCAAAATCTCGCGTCCTGTCGTCGTTTCGTGCGCTTCGACGTTGGAGAGGTTGTTAAACTGGTCG
>VGJU01000350.1 GCA_016867335.1 Candidatus Zixiibacteriota bacterium | reverse complement strand
TCGCACGCGAAGACATCGGCGTGGGCGAACGCGACGCCATCAGTCGATCCATCGAGAGTATCGTGGACCATCTGGTAGAACTGGCACAGGAGTTGCTCAATTTTTCGAGCGAGCACATGACGCTGGAAAGACAGGGCGTCTCACTTGAGGCATTTGCGGCAAAACTTCAGACGGTTCTGCGCGGACACGAAATCGAGATCGAAATGTCCGACCGTGTCGAAAACCCGGAGCTTTTGTTGGACGCCGAGCGGGTTATAGAGGCGCTGACCTGTCTGACCAGCGTATTCGAGCGTTTTGACAAGTCCGGATTGCATCTAAGGATTGATACACCCGGAACCGATATATATTTTTCTTTTTACCCGTTATCTGCAACAACGCTCGACGTAGCGAACCGGATGCTCGGCGATCCGTTTTCCGGAACCATGGAAGAGCATACCGTGGGTATGAAGTTGGCGGTCGCCGTGCGTATTGTAGACCTGCACGGAGGCCGTTTCGTCTTGGAAACAGACCGTCTTTCCATCATTTGTCCCGGTAGGGGACAGGAGGTCGAGGTATGATCCGCACAGGAAAAAATGTTATCGGAACGATGGTTTGTGTATTTTGTGTCACCACAGCGGTCCATGCGCAACAAGAGGATGCGGCGGGAGCCACCGAAACGCCGGATGCCATGCAGACGAAATTCCAGGAGGCGATAGCGCTACACGATGCAGGGTCTACGACCGAGGCGATAGTGGAGTACAAAAAAATCCTCAAAACCGCCTCACGCAACGCCGACGTACATGCCAATCTTGGTCTGGCGTATATGCAGACGGGTAAGATCGACGATGCCATCGAAGCGTATTCCAAAGCCGTAGAACTAAATACGGAAGACGAGGATGCGGCCTACAACCTGGGTACGCTGTATCTTGGAAAAAAGAAGTATCGGGAAGCGGTTCGGGCGTTTGGAGCGGCATTGGCAACCTCTGCGGAAGCGGGAAAGAGCGATCTGTACGTCAATCTCGGCAACGCGCATCTCGGAGCCAAAGACTACGAAGCGGCCATTGCCGCCTACGAAAACGCGATAAAAACCGCCCCTCAAACACCTGCGGCGTATTACAACACGGCGCTGGTCTATGCCCGGATGAAAAATACGGACAAGGTAGTCGACAGTTTTTTGGCGTATATAGACCATGCGCCCGACGCGGCGGATGCCGCACAGATCAAACAATGGATCGTCGGTCTGGGCAACGGCGGCGCGAACTGAACTGTCGGAGGGATGCAAGCATCCATGAACCGTAGAGCCTTTGTCGGCATGTCGGTGGCGGTTCCGTTTATTCCGCGTGAACTTTTCGATGGTCCACCGTCCGCTCCGGTCATGACGACGGACAAATACCGATATATTCTCGACTTGTACCCGATCGAAGCGTATCTGCCGATGATTGTTGACGAGTGTCGGCGGCAACAAGAAGTATTTCCGCTCGAACCCGAAGTCGAAGTAGCCAAACTGCGCCAGGAGTCCGTCTTTAATCCGTCGGCGATTTCGTTGGCTGGGGCGGTCGGTATCGCCCAGTTTATTCCCGAAACCGCCAGGGACCAGTTTGGCATGACGGTATATGTGACCAAGGACTATACCGACGGAGTGTTGTTGCGCCGCGAATTCAACGAAGAAAACCGGCTGGTAACCGCGGCGCTTAGGGACAACAAATTCAAGCTGGTCGAACAGCACAAGCTACGCGCGGATGCCTTGGGCAAACGAGTAGAAGAGCATTTTATCCGGTATAAAAAAGACCTCGAAGTCCGCATAACGGGCGCCGGACCGGCCCAACGCGCGGCGGTGGATCAGCGTCTCGACGCCGAATTGTGCATCCGAAACGGCATCCGGTATCTGGCAAGCCTGTGTCGCGCTTCCTCCGATCGGTTTCACGGCTCCGCGCGCCACAACGTCCTGCGTGGCTTGGCCGCGTACAACGCAGGACTCGATCAGGTATTGAAATTCGACGGTATCCCGTTTATCTTTCAGACCGTCGATTACGTACGTAAAATCATGGTCATGTACGACCAGATGGTCGAATCTCGTCGCTAAAGCGCCGTTTTCGCTTTCACATCCGGTTTTCGGGGTTGATTTTTCTGCCCGTATCCATTATTGTGGTCGTCGCAACATATCTTCCCATACTTACTTGAAAGTCGTGTCGTCCATTCCCTCGATGGCGTCAGGGAAGCGTTTTCCGTCCTTTCATATCACAAGGAGACTCCATGAGATCGCCGTTTTATAAGGCCATGATCGGTTTTTGCACAGGTAGCGTCGTGATCGCGCTTACTCTTGCATCCTGCGGCGGAGAAGAGGAACAGGCCGTCGAAGAAAAATCGGCAGCGGAGGCACAGGATCAGCATCTCTCGAAGCGCCAAGCACACATGAAGGAAATAAGCCAGATATGCGGCGGAATCCAGAAAATGCTCAAAGGCGGCACGGTCGATAATATCGCCACGGATGCGCGGAGACTCAAAGAAATTATGGCGGAAGTGTCCACCATCCCCCCGCCGTACGATGCGGAAAAGTATAAATTCTATGCCCAGGATTTTCAGTCCAAAGCCTACACACTGGCGCTCACCGCGGAAGGCGGTTCCGTAGATACCACCAAACCGGCCTTTGTTACGCTGACCGAGACCTGTGGGGTCTGCCACTACACCTGCAAGTATCCGCTCGAGCTGTAGCGGCGCGTCCCCCAATCATGTCTACCACCCCCGCTGTTCTCCATCAAGTTCCTTCTTCGGAGGAACTTGCCGAGTTTGAGATTTTTTCCGATCTGCCGCCGGCGACGCTTCAGCGTATCCAGAAACAGGCTTCCATCCGCGAGGCAGCACCGGAGGATGTTTTGTGCTGGGAAGGGGCGTACGATCAGGTTATGTACGTCATTCTCTCCGGGTACGTACGTGTCTCACAGGGCGAGGGGCCCTATTTTACCCTGATCGGTATCCTCAAACGCGGTGACTTTTTTGGCGATATGAATCCCCGTACGACGCAGTCGTCCTACGTCACCGTTACCGCGACCACCGACTGTGTCCTGATGGAGCTTTCGCTGCCCCTGCTCCAGTTGTTGCTCAAGGCTTCTCCACAGGCACAATCCCTCGTAGACCGTACCTACAATGACCGCACCCTGCGTTCCGAACTAAGGGGCGTCGGCATTTTCGAGGCATTCAGTTCGGATGAA
>VGJU01000349.1 GCA_016867335.1 Candidatus Zixiibacteriota bacterium | reverse complement strand
TCGGCGTGTTCCAATTTCAATGCGATGGGTTTTTCGACAAGCACGTGTTTACCTGCGTCCAGCGCCTGCATGACGATATCGTAGTGCATGGCCGTGGGCAGACAGATGTCGATCAGGTCGATGTCGGGGTCACGGAGTATGGCGTCGATTTCCCGATACGTGCGGATGCCGGTCAGATCCTGCATCCCGCCGCCGGAGCCGAAATTACCCTGTATGTTGCGCCAGTCGCCGCCGAGTTTTTTTTCGTCGCGGGTAAAAATCGCCTCCACGCTTGCGTTGGGCAGATTTTTGATCGCCTTGAAGTGGGTCGTTCCCATAAAACCGATACCGAGAATGCCGATACGAATCATGCTGTATCCTCCGTCAGTCGCAAAGAAAGGCGTTGGCGCGTTTGAGCGATATCCGCACCCGGTCGCCGGCCCGAAGCATGTGCTGTCTCAAATGGTGCTCGTCGAGGTCCATGACAAGGTCGTATTCCTGTGCACACCCGTCGGACCGGAGCAGGACATGGTTCGATCCGAAGGCCGGAACGATCCGGGAGACGGTTGCGGCGATCTCGTTTTCCCGAAACTCGTCGGTGACGATCAGTCGCACGTCCACCGCCCGTATGCCAAGCCATACACGGTCGCCGGAGTGAAACCGCGCATCCGGATCAAGTTCCACCGTAAAATGCCCCGTATCGACGACAAGCGTATCGTTTCGGACCGCTCGGACGGTGCAGGGCAAAAGGTTCTGCACCCTCAGCAACTCGGCGGTAACTCGTTTCATGGGCCGGGAGAACAGCGTCATGGCGTCATAGCTTTCCACGATTTTGCCTTCGTCCAATATAATCAGGCGGTCTGCCAGCGCAAACGCTTCGTTGAGGTTGTGGGTGACAAGCAAAATGGGGATGGGCATTTTGTCTTTAAGACGCAGCAGGTCGCCCTGAAACTGTGTCCGGCGTTGTTCGTCGAGCGCTGAAAACGGTTCGTCGAGCAGAAGCAGACGGGGACGCGAGGCAAGACTGCGCGCCAAGGCCACACGTTGCATCTCGCCACCCGAAATCTCGCGTGGATAGCGGTCTTTGAGCGCCGAAAGTTGAAACCTTTCGAGCCACTCCGCAACGTCCGACGAATCCGTTGCGCCATAGGCTATGTTGGCGTGGACCGTCAGGTGGGGAAACAGACTCGGTAGTTGGAACATATAACCGATCCGGCGCAGATGCGGGGGCAGGTCGGTCTTGCGAGCGGGGTCAAAAAAAACGGTATCGTCAAAACGGATCGTCCCGGCGTCTGGACGATCCAGCCCCGCGATCAGCCGTAGGACGCTGGTTTTTCCACACCCGGACCGTCCGAAAAGGACGGTGATCCCCTGTTCCACGCGCATGTCGAGCGACAGGTGAAAAGTCTTGCCAAAAGACCGTTTTACGTTGTCAAGGGTCAGTCCCATCGGGGCCGTCGGGGTTGCAGGGTGCGTTCGGTGAGCAGGATGACCGCACCGGACATAAGGGTCAACATGATCGCAAGAATCTGCGCCTCACGGTCTTGACCTGTGGTAAAGGCTTCGTAAATCGCCAGCGGCATGGTTTGGGTCTGACCGGGGATGTTGCCCGCCAGCATGAGGGTGGCGCCGAACTCGCCGGCGGCGCGGGCAAAGGAAAGAATAAGACCGCTCAGCAGTCCCTGACGGGCCAAGGGCAGGGTGATCCGGAAAAACGTGGTTACGGGTGTTTTCCCCAGCATATACGAGGCGTGTTCCAGTTCGGACGGCACGTCGCGGAATGCGGCGGTGGCGGCGCGGACCATAATCGGCAACGCAACGACACCGCTGGCCAACGCCGCGCCTTGCCAAGCAAAGGCAAAGGTAAATCCGGTCCAGTCGTACAGATAATACCCCAGCATACCTTTGCGGCCTAACAGCAGGATCAGATAGTATCCGGTGACGGTAGGCGGCAGAATCATGGGAAGCGTCAGCAGAAGATCGAGCGCCGTACGTCCGGGAAAACGGACACGCGCCAGCATATAGCCCAACCCGACACCGGCAATGCCGACGCCGGCGGTCGCTATGGCGGAGACTTGGAGCGAAAGAAGTAGGGCGTCCCACATGGGAAGTTGGAAAGAGGTGAGGGGGTTATACCGGCTCGATTTTTACTGGTTCACCGGGTAGCAGACACAAATGTATGGCGTTTCCGGATATTTTCCAACCGACCGCCGGTTTGCGTCCCGTCTCGGTAAGAAGATGTACGGCAAGCGGTCTGTTGCGGAGCGTATCGGGCAATGTCCAGAGCCGATCGGAACCGTCTCGGCTGTAGGCATACACCGCTCCACTGCGCGGAATAAAACGGTCTCCCCCGTCGGCGATCGTCATGTCGCCACAGATCACGCGAAGCGAATCGGGACCGTGGAGACGGATTTCGGCGACCACACCTCCCGCATAAACCACGCGATGCCCGTCCCCGACATCGTCCCAGACAAGCATCTCTCGTTCGTTGTAGAAATGATGCAACAGGGTTCCAAGATATATGCAGTCGAGTATGGCCTTCCGGTTTTCTTCAAATGTCCACGTCACTCGGGGGAAACGCAGCCAGCCAAAGTATTTTTCCTTTACATCCGCCGGCAGGTTGTCGGGCGGGAGGGGTTGCGCCGAAATATCGAAGTGTATGCTGTTGCAGATGCCGTAATCGTAGGGGGTATGCTGTCCGAAATGACTGCCGCGCCCGCCGCCGGATATGCGGCGATGCAGTATCTGGCGCATTCGGTCGGGCGGGTCGTGATGCCAGAATCCACTGACAAGACAGGACGGGTCGATGGGCATTCCGTTATATCCTTCCGTCGTTACCGTTATGTCGTGTTCTTTTAGCCATTCGATCACAGGCGTGACACCGCATACGAGTTCTTCCAACACACCGATGTCTTCCCATCCGGCGCATCCGTAGGTGTTGGTCAGACGAAGGTTGTCAAAATGGAGCGATTTTTCTACCGGGAAATCGGATAGAAACGCTTCCAGTCTGCGAAAAACGGCCCCGGTTTCGGTGTCGCGTGTATGACAGACGGAGCCGTGTCCCATCGGCTCATCCGCGACTGGGCTTCCAGTGGCAACGACATAGCGTTCGTCCCAATCTTTGCTGTGCCGATAGGCGTCGTCAAGGTTGACGTGCGAGGAGAGAACAGCGTTGTACCGGGTTTTGCAGGTCTTGGCAAGCTGGACAAGCT
>VGJU01000348.1 GCA_016867335.1 Candidatus Zixiibacteriota bacterium | reverse complement strand
CAGATTCTATGCCCTGCGTCGTCGCGATCCGGCACATCAACCGTTGCTCAACCAAGTACCCTACGCATTGCCGCTTAAGCGCGGGGAAAACGAATAACCTCGGAGTGCTGTAACGTGGTGACCTAAAAATGCTGTCACTTGTCATTGATTGCTCTTTTCACTGACCTACAATTGCTGTCACTTGTCCGGTCAGGGGCTAAATCCGGGTATTCCGGACGGTATTTTCGGCCAGCGGACCTTGGGCGCGACACAGCTTTTTCAGCGACATCACGCATTGTCGGCGACCGGGACGGTGGATCGACCCACGTTGGCGCGGGCCGTACTGCTTGGTTTTGTAGACCACGATGGTCTACAGCGTCTTCATCTTCATACGACGGATCCGAGTTTTCCGCCCAAACCGGATTTTCAACCGCTTGCTGGCAATGCGGCGCTCGGCGCGCTCTTTGGGCGTTTCGAGTACCGAGCCCAGCCGCTTCCCGACAATCCGGAAAACATCGTGATCGTAGACGACTGGGAACAAAAAAACATCATCCGGGTCGAAATCGCCGAAATGACGGGTATATCGGGCGCGCCGGGCAGTGGTAAAATTCGATTTCACCGTCTGGGTGCGGATCAGATGCAAGCGCTCTGGAAAACATGGAAACACGAGGGGCTTCTCTCACTGGTACTGACATGGAATGGGTCTTTCGTGCCTCGGTTTATCCGGGGGAAAAGCACGAAAAAATCGCTGAGCGATCACGCTTTCGGGGGCGTGTTTGATATCAACGTTCGGTGGAATCCGCTCAACAAGATCCCCGCCCTTGCCGGGCAACAAGGGTCGGTGCGGGAACTGGTCCGTATTGCCAACGAACACGGTTTTTACTGGGGAGGCCACTTCAGCCGTAAGGACGGGATGCATTTCGAGATTGCCCGGGTGCTGTAATCCCCCGCATCACGCCCGTTGCAGGCGGGCGACCCAGGCATCGACGACCGCGTCGATCATAAGACGACCGTGTTCGGCATGGGCGTTCCAACTGTTTTTTTCTTCGTTTTTCTGACAGTACCACGGGGCCGGTTCGATATCGAGTCGGCGCTGGTCCACCAGTTCCGGTCGTGCCGCGAGCAAAAACGACGTTTCGTTGTACCCGGCGTGATCGCCTTCTGCCGGCGGTGTGGCTTCCGGCAATATCATCGGCAGTACCTGTATATACCCCCAGCGTGCTGCCCGTCGTGCCAGTCCGGCATCCGCCCACCACCCGCGCGGATGCCCGTCCGCCAGCACCTGCTCAAACGAAAGCTCCGCTGCCGCCTTTTTGAATGCCAGTGCCAGCGGCGCCTCCATCCCCTGATGCATGATAATCACATAGGTGGATTTGAACCCCATCTCCAGAAAATTGCGCAGGATGGATTTGACATAGGCGCCAAAGGAAGGATAGTCAGGGTCGATCGTGCCGTCCGCCGGACCGCCAAGCGCATAGCCGGTAGGTCCAAAATCAAACGGCGGCGAAATAACCACAGACATTCGTTCCGCGATACGGGCGCAGATTTCTTCGACGATGATCGTATCGTGACCGATTGCCATGTGCGGCCCGTGCGTTTCGATACATCCGGCGGGCACAAGCAGGGGATCGCCCCGCTCTACAGCCTCTCTGAGGTGGTGCGGACGCATGTGCTTGAGATGCATGTCTGCTCCCTTATCGGCTTATACGGCAGCTCATCCAAAAGACCCATGTAACAATTTATCCGAGATTTTTTTACCCTTCCTTCTTTCTCTTTCCATACACCCTTTCCACTTTGCATACTCGAAGCATATAGTCGGCGTACCACTGGTCGCGCCCGCGCTGTTGCGCGGTAAGATGCTCGGTGTTTTGCTTCCACGCGGCGATGGCATCGAGACTGTCCCAGTAGGATACCGTAATGCCAAGCCCGTCGCGGGCGGATTCGACGCCGAGAAAGCCCGGCTGTTGCCGGGCCAATTCGACCATGCGCGTCGCCGTCTCGCCGTATCCATCGTCTCCCTCGGTCCGAAGCGTAGTAAAAATGACCGCGTAGTACGGCGGTTCGGGTGTTGTGGCAATACCCCCGGATTCGGACATGGGTTCTCCTTTCTACGGCCCATCGTTTCTTGACAACCAGGATCCCTTACGGTTGCCGGGCAATGGACTGTCTGAGCATTCCGGCCAGACGATCCGGTTCGAACGGTTTTTCAAAGATGGCCGTTACTTGCCGCGCTTCAAATTGTCCGCGTAATTCGTCGGTCATGGCTGCCGAGATGACAATCCTCGCCGTCGGCTGCCGAAGCAGGGGCTGGTTTCGCATCCAGTCCAGCGCCATCATGCCGCCCAGTGTAAGATAACGCGCGGTGGGGCCGGGGTCTTCGGCAAACCCGACATCGGAGATAAGCGCGTCGGGTTGTTCGGCGCGGATGAGCGTCTTGAACTCCAGCAACGACCCCGCCTCGACGACCGCATAACCCAACCGCTCCAAATACTGTCTTAGAAAGAGGCTGTAGAGCCGGTCGTCTTCGAGTAACAACACCTTGCGTTGTCCTTCATCTCTCATCCTTCGCCCCTTGTCATCACGGATACTGCCTGAGCGTGTCGACCAGCAGGTCAAAAAATCGGTTTCGGTCGATCGACAACCCCACTTCCACGTAAGGCGGTTTGCCTCGACGATCTCCGATACGGCGGTATTCGTCTTTGTTCCGCAACAGGTGACGTCGGTCGCAGACCGTCATGCCATAGGTATGGTCACCCGTAAGTTCTATATCCACGCGCATCGGTTCGAAGACAAAGAGCGATGGATCGATAGAGGTCCCGCCATGCCGCTTGCAACCGGAATGTGCGTCAGGTCGGCGACTTCGAGGATTTGGAGCGCGTTGGCGGTGACTTTGTCTATGCGCTGATTACCGGCCACGGTGGTGATGCCGAGCACATCGAGATGTTTTGCGGCCAGCAGGATCGCAAGCGCATCGTCGTGACCGGGGTCGCAATCCAGAAGCACTTTTCGCACACAAACTCCTCTGTGATGAGAGGAACTTTCATTTCTTCTCCAGTGGGATGGGAACCCCATGAGCTTGCTGTGGGGAGGAATGCCATAAAGGGTTGACAGCGAGAAACCCACTGACAAATAACGACCTGTTTTGTATGCTATGGATATGAAACTTACTATCTCCCTGAAACTTCTTCCTACGCCTTCTCAAGCCGATGCCTTACGCCGGACGATGGCTCAGTTCAATGCGGCGTGTAACGCGGT
>VGJU01000347.1 GCA_016867335.1 Candidatus Zixiibacteriota bacterium | reverse complement strand
TGTCCTGATGGAGCTTTCGCTGCCCCTGCTCCAGTTGTTGCTCAAGGCTTCTCCACAGGCACAATCCCTCGTAGACCGTACCTACAATGACCGCACCCTGCGTTCCGAACTAAGGGGCGTCGGCATCTTCGAGGCATTCAGTTCGGATGAACTCGACGTCTTGACCCACATGGCTATAGTTGTGCGCTATCCCGAAGGGGGTGTCATCGTCGAGGAAAACGAAGATGGAGATGCCTTCTATCTGGTGCGTAGCGGATTTGTAAAAGTCCTCAAGCGGCGACCTGCGAAAGATCTTGTGCTTGCTTATCTGCGTGAAGGTCAGTATTTCGGGGAAATGGCTTTGCTCAGCGAAGAAAAAAGAAGCGCCTCCGTCGTCGCCCTGACCGAAACCGAAGTCATCCGCATTACCCGCGAAGATTTTCATACGATTTTAGGTCAACATCCGGATTTGAGACGACAGCTTGAACAGGTCATCGTTAGGCGTAAAGCCCGCAACACGGCGCTCTCCGAAGACGCGACATTGGCCGAAACGCTCGAATTCGTCGTCAACAAGGGGTTGATGCAGCAGAATACGGCCTTGGTGATCGACATGGACAAGTGTATCCATTGCGACAACTGCTCGGATGCGTGCGCCGCCATTCACGACGGGTATTCGCTATTGGTCCGTCATGGCCCACTGCTGGACACGAGCAAGGCCAACATCCAATTTCCCACGTCGTGTCATCACTGTGAAGACCCGGTGTGTCTGACCGGGTGCAATTTCAATGCGATGGAACGTACACCGGCAGGCGAAATTCGTATCCTTGAGGAAACCTGCACCGGGTGCAATCTTTGTGCCAAACTGTGTCCCTACGATACTATTGTAATGGTACCAAGAGAATCCGAAACCAAAACCCGCTGGTGGCAGCGTTTTATCGGTAGGGAAGAAAAGACCGCTTTTGCACCGGCTTCTCCAACGGGTAAAAAGTACAAACGTCTGGCGATGCAATGCGATCTGTGCGTGGGACGTTCTCACATGAATTGCGTGTACAACTGCCCGACCGGAGCCATGTTTCGCGTAAAACCATCCGACTATTTCGTCGGTGTCGAGACCATCAGTTAGGCGTGTACGGGAAGTAGATCACTCGCCTCTACAGATTTATTCTCAGGACGTACTTATGTATCTTTTGCCCCGGAACGGGCTTTATTGGGTAACGGGTATCTGTCTTGCGCTGGGCGTCTATTACGCCGGATACACCGTTCTTTCGATACCGCGTGGTGGTAGCCTGACCGGCTATGTGACGGGGTATCTGGCCACGGCGTTGATTGTAGTGCTGATGCTTCTTCCCGTGCGCAAAAGACAATACCACCGGTCGATAGGGCGATTGGACGGATGGATGCGGTCGCATGTAGCGTTGGGTATCGTTACGGCGGTCTTGGTCGGCATCCATGCCGGTTTTGCAGTGGTCGGGACGATCTCAGTCGCATTGACTGTCGTTTTTGTGCTTACCTTTGTCAGTGGAATCGCTGGCATGGTGCTGTATGAGAAAATACCGGGCGTCGTCGCCCGCATGGGGAACGATACGTTTCGTCAAGACGTGTTGATAGATCAACGGGCCCATCTCGAAAAAGAAATCGCCTCGTCGCCAGACAACCGGTCGGACGAGTTTCGTATCTTGACCGACCGGTACGAGCGGCTGAAACGACAACTGGCGTATCAACGGCTTCTGCGTCAATGGTTGTGGACACATATCCCGCTTTCCGCCGCCCTGATGACATTTTTGCTGGTCCATATCATCTCGGAACTGTATTATTGACGCGACAGGGAGCCACGGCTTATCCGGTACGTCGTTCTTGCCAGCATCCTGTGCGCCCTCGGTTTTACCGGGGCTGCCTACTATGTCGAAGGGGAAGCGACCTTTCAGAGCGGTCGTCTGTTGCTCGGTCATTCGAGCCTTGATAACCAGTGCACAAAATGTCATGATCCTTGGGGCAGCGTTTCCAACGAAAAATGCGCTTCCTGTCACCGCGACTTGTTTCAACGCGAACCGCAACACGGCAAGGAAAAACCGCTTTGCGCCAACTGTCACCTTGACCACCGGGGCAGGAAATTCGATATTATAAAAGCTGCGAAGAAGCTAAAGAATTTATAGGAGGCACAACATGACGGGGATTCGACGTGGTAGTCTTGCGGCACTGACGATCATCGTGATGTATTCCGCTTCGGGATGTTTTCTGTTCGGCGGAGGTAAAAAAGAGTCCGGGCCCTCGTTGCAAGGCGAACTGCTCGGCGCGGGCAAGGGCCAACCGATGGCTACCAGCGCACTCGATCAAGCTCAGCAGGCGCTGGAAGAAGGCAATTTCGACAATGTGGTGATCAACTACAACCGGGCGATTCAGGCCGACTCCTCCAACCTCGACCTGTATATCGATCTGGCGTCGGTACACGAACAGCTTACCCAGTTCCGTCGCGAAGAGGGTAATGTAGATGCGGCGCTTCTCGAAAACCAGCGTGGCATCAAAGTGCTGGAAGCGCTGGTTAAAAATCGTCTCAAATCCGGCGCTTCCACGGGTGCACCCGCTCCTGCCGCGCCGACACCCGCCGCACCCGCATCGGTAGACAGCGCATCCGCTCCTGCCGCTCCTGCGACGACACCACAGTAAAACGTTTTTCTTGACAAGCCATCGGGCAGAAAGGCTGTTATGGAAAAACGAGTGCTCGTGGTCGAAGACGACCCGCGTGTACTCCGGCTACTACTCGATTTGCTGGCCTCGGACGGATGTAAAAATGCCGCGCATGGACGGTATAGAGATGATGCGCGCCATTAAGGCCTTCGATCCGAGCGTGGAAATCATTGTTCTAACAGGGTTCGGAACGCTCGAAATGACCATCGACGTATTGCGGTACGGTGGCTACGATTTTCTCAAAAAACCCGACGAAATCCCGCAACGCATACGCCCTACCGTTCAGCGCGCATGGGAAAAACGCCAACTCGGTCTTCTAAACGCCCGTCTGGTCCATTCGCTCGAAGAAGCCAATATCCTGTTGGAACAACGTATACAAGAAAAAACCAAAGCGCTCGAAGAAACCAACGCACAGATTGAAAACACCCTTCTTACCCTTGCGGAAATCAATCAACGACTGCGCGAAGCCAGCTTTATCGACGAAACCACCGGATTGTTTAACCGACAGTATTTCGAACAGCACGTCTATGAAGATGTAGCCCGCGCCAAACGGTATCTGTGGGATTTTGCGCTGGTGATTCTGGAGTTCGACTTCGAAGAACGCGCG
>VGJU01000346.1 GCA_016867335.1 Candidatus Zixiibacteriota bacterium | reverse complement strand
AGCCGTAGCGCCGACATGCGTCGAGCACATGATCCGCCATATTGGTGTTGTCGCCGGGTGAGCAGAAAAAAACGACCGGTCTGCTGATGGCGTCCTCCAACACATCCTTTGCCTCGCGCAGTTCGTGGTCCACCCTCTCCGGGCGGATGATCTCATGGCTCCATGAATGGTTGCCTACGCCCCATCCGGCGCCGATAAGTGCCTTCAGTTCCTCGCCGTTCATGTGGCGAAAGCCGTTGTAACTCGATTGGCCGATCTGTCGGATTTCGCCCATCTGACCGACCACGACTTCGACGTGTCCGGGAATGCCATACTCTTCGTGCATGGGAACGGCAAATCGGTGCAGGTCGGCCAGTGCTTCGTCGTACGTAATGGAATACACCCATTTTTTGCCGTATTTCCAAGGACAGATAGAGAGCGACATTATGAGAGCCTTTCCAACGCCGTCATGTACTCAGCAAACGTGGTGCTAAATCCGAGGGACCATTCGAAGATATGAATACCGTATCGTGTCGCCAGTCGTTCGGGAAACGACTGGGGCGTCTCCACGCCGACCGTCGCGTCGCGCATAAGAATACACCGGTAGCCACGTCCCAGCATGGGGCGCGCCCCGCCTTCGGCGTTGAGCACACACATGTCGGCAGCAAATCCGGCATAGATCAGCGTATCGATGTTGCGTTTTTTGAGATAGTCGTCCAGCGTATCGGAGTAGAATAACAACGGTTCGTCGTCTACGGGCGATACCACTGCGGCGCGTTTCATGCCCGCGAGCGGGGAGCGTTTCAGGTATTCCGGGCCATGTGCCCGGTCGAGCATAGCCTGCTGAAGCGGGTGTGGCGTCCCTGTGGATGGTTTGTTACGGCGCGATGGTATATGAGGATACCGGGCGTCCATCCAGTCGGTTTCAACGTGACACACGGTCATGCCTGCTGATCGGGCGGCGTCCATGGCGGGACGTATCGTTTCCTTCATGATGCGGTACGACTCTGCCGCCGCCTCCGGCCAGCCCATACCCACGCAGTAGCCGTAGTCCACCGCCGGACCGTCCGGACATCCGATATTCCAGCAGTGCATTCCCACAAAAGCCGTCCGATTGAGCGGCAGTTCGAACGTCACCGACTCCCATCCGGGATGGTCGGTCGGCAGCGCTCGGTAGTAGCGGGCGGAAAGATGGAGCACACGGGCGCTCATACACGGTTCCTTTCGGCCACAGATCGAACAAGATGAGCGATCTGTTCGCAGTGGACCGGTTCATATTTTTCGCAGAACGTGGACCAACGGATAAAAGTATCGAGAAAATCACGCGCCACGGGACAGGAGTCGGCGGAGTAAGCATACCGCCGCGAGGCAGGGGGCAAGGAGAAGGGATAGACTTGGTTTTGGGCGCGTTTTTGGAGAAAGGTAAGCGCCTCCGGCATCAGATAGTATTTTCCGGTTCCGATACCCGGAATACCGGCTTCGGCAAGCTGAGCGGCAAATGTGTCCGCGTCACAGCGAAACGCCTTCTTGTCGATGTTGAATCCGGCCATCCAACAGGAATACACCTCTTGATAATCCGGGATGGGCAGGGGGTGGATACCGGGAATGTCGGACAGCAGACGGCTGACAAGTCGGATCATGGCATCCCGTCGGGCTACCTGATCGGGTAGGATTTCCAGTTGGGCCAGCGATATGGCCGCCGTACACATCGTCATGCGATGCGCGTATCCCGGCTCCGTATGCACCCTTCCAAATCCCGGACGCATCTCTCCGCCACGGCTTTGCCCGATAAACCTGATGCGTTCGGCCAGCGCATCGTCGTCGGTAACGACACATCCGCCGATGTCGGACCCCATCGTTTTTTCCGAATCGAACGAATACCCGGCAGCGTGGGAAAGCGCTCCTGCATAACGCCCTTTATAACGGCTAAAAACCGCCTGACATACGTCCTCATAGACGATCAACCCGTGTTTTTTTGCCAGTGTGTTGATCGGGTCCATGTCACATACCAATCCGGTCTTGTGAACGACGAGGAGGGCGCGGGTGCGGTCGGTGACAAGCGGGGCGATGGTGTCTGCGCTGAGGTTGACGGTTCCCGGCTCGGTATCGGCAAATACGGGGATATAGTTTTCGCGGATAAGTCCCTGTACCGTACCATAGTCGGTAACGGGAGAGACAATGATCTCGTCACCCGGCTCGAAGGCAAACGCCGCAGCCAGTACGGCCAGCGCCGGTGTGCATCCGGGTGTGGCGATACAGTAGCGGACACCCATCGCCTCGGCAAAAGCTTGTTCAAAGCGTCCTATCATGGGCGAAGTAAGTCCGGAATCGACCACTTCCTGAAGATATTTCATGCAGTTTGGCCCCATGGTGCGCGGGAAGGGGTTGGGAAGTTGTCCCTTTAGCCCGACCACCGCTTCAGCGCCGTACCGGGCACGGGTTGGGGTGGAAGACATGCGCAGGTCCTTTGGTTGAATAGTAGGGGGATGTCTTTGCCGGGCCCGTCCGAAAGACGGTGATGCAAAAATAGGGTCGTCCCATGGTTTCGGCAAGCGGACAAATCATGCCCCTTTCTTTCCGCCACCACGCTTGACAGCGAAGCCAAGAGACGCTACCTTTTTTGACGTGGTCTGTCGTCTTTTTTGATAAGTGTTTTCCGGTAACCGTTTCGACTTGGCGTCTATCTGAAGACCCTTTGGCTCGTTTTGTACACCGTATGAGGTTTTCGGATAGGCTTTAGAGATGTGGTTTGCACTTTCAGAACAGGAGAAGAAAATGGCGGATCTGTCTCTTTTCTCGCTTGAGGGCAAGACGATGGTCGTCACGGGTGCGGGGCGCGGCATCGGCAGGGCGATTGCGGTGGAGGGCGCGCGGGCAGGAGCCGACTTGGTGATCGGAAGCCGGACCATGCCCGAACTCGAAGAAACGGCGGCAAAGGTCCGGGCACTTGGCCGCCAATGTCACTGTTTTCCGGTGGATGTGGTCAGCGTCGCGTCGATAGACGCCTTTGTCGGGCAAGCCGTCGCCGTGTCGGGCGGCATCGACATCCTGGTCAACAACGCCGGATACAACAAAATCAAACCGGCAATCGAGGTGACCGAAGAAGAATACGACTATATCGTCGACGTCAACTTGAAGAACGTATTTTTCTTTAGCCAAGCGGTTGCGCGCCACATGATCGAGCGGGGCAAGGGCGGGCGCATCATCAACATTTCTTCTCAGGTAGGCGTGGTTGGGGGACCGCTACGGGCCGTATATACGGGCGCGAAAGCCGGTGTATGCAACCTCACCAAATCGCTGGCCGCCGAATGGGCTGAAC
>VGJU01000345.1 GCA_016867335.1 Candidatus Zixiibacteriota bacterium | reverse complement strand
GACGAAGTCAAGTGGTGGGTGGATGCCGGGGCGAGGACGATCAAACTCATGGCCGCGGCGCATAAATATATCATCGATGCCCCGTGTGTCGATCCGATCATGGAAACCGCTTGCGTGTTGGGTTTGCCCGTCACCATCCATTCCGGTTCGCCCGAAAGCGGATGTTCGCCAACGAGCATAGGTCGTTTGGCAGCGCGTCATCCGGATGTCGTCATTCTCATGGACCACATGGGCTACCGGGAGTGGGTATCCGACGCCGTCGAGGCGGCGCAGACCTATCCCAACATTTATCTCGGAACCACGCTGATCGCCGCTGACGAGCCGTCGTTTGTCCGAAATCCCGTACGCGAAGGCCGTATCGGCGCGGATCGTATCGTTTTCGGGTCGAACTCGCCCAGCGGTGTGGCTGTCCACGGCGTCGCCGGGATCCGGCGAATCGGGTTTACCGAACAGGACGAAGCCCTGATACTCGGTCTCAACTTCAAACACATCTACGGACTGTAGGATAGTTGAAAGCTCGAACAACCTACTCATGGAGTCATGCCATGCCACCGGCTGTACAAACCGTCTCCGAAACGGAAAAGGCTTTTTTCGAGAAAAACGGCTATCTGATCGTTCGGGCGGTGTTTACATCCGCCGAGATGGCCGAATGCAAGCAGGCTGCCAGAGAGACCATCGAGCAAAAAACGGGGCCATCAGGGGTGTATGTGTGGTGGTGTGATGAAATCCCGCCGCTGTTTGAGCGTATTTCCTGCGATCCTCGTCTGGTCGCCATCCTCAACCCCTTGCTCGGGCCGGAAATCGAGTTTCTGAGCGCCAAACCGGTACACAAATCCGCCGCGATCACCTTTGCCTCCCCCTGGCATCAAGACCGCGCCTATTGGGGCGGCGCACCCAAATATTCGATCTGGATCGCGCTGGAAGAAGCTACCGAAGAAAACGGCTGTTTGCGCGTCATCCCCGGATCGCACCGCGAATTTCTCGGCCATGCCAACGTGTCGGATCACAACGGGTTTAACAACCGGGTCCGCGAAGAAGAACTTAAGGACGCCCATGTCGTGGATGCTCCCATGCACATCGGCGATATCCTCGTGTTTCACGATTGTCTGCTTCACAGTTCGTACCCCAACCGGTCGGGGCAGGATCGCTGGTGTTTTATCCCAACCTATCGAAATGCCGCGGTACCGGATGTCTCGACTACATGGAAGACATCCAGACAGTTGACATAAAATGCCCGTTTGTTGTTGTTTCTTTATCCTTCAACCTTTTCTTGTAGGAGCGTGTCATGAAAATTGCGTTGCAAGAAGGACTGTTGCCCGGTGAGTCGATGAGCGAAAAACTGGATTTTGCCGAATCGCTCAACATCGAGGGTCTCGAAGTATCGGGTTGGAGCAAGCCTTACGAGCGGGTGACGGAACTGGAAAGTGCGTTGCGCGGCCGAAAAATCAAGGTGGCTTCGGTGTGCGGACAAACGACGTTCGACTTTCTGGACCCCGACCCGGGCAAGCGTAAGGCGAGCATCGAGGAGTCAAAGCGGAATCTGGAAGTCAGCGCACATTTCGGCGCGGCGGGGCAAATCGTTCCCCCCATCTTCGGTCCGCCCCGTATTCCTGACTTGCTGCCCTATGCTGATGCGATAACGCTTGAAAAACGTCTGCTGGCGGAAATCGTCAAAGACCTTGCGGCCTACGCACACGCCCGCAATACCCTGCTTTTGTTGGAACCGCTCAACCGCTACGAGCAACATTTGCTACGCCGACAGGACGACGGTGTCGAAGCGATCCGGATGGCAGGCGATCCGGCGGGTGTCAAATTGCTCAGCGATTTTTTCCATATGCATATCGAAGAAACCGATACCCCGGCAGCTTTTCGCCGAGCCGGTCGCTATGTCGGTCATATCCACATGGCGGACAACACGCGGCAGGAACCCGGTACGGGCGACATCGACTGGAAGGCGGGGTTGGGGGCGCTCAAAGAAATCGGTTTTACGGGGTATCTGGCTTATGAATGCGGTATCACCGGTCAGACGCCCGACGAGAAACGGGCGGCGATTCGACGGTCGGTAACGTATATTCGGGAGGTAATCGCGGGGCTGTAGACGATCAAGGTATTATCTCCGTTTTTCCTTCATGTCGAAGACGGGTAAGAAACCCGGGGCCGAGCGTCTGACGGGTTCGGCGGATGGCTGTGCGTGCTTGCGCATGGAGCGGTTCGAGCGCAAGCACCCTAACGAACGCCTCATGGGCCTGCTCCGCGTTTCCCATCTTCTCGTAGGTATTCCCCAACTCAAGATAGGTCTCTACGGCCCACAGCCGATCCGGATCGATCCTGAGTGCTTCCTCGTACTCGGCAATGGCGGCGGAATAGCGGCGTGCCGCGGTATACAGCAGTCCGGTTACGATCCATACTGGAGCGTAACCGGTGTCTTTGCTCTTGGCCACGCGGATATGCCGGATCGCTTCGTCCAACTTTCCCTGTGCAAGCGCGGCTCGGCTCAACCCTTCGTAGGCAGGCGCATAACCGGGGTCGAGCGTGCGCGCATGATCGAATGCAGCAACCGCTTCCGTGGGCGACCCCGCGCGAAGCTGCTTTATACCGCGCGTATAGGCCGTCTCCGGCGTGTCGAGCTTTCCCGATATCATCACCGCACCTGAACCGCAACCGGTCAGCCAAATCAGACACAGTAGCCCGGCAACCGATACACGCAGGCTATTTCGCATGGAGGGTCTCATGGTCATTTTCGTCGTTTTATAAACAGAACAGCGCGTGCATCCCTTGCAACAAGTTGCAAGACCCACTACTCCCCGCAGGTGGAAGGCGTAAAGCTGCCTTCGGAAGGCGGCGGGGGAGGCTTCAATACCAAAGCTTGACGGCATCGATCAGCACAAAAACAAGGATCAGCCACAGAGTCAGACGAATCACGCCAAATGCGGTAGCCAGCCCCCTCATGCCTGTCATCAACTCGGTCATATCTCGGCCGCTTGAGGCTACGATTTTGCCGAGGCTGTCCGCCGGGCGACAGAGCAGAACCCCTACGACGACGGTAATGGCGGTAACCAGAAAGGCACCGATGTGCGCCATGTCGATGGGGTCCACGCCGATCACCGTCAAGATATTGCCGACCAGACGGACGGCGCCGAGTAGGATAAAAAGAACCCCAAACCGTTTTAGACGAACCGATAGACGGGCAAGGGTTTGGTTTTGCTCTTCGGTAAATTCGTATTCGGCCATTTGTCGTCCTTTCAAAAACGACGACAGGTTTATCGTATAAGCATACGGACGATGTGGGCGAGATTGAGAAGGA
>VGJU01000344.1 GCA_016867335.1 Candidatus Zixiibacteriota bacterium | reverse complement strand
CTGTCGGACCTCGTCGTCGAGCACTTCCGCACCGGCGCCCGGTAGCGACTTCAGCCCGGCGGTCCGTAGACGGACAAGCGCCTCCTCGACGGTAATCCGCGAAATATGCGCTATATATACGATTTCCGCTACCGATAACGAGTGTAGATAGACGGATGGGTATCGGCGGACGATTTCGGAAAAAAGACCTTCGTAATAGGCGATCTTGAGTTTTGGATTTAGCCCGCCTTGCATAAGAATCTCGCACGATTCCGGTTCGTTGCCACCGACCGCCACAAGCGCCTCTATCTTGCGAAAAATCTCCTCGTCCGGCAGGGTATACCCTTCGGTATGACCGGGTGGGCGGTAAAACGCGCAAAACTTGCACCGCACCCAACATACGTTGGTATAGTTGATGTTGCGTCCGATGTTGTACGTTACGATCGGTTCGGGGTGTTTCTGCCAACGAACATAGTCTGCCAGCATACCGAGTTCGGGTAGATCGGGATGATGAAACAGCCGCATTCCTTCGTCATAGTCGAGCCTTTGCCCGGCAAGAACCTTTCCGGCGATATCGTCGATCATCCGTTTTCCTGTCTATCCGCCTGCCGCGCCGGCTTCCGGTTCCAGATATGCCGGCATCCGGGGTTGAGGACTTGCTACGATCCGATAGAGTGCATCGCGCTCTACGGGTTGCCGCCCCGCTTCGGCGATCATATCGAGCATCCGGGCGTGGGTAAGCGTTTGGATACGATCTGTACTCGGGTCGCGGGTGATTTCGTATTCCATCACACTTCCGTCCATATCGTCCGCACCGTACCGGAGCGCCACTTGAGTGACCGCAGGTGAGTTCATGATCCAAAACGACTTGATATGCGGCACATTGTCGAGCATAAGCCGCGCCACGGCGATCTCACGGAGATCTGCCTGACCCGTGGGGCCGGGGAGATGCGAGATCGCTGTGCGTTCGGGATGCCAAGACAACGGGATAAAGGCCAGAAATCCGCCGGTTTCGTCTTGCAGTTCGCGCAATTTGACCAGATGATACACTTTTTCTTCGGTTTGTTCCACATGACCGTACAACAGAGTGGCGTTTGACGGAAGCCCCACCCGGTGTGCCGCACGAGCCGTGTCGAGCCATTTGTCGGAATCCGACTTGGCATGAAAAAGCTCTTCGTGGACTCGGTCGCTAAACACCTCCGCGCCACCCCCCGGAAGCGCATCGACCCCTGCGGTCATCAGATCGCCAAACACCTCTTCGAGCGGTTTGCGCGACACCCGGCGTATCTGCTCGATCTCAATCATCGTAAACGCTTTGAGCGAAACGTCCGGACGCGCCGTTTTTATCGCCCGTACTATATCGAGATAGTACGCGTAGGGAAGTCGGACGTTGACCCCTCCCACCATGTGGATTTCGGTGATAGGAAGATGGGCGTAGGCGCGCACCTTGTCCTGAATCTGTTCCGGTGTCAGCACATAGCCGTTCGGGTCTTTGGGCAGCGCGTAAAACGAACAGAACAGACACCCCTTGTTGCAGACATTGGTATAGTTGATATGCTGGTTGCGCACAAAAAACGTTTGATCGCCGTGCAACCGCTCGCGTACGAGATTGGCGAGCCATCCGATCACGGACAGATGGGGGTTGCGGTACAGCGTCAGCCCGTCGTCAAACGAAAGCCGCTGTCCGTCCACTATTTTCCGATAGATGTCCCCCAGACCTGCACGGTGTACAAATGTTTCCAGCAAAACACCCCCCTATTCGTTTTGACGCACCCGCTCGACGTAATTTCTGCCGTTTATAACCTGCGAAAGCGTTTTACAACCCCAACTGGGGCCAGAGCGCGTCTATGCGACGGTTTATCTCGTCGGGCATGCGCAGGATTTCCGGCCATCCCCGTGTAAACCCTTCCTCCGGCCATTTGGTCGTGGCGTCGATGCCCAGTTTTCCGCTGTAATCGGCGGTCTGGGCGGCAAAATCCAGCACGTCGCATGGCCCTTCCGTCAACAGCAGGTCACGCCGGGGGTCGATCGACACGCCGACACGCCAGACGACCTCGCGCATGTCATGCACATTGACGTCTTTATCTACGATGACGATAACTTTGGTAAACATCATCTGACCGAGCCCCCACAACGCGTGCATCACTTTGCGGGCGTGCCCCGGATATCTTTTGTCGATGGATACGATGGCGAGGTTGTGAAAAATGCCTTCGACCGGAAGGTCTATATCTACGATTTCGGGTAGCGTAGTGCGCAAAAGCGGTAGAAAGATGCGTTCGGTCGCCTTACCCAGCCATTCGTCCTCTTGGGGCGGAGGACCGACGATGGTGGTAGGGTAGATCGGATTTTTGCGATGGGTGATGGCGGTCAGATGAAAAACCGGAAACAGGTCGGGGAGCGAGTAGTACCCTTGATGATCTCCAAACGGACCTTCCATTCGGCGTTCTTCGGGTTCGGCATATCCTTCCAGCACGATCTGGGCATTGGCCGGAACCTCGTGTGCGATGGTTTTGCATTTGACCAACTCGACCGGTTTTCGACGAAGAAAACCGGCAAGCATAAATTCATCGAGTTCATCGGGAAGCGGTGCGGTACCTGCGTACATCGTCTCCGGATCCGGCCCTAACACGATGGCTATTTCCAGTCTTTGCCCCAGCGACTCGGCGACATGATAATGATGCGCGCCGCCTTTGTGACGCTGCCAGTGCAGACCAAGGGTTGTTTCGTCAAACACCTGAAGCCGGTACATGCCTACGTTGCGGGTTCCGCGTTCGGGATGACGTGTGAGTACCTGTGCAAAAGTGATATAGCGTCCTCCGTCCTGTGGCCAGCAGCGGAGTGCGGGCAACGACAAAAGCGACGGCGACTCGGTTTCCACCACTTCTTGACACGGCCCGCTCCGGACGATTTTGGGAGCCATGTCGGCCAGACGCGAAAGTTTGGGTAACATCTGGACTTTTCCGATCAGAGAAGTTGGGATTCGGGGTTGTATCAGTTCGGCGATTTCCGCGGCGATATCGTCCAGACTGGCGGTTTCAAGCGCCAATTCCATGCGCCGCCGGGATCCAAAGGTGTTGATGAGCACCGGAATATCCGGATACCCCTTTACGTTGGTAAACAACAGCGCCGGACCGTTGCGTTTTACCACCCGGTCGGCGATGGCCGAGATTTCCAGTTCAGGATCGACTTCGGTCGTGACGACTTTGAGTTCGCCTTGTTCACGCAAGAGGTCTATAAACGCATTTAGGTCTTTGTGGGCCATAAGCTGGAGGAGAAGGGGAGAAGGGTGCGCCCTGCGTCGCACGCCCCGACGGATGAACGACGACGGGCATTC
>VGJU01000343.1 GCA_016867335.1 Candidatus Zixiibacteriota bacterium | reverse complement strand
ATTTCCACACCCTGTTTTTCCATTTCTCGGATCAGTTCCGCATCCTCAAACGGAATCACCGCCTTGAACCGGTACTCGACCTTCTCCTGGCCATTGCTGCTGCGAGTCTGTGCTCCGTTTACAAACTCGCCGGAAAGCGTCTTTTCCGAGATCACCACCGACCGGATGTTGCCGTTGGCCAGATGTTGGCGAAAACTCGAATAGCTGATCTGGAGTTCTTCGGTTCGATTCTGGCTAAAGAATTTGACCAACACCATGGAAAGCAAAAACAGGATCACCCAGATCAGCATCTGTTTGGCGCGACGTGAGCCGCCGTTGCCTCTGCGCTCCGCGCCCCCGGACGGGGCGTTTCGCCGGACGCGGCGGGAGTCGGGGTCCTGATGTCCGTTGTCCTGTGGCCGTTCGTCTGCCATATCTTTCCTTCAAGCGCTGTCCTGAGACTCCGGAATGCCTACGTACGGCAGATGGCGAAACCGTTCGTCCCAATCCATGCCGTATCCGACGACAAATACATCGGGCGCGGTAAATCCGAAATAGTCGATCGCTACACCCGAAACCCGCGCCGTAGGCTTGTCCAGCAGTGCGCATACACGAAGCGAGGCGGGTTTTTGACCTAACAAATACTCCCTAATATATCCCAAGGTACTCCCCGTGTCAACGATATCCTCTATGACAAGTACATGGCGTCCGGTTAAATCCGCGTCAAAATCGGTTATCTCGACCCGACCCGAAGAAACCGTTTTCGATCCATAGCTGGACACCCTGAGAAACTCCACGGTATGCGGAACCGGAATCGCTCGCATCAGATCTGCCAGAAAAACGACGCTTCCTTTCAGGAGACAAACCAGAACGGGATTGGTCGTCGCATAGTCTTGCGAAATCTGTTTTCCCAGTTCCAGCACTCTCTTTTTGAGTTGTTCGGCAGTAAACAGCACCTGCATAGACGAAACCTTTTCTTCTGTACAGCGTGATATACGCTCGTCGATCTATTCGCATTTTGCCACGAGCACACGGACCGTTCTGTCCGTCACCTCCGCCCATCGGCAGCGCCGTCTTCCGACCACCCACAGGATGCCCGCCTCACTGCACAACACCGGCACCAAATCCCGCTCCAACCGAGGAATGTCCCATTCATTAAAAAACGTTTTGAGCGATTTGGTTCCCGTCATCCCGGATGGAGCCATACGATCCCCTTGGCGGCGAGAACGCGCCTCGAACACGTTTCCCGCCGTTTCCGCATCGAAATAAACGCAATTGGGCGTATCGCTTCCGGTTATTTCCGCCGGAGAAATAAATCGCAGGGTCAGGCTGCGACCTGTCTGCGGAAGTGGGGTCGTGCCGGGCGCGGGCATGGGAATGCGCCACGATTCGCGTCTCCCCCGCCGCACGACCACCGTCTCCCGCCGACGTTCCATCGTAAGACCGCCGGGAAGCGAGCGCAGATGCCCCGGCTGTCCGACGTCGATAAGACGGCGTGCCTCTTCGATCGAGTCAAAGGGAAATTGTTCGGCGTTCGCCCCGGCTTCCGTGGCCAGATGGCGCAAAAGCCGTCTTTGCAAAGGAAGCGCCATCCCGCTCCACACCACAGGATCGATCCGCCATATTAGCGGCCCCGATGCATGAACTGCTTTTTTGAAGATCGTCTCGGTCTGTTTGTCCATATATTCGGATTCGGCGCGAACGATTTCCGCAAGATGACACAGCGCACTCCGTATTTCGGGGTTGTAACGGCTACGGAGTACAGGCATGAGATGCCCCCGCACCCGGTTACGCAGCATGTCCGGGTCGTCGTTGGTTGCGTCCTGCCGTGCGGTAAGCCGACGTGCGGCAAGATAGGCCATCACCTGCTCGCGGGTCGCGTACAACAAGGGCCGGATGATCCGTCCCTCCAGCGCCGGACGTATGCCCGCCAGCCCGCCGGGGCCGCTGCCGCGCAGTAGCCGCATCAGCACCGTCTCAGCCTGATCGTCGGCGGTATGTCCGGTAGCGATTTTCCGGGCGTCATGTTTCTGTGCCATCCGCTCCAGAAACGCATACCGTATCTCGCGCGCGCCGGTTTCGGTCGAAAGACCGCGTGCACGACAGTAGGTGGCTACATCCGCTTGCTCGACCACGCAAGACAGATGCAGTGAATCGGCCAGTTGTTGTACAAATGCCGCATCCTCGTCCGCCTCCGCTCCCCGCAAACCATGATTCAGATGGGCGACGGTAAGCCGGAACGGCCACCTTTCGCTCAAATGCCAGAGCACGTGCAGCAACGCTACCGAGTCCGGCCCGCCCGAAACGGCTACAACTACATGATCACTCGGATCGAGCATCCGAAAGCGCCACAGCGTAGTGTCTACGATATTCTCGAAGGATGCGGACATAAGGCAAAGACCGGAAAGATAAGGGGCCGGCCAAACCGGACGGCGTTGCCTCAAGATACCCGTTTCGAACGGACGGGTACAAACAAAAATGGCCTTCCGGGAGAAGGCCGTATGGCGGCGCAGGGACTCGAACCCCGGACACGTGGATTATGATTCCACTGCTCTGACCACCTGAGCTACGCCGCCGCAGGAACATCAAAATATAGACGGCTTCCCCCGGAGTGTCAAGCGTTTTCTGGTTTTCTGAAACGCGCCGAAGTGGATGGATTTACCGCATACCGTCCCTTGCATGGCCCGTCTCGACGCTTTCAAACGCTACATAGTGCTTGACACCTCCCATCGTCTCCGATACTTTGGAGACACGGGTGACCTAACTGTATGCCCCTTTTTGAGTTGTACTATACGGAACGCGAAGGAGACTTATGACCGCCTTTTCTTCGGTGCAACACGTCATCGAGTTGTTTGATCGGCAGGGTTATATCTGCGGTCCGGAAGTAGCTACTCCGGTCTATTTGATGGATCGTCTCGAAAAACCCCTTCTGGTGGAAGGCCCACCGGGGGTAGGTAAAACCGAAATCGCCAAAACGCTTTCAAAATCCCTGAGCCGCCGGTTGATCCGCCTACAATGCTACGAAGGACTGGATGAGTCGAAAGCGCTCTATGAGTGGGAATATACCAAACAGCTTTTGTATACCCAGATGCTCAAAGATCGGATCGGTGGCCTTTTGGAAGGGGCAAGGACGCTGAGCGAGGCCGTCGAGCTACTCGACCGGCAGGACAGCGCCTTTTTTTCACAACATTTTCTGCTACCCCGGCCGCTTCTCGAAGCCATCCTGTCACCCGAACCGGTGGTACTTCTGATCGACGAGGTGGATCGGTCGGATGACGAATTCGAAAGCTTTCTGCTCGAAGTGTTGAGCGATTTTCAGGTCAGTATCCCCGAACTCGGCACGCTACGCTCCGCCCAA
>VGJU01000342.1 GCA_016867335.1 Candidatus Zixiibacteriota bacterium | reverse complement strand
AGCCGCGCTCCGCTACTCCCCCGCAGAGCTACGACCGGATTTACGTGGGTTGCACGAAAGGCCGATATGAGACAGGCCGACGCGCAAAACGGCAACGAGCGGGTTATCAGGTCGGACATGTCCGCATGGGGTGCCGTAGACCGGGTAAAGCGCAAAGAGGGACAGCAAAAAAAACCACAACTTTCCGGTAGCCGGACGAGTCTAAGAGGGTGTATGAGCGCCGAGAACCAGTTGTTGATCCAGCTTGAAGGTATTATATTACCAAAGAAACCAAAACCCACGCCTTGTCAGGGAGATGGCAGGTAAGACGGTCTGAAAAACATCGAAGAAACTGTCCTATCCCGTCACAGAGCGCCGGTTTGGGTGAAGCATAAGACAGACAATACGTTCTCAACCAGAAAGGATACTACATGTTTCCGACTCCATCGTCGTTGAATCTAACACACCGCGATGAAGAATCCCAAACGTGGGACCAGTTGACGCGCCGTCGTTTTTTGAAGGGCACACTGCTGAGCGGGCTTGGTGCTGCGGCGCTGGGGCTGTCGCCAGCGGCGTTTGCCAAGGCGTTTGTGACGGGCAAGACGGCAGCGGACATCCGGGGGGCTGGTGTTGATCCGGGACAGGTTCGTCTCAACCAGAACGAAAACCCGCTCGGCGCGTCTCCCAAAGCGTTGGAAGCCATCCGCAAGATGCTTCCCAACTGTAACCGGTATATGAACAGTTATCCCTTCGAACTCGTCTTCAAGCTCAACAAACTGGCAGGTATGTCGATGGACGGGGTGGGAATGAATCCTCAAAGCCGCGAGGAGTGGGATACTTTTCAGAAAAAGAATCACATCTTTTTGGCAGATGGATCGGGGAGTATCCTCAAGGCCGCGGTGTTTGCCATTCTCGACAAGGGCGGGCATCTTGTCGAGGCGGAAAACGGGTATGGCGACGTCAGTGAATTTGCACAGGACCTCCAGCAGCGGGGCCGCAACGTGACGATCACCCGCGTGCCGCTTACGCCTGACAAACGCCATGATCTCGACGCGATGCGCAAGGCGGTCACTTCCGAGACCAAACTGGTCGTGATCACCAACCCCAACAACCCGACCGGCACGATCGTGCCGCACGAGGCGATCGTCAAATTTGTGGAAAGCGTGCCGGAGTCGGTCAAAATCCTGATCGACGAAGCCTATATCGACTTTGTCCGGGATCCGAACTATGTGACCGCGACGGACCTTGCCCTCTCGAAACCCAACGTGTTTGTCACCCGCACCTTTTCCAAGGTCTACGGGCTACCGGCGGTTCGGCTTGGCTATGCGGTAGGGAAAAATCCAAATTTCGAGGGGTTCTGGAACTATATCGGTTCGTGGAACGACATGGCACTTGCCGCCGGCAATGCGGCACTCGACGACGCCGAACACATCGCCGCATCAAAACGGGTGGTCGCCGAAGGTCGAGTTTTTCTGGAAAAGGAATTTCAGGCGCTTGGCATCGAGTACGTGCCGAGCGAGTCCAGCTTTATGCTTTTCAAGGTGTCCGACACGGATCAGGTGACACGCGAACTCCAGAAGCGCAGTGTATTTATCCGCAACGCCGCCCGTATGTGGGGCGTCAACGGGTACTGCCGCGTCTCGATGGGTACGGCGGACGAGTTGGATGCGTTTGTCACGACGCTCAAACAGGTGCTCGGCAAGGCGGGGATATAGCCGGGTTGGGAATAACCGCAACCATACAAAAGACCCCTGAACCGAATGGCTCAGGGGTCTTTCAAGAGTAGCGGGGGCAGGATTTGAACCTGCGACCTTTGGGTTATGAGCCCAACGAGCTACCAGACTGCTCCACCCCGCGTCGTTAGCATATCCAATATAGAAAAGATGGCTTCCCAAGTCAAGTATTTTCTTGAAGAAAATTTTTTCTTCAAAGGTTGTACCACGCTCTTTTAAAAATGGGTTGACACCCCTTTCTCGCTTTGCATCTTACCGTTTTATACGCGCCATTCGCCAGCGAATAGACAGACATGTTGCACCCTCCAACTTTTTCCCACCTATGCAGCCCGGAAAACGTTTCGAAAAGATAAAATGGGTGCTGGACCGCCGTCAGCCCGATCTGACGGTCGTCATGGATGGCGTGAAAAAACCCCACAACGTGGCCGCAGTGATCCGTACATGCGACGCCGTAGGCATCTCGGAAATTCATACCGTCACCGTCCAACACGGGCTTCGGTTTCGCAACCACGCTGCCAGCGGCACGCACAAATGGATCGACGTCATACGACACCACGACGTGGCCTCCACCGTCGCGGTGCTTCGTATGCGCGGCTTTCACCTCCTTGCCGCCCACCATGAGCCAACCGCGCGCGACTTCCGAACGGTCGATTATACAAAACCCACCGCCATCGTCGTGGGAACCGAACTCGAAGGGTTGTCTCCGGAAACCGTAGCCCTGTGCGACGAGATGTTGCGTATTCCCATGTCGGGCATGGTCGAGTCACTCAATGTATCGGTAGCCACCGCGCTGATTCTGTTCGAAGCGCATCGCCAGCGTACGGAAGCCGGTTTCTACGAGACCCGGCGTTTGGATGACGAAACATACACCCACCGATTGTTCGAGTTTACCCATCCACAGGTGTCCGCCTACTGCCGAAGAAAGCAGCTACCATACCCCGCCATGAATGAACGAGGAGAAATCGCCGAACCGTTTTCGGCTCCCTCCATCCTCCAAACGCCTGCGTCATGACCTCCTCGCTTTTTCTTCTGGTCCTGACCGCAGGGGTGCTCCATGCCGTCTGGAACTTTGTCGCCCGTCGCGCGTCGGGCAATTTAGCGATATTCTGGTGGTCCATGTGGGTGGGGGGGCTGTCCATGACGCCGGCCATCGCGTGGATCGGCGCCGAAAGGGGAGCCGATACGCTTCTCGATATGCTGAGCAAAGGCTACCCCTGCATACTTGCCACCGGAACCATACACACCTTTTATTTTATGTTATTAGGACGCGCGTACCGTGACGGCGAAATATCGGTCGTCTATCCGGTCGCGCGTGGGTCGGGGATCGGTATCACCGCTTTTCTCGGATGGTTACTGCTTGATGAACCCATCACCTCGACGGGGCTTGTCGGTATCCTGCTTGTCTCCGGCGGCATCCTGTCGCTCGGCGTCAATGTGGTGCGACTCAACCCACAAGCGATACACGGCTTCAAATCCGCGCTTGGCGTCGGAGCGACCATCGTCGGATATTCGGTCATCGACAAATTCGGTGTTCAGATCGTCCACCCCACCCTGTATATTACCGGCATGTTTCTGATCACCGCACTGCTGATGTGGCCCACGGTGCATACGCGATTTCGCGGTCAACTATCGGGAACGTTGCGCTCCGGATGGCGTTCCATTTTGTTGATAGGCG
>VGJU01000341.1 GCA_016867335.1 Candidatus Zixiibacteriota bacterium | reverse complement strand
AGAACCACTCCAGACCGAGGATAAGCACGACGGCGAAAAAAAGCGGGGGCGTGTCGCGCAGATCGCGCTCGCGTGTCGTAGATGCCATCTGCTTTACCGCCGGTATCCGTTCCGGAAGCTGACTTGCCTGATCCAGCGGGACATACACCCCGCCGGTCGATTCGGCCAGACGTTTGAGTACGTCGTTCTGAAGCGTGGGATCGGTAAACTCGGCGATCGACGTCGCCACGCCAAATCCTGCTTGATCTCTCGCGGTAATCGACTCCGGGGATTGCACCGAAACCTCCACCTGATGCATCCCGCCCATCTTCGGCTGGTATTTCGCTCGATAAACACCTGCTTCGCCAAATGTCCATTCGAGCGGTACGGATTCGGTCTGTCCGGTCGGCCCGGTCACATGGGCGTAGACGACAGCCTCGTTTACAGGCGCATACGTTTCGTCAAATACCCCGCCGGTGATCGTCACCGCTTCCTTTTCACCGTATGACTCTTTGTCGAGCGTGACCGTTACCTGTCCGGGGGTGGAGAGGGCAAGCCATCGCGCCATTTGTTGCCAGAACCGCTCATGCGAGCGGTTTTCGGATGGCATGAGCATCTGCCAGTGCCACGACGAAGCCGTGGTAATTGCCATCGAACGCCCCCGCCCGTAGCGCTGAAGCGCCAAGATCGTGTTGGAGCCTTCAAGCGCATCTGTGGTAGGATCCACGGCAAGGACCGTAGCGCCCGGTTTGGAAACGCCCACTCGGTTGTAACCTATCAGTTCGGGTAGGTTGTTCCAGTTTTGTTGATTTTCTTCCGGGGTTTCTCCAAGTTGGGTAAGCGGGTGCGTAAGTCCCTCCGCGGTAAGCTGGAGCCGGAACGAGCGATCCGTTACACCGCTCCCCCACGCGCCACTGCCCCCCAAAAGCCGAACCGGCAGGGCGTCTTCGATGGGCGTACCCGCGTATCCGCCCTCGCTAAACGCCTGATCGCCTCCCAACATCAGAAACCCGCCACCCCGCACACTGACAAACTCCTCGGTCATCTTGAGCTGTTCCGGCGCAAACCAAGCCGCTTCCACATCCCCGAATATAATCGCGTCATAGGTAAACAATTCTCGACGTGTGCGCGGATAGCCTTCCTGAAGTTCCGAGACGTCCTGAATCCCCTGTCGGTAAAGACGTCCTTCCGGCGAGATGCGGACCATCGATACGGCCTTGAGACGGGGATCGTCTTCCAGTGCGCGACGGATAAACTTGAACTCTTTTCTCGGATAGCCTTCCACATACAGGATCCGCCCGGTTTTTGCCCGGTTGTCGATGATAAAACGCCGCTGATTGTTTTCTACGATCATCTCCCAGTTCTGTAGTCGGATTTCCGCCGTATACTCGAAAATACCGGGCGACACCGGTGACAGTGCCAATTTGATCCGCTGGGTATCCCCATCCTTACCGAGCCGTATGTTTTCCGTGCGCACCAGCCGCGCTCCCTCCCGGATTTCCAAATCCACGGCTCTTCCTTCGTAGCCGGAGCTTTTGATGGTGACGTACAGGTCTGTAATCGAGCCGGTGGTAAGCGTTTTTGACGTTGCCACTTTGAGAATTTCGATGTCTTTGGCGATCCGGTTGCCCCCTACGCCGACGGAAAAAACGGGAACCTTCTGTGACTTGAGATAGTCCGTCGCGCCCGTCAGTGCGCCGGAGCCGGGACTGGCGTTGTCGCCGCCATCCGAAACCAGCACGATCCCCGCAAGCGGCATGTCACGGAACTCGCCTGCCGCCTGATCGAGCGCGCCGGCAATGTCCGTTGCATCACCCTCGGCGGTCAACTCGCTTATGTCACCCAATCGCTCGGTGACGGACGAAAAACGAAACCCACGCACCTTGAACCGTTTTCCAAATGTCTCCAGCAACGCCTGTTCGCTAAATACCCGTTTTACGGCGTCAATACGTGAAGAAGTACCCGAACCGTCCTGAATGCTCATGCTTTTCGAGTCGTCAAATAAAACGAGCAAAAACCCCTGCTGGGGTGTAACTTCAGAGTTTAGGGCCACCGGTTCGAGCAGACAGACGACCAGAAGCACAATCGCCAGCGTCTTGAGACCGATCAGCGTATAGCGCATTCCGGGCGAGACGGTGACGATGGTGCGGCGATAGACATACGCGACAAGACCGACAAGACCGACTCCTATCAGCACAATCAACCATGGGGAAATCGGGGTTTTGAACAAAAGACTGTCGGAAGCCCCAAACACCCCGACCGCTCGTAGTATGGTGTCAAGCATAGGCCAAAAAGCAGATAAAGTTAGAAGAGAGAAGAAAGAAAGGCATCTTGCATACCTGCAATGAATCGGTAATGCGTTCATACTGTCAACCGGAAAATAAGGAGATTAGGCTACCTGGACCCCAGACATTTTGACACGTTCTTTATACAGAGGGCAACGGGCGAATTGTCTTGACAACCTTTGGCATCCCGGCTATTATCCGCCCGTGCCAGCAAGGACGACAGATCCGGGATTGCCAGGGATAATGCTTGCATCGAAAGGAGAACAAATGGGACGGCGGTTTAGGAGATGGGGCATGGTCGGTGTAGCGATCGCACTGATGTTGACGGGCGTCTCGGCCTACGGGCAGGTGGGCGATCCCAAAAACCTTCAAGTGCTCAAGGGCATGTCGGGCAAGGAAGTGCGCGACTATATGAAGGGCGTGAGCGACGGCATCGGCCAGAAGTGTGCCTACTGCCATAATCTGAAGGACTATTCTAGCGACGAGATGAAACCCAAGAAGGTGGGACGGGAATTTATCAAGCTGGTCAAGGACATCAATGCTCAGGTGGTGACCATTAACAAAAACGTCATGAGCAAGTCCAAATTGGATCAGGTGACCTGTTATACCTGTCACGCCGGTGCGCTGGAAATTGCGACCGCCGCCAAAAAATAGCGTTGCAGCGTTTTTCTTTCGGATTCGGATTGCGGAACCCGCTTGATACCGGCGTTCTGCAATCCGATTTTTATATAAAATGACTACGCCTACGACTTTGACCTTTCTTGGAACCGCAGACGCCGTCCCTGAACCGGGACGGGATGTGGCGAGTTTTGTAATCGACGGCATCCATCTGGTGGATACCGGATGGTACGGTGTCGCGCAGATGATCCGCTATGGCATCGACCCGCTCAACATCCGGACGGTTATCTTTACGCACTGTCATCAGGACCATTACATTGGGTTGCCGCTACTCTTTTTTCATTGGTCGCAACGGTGGCGGCCCGAACTGGGTATTCCCCGTCTTACGCTGATTGGACCGGACGACCTGCGCCGCGTTCTCGACGCTACTTTTTCCTTTCTGATGGCGGAACGGCATCCGCAGTTTGCCTGGCGTCCTGCCGTGCATATCATCGCGCCGGGTGAGACATACGAACCCGAA
>VGJU01000340.1 GCA_016867335.1 Candidatus Zixiibacteriota bacterium | reverse complement strand
CGGCAGGAACGGGTATCTCTCATCCACAACGGCGACAGGGTATGGTCATGTACCGGACGCTGTCGCTGGACCGGCGACAGGCCGCTGTGGCGTATACCCAGAACCTCGACGCAGGACGCGGCGGTGCTGGATTTGCCTTTATCCACGCCGGCGTGGACAATATCGACGGGCGCGATCTCAACGGACAGCATACCGGCATGTTGTCCGACTCGGAAAATGCCTTTTTGTTTTCCTTCAGCCCGCCGATTCATGCCAAAGTGTCGGTCGGGTTGACCATGAAACTGCTTTTGTATCGGCTGGCCGGCCAGACCGCCAAAGGGTTCGGAGGCGATGTCGGCCTTATCGTTCAGCCAGTAAAGACGTTCCAAGTCGGGTTTATGGTACGCGATGTCGCTACGCGCCTTACATGGAACACCGACGGGCTTTTCGCTCGCACGGTCGAACGCAGGGAAACATTTCCTCGGACGCTATCGCTCGGCCTTTCTTACCGGATGGCGCAAGACAGGCTGCTTATGGCGGCGGATGTAGTCCGGGTGCAACGCCAGGACACGCGTCTTAGGCTGGGGACGGAATGGTCGGTGGTCAAAGGCGTAGCGGTCCGTGCCGGTGTTGATCACGGACGTCCCGCGGCCGGGGTGGGGTTTGTGACTGGGGTTCTCCGGGCGCATCTGTGTCTCAATTACGTCTATCTGTCGGATCGTATCGACGTCGGCGAAACGCACGTCGTCGAATGGGAGATTCTGTTTTGATGCAAACGTTATTTGGGGTCGCTACGGCTGTGGCGGTTATAAGTTTTTTCCCGGGTTCCGTCATGGCAGCCAGCGGGCTGGCCTTTCTCAAAATCGGCGCAGGACCGCGGGTCGTGGCCATGGGCGGGGCTGCCGTTGGGTCGGTAATAGACGCCAGCGCCGTATACTGGAATCCGGCTCGGATGAGCGAAACCCCCGGAACAAACATTATGCTGGCGCATACCCAGTGGCTTCAAGGTATCTCGCACGAGTTTGCTGGGATTACCTTTCACAGTGGCAACAACACCTTAGGAGCCGGATTTGTGCTTATGACGGTGGACGGCATCGAGCGGCGCGGGGATATACCTACCCGGCTCCCGGTCGCCACGTTTAACGCTTATGACGTCATGGCGTCGCTCTCGTATGCGCGGAAAATGGGTGCGGGAATCAGTGCCGGTGTTACCGTAAAAGGGATTTCCGAAAAAATCCTGTTTCATTCCGCCTCTACCTTCGCTTTTGACGCCGGGCTTTCCTATGTGCATGGCTCCGGTCTTTCCGCGGGCGGCAGTGTGCGCAATATAGGATCGGACGCGATGTTTATCCGTGATAAGGTCTCGTTGCCAAGCGAGTTTCGTTTGGGTGTCGCCTTTGCACCCGTAACCCTTTTGCCGGGCAAGCGGATTGTCGCAGCGATGGATATCGGCAAGTATCGCGGTGAAACGACACGACTTTACGCGGGTGTCTCCTATACACTGGGTGACCGTCTTACCGCCATGACCGGATATCGTGCGGGTGGAGGCGATGCGGGCGCGTCCGCCGGGTTAGGCATCGGGTTTCGGAGATGGCGCATAGACTACGCTTTTGCGCCCATGCGCGCCGGTTTGGGTCATACCCATCGTTTTGCCGCCAGTATCGCGCTGTGAACGACACCTATCCTCCCTTGCGTCTGCGTCGGCATATCCTGCTCTTTCTGGGTACGGTCGCTACCACCGTATGTGCCGGAGCCATGCTCACCCACGGCCCCGGCACTACCCTTGCGGCATTTTACTACCCCACCCTGCTTCTCGACGGCATCCCATTCTCGTTGTCGATTTTGGCGATTCTCACGGCGCATGAGTTCGGGCATTATCTTCAGGCCCGACGCTATGGCGTTGCCGCCACCCTGCCTTACTATCTGCCTTCGCCGCTTTTCCTGCTCGATCTTGCGCCCGCAACCTTCGGAGCCATGTTCAACCCCGGCACATTTGGCGCGGTGATCATGACCCGGTCCGGATATCCAGACCGCCGAGCGCTTATGGCGATCGGCGCGAGCGGTCCTATTGCGGGGTTTGTCGTCGCCGTCCCCATATTGGCGTACGGTATCAGCCTGTCAAACGTCGTCCCTATGCCCGACACACCAGGGCTTTACATGGGCGAACCGATCGTTTTCCAGCTGTTGAGCCTGCTTTTTTTTGGCAACCTGTCGGACGCCTATACGGTGATGTTGCATCCGGTCGGTATCGCCGCATGGTTTGGGTGTCTGGTGACGATGATGAATCTGTTTCCCATGGGGCAGTTGGACGGCGGACATATTCTGTGCGCCTTGACGGGAAACGGACCGACGGCCCGAAAAATGCAGCGTATCTTAATGATCCTTACGATCATGGCGCTCGCCGTGATGGGGTTTTATTTTTCGGGATGGTGGGTGTTTTGTGGAATGTTGCTGGTGATCGGCAGACTGACGGGGTTCAGCCATCCGATGCCGGTCGACGATCACACGCCCCTGTCGCCGATCTGCAAAGCAATGGGGTTGGCGGCATTAGCGATTTTTATCCTCACCTTTATGCCGGTCCCGGTGGATATTTATTTTCCGTAGCCTTTATTTCAACTGATGAGAAGACGTTCGAGTTTCTGGCGAGTGCGTTCGTCGTCTGCGTCGATACGGTGGGCATTGAGGAGTTGGTCGATGGCTCGGGTATTTTCGCCGAGAATCTCATAAATCGAGCCAAGCGCATAGTGTGCCGAAAAATTGGATGGATCAAGTTCAAGCACTCGGTGGTATTCGCGTATGGCGTCCTGCCATTTTTCTTGTCGGACGTAGATTTCTGCAAGGCTGGTATGTTTGTCTGCGGTTTCGCCGCCCCACCGTATGGCCTGCTGGTATACGACCACGGCTTCTTCGTATAGCGCGCGGCGTTTGTATACGACGCCAAGAAGCGTGCAGGCTTCGGCGTGTTTGGGGTGTCTTCTGACGACCTCTCGAAAACAGTTGGTCGCTTTTTCGAATTCACCGAGATAGTAGTAGACGCGTCCCAGATCGAGAAAAAGCGCGTCGGTCCGGTATCCACCCTCGAGTGCCGCCAACATGTGGTCGCGGGCTTGGCTATAACATTCCTGACGCAGATAGATAAGACCGAGATCGTACTGTATCGCCGACTTACCGGGGTATTGACGGAGACATTTCGTCAGCCACTCGAAGGCTTCGCTCGTGCGACCTACGTGCATGAGACTCAAACCCAACGCCCGCAACGTCCAATATTCGGGCGCGTGCTGGAGAAGACGCTCCTGGCAGAGCAGGATGATCGTCTCGTATTCCCCTTTGGATAGTAGGGACTTGAGTTTATGGGTCCAGAACCACATCCGAGGCAGTTTCTGATGAGGAGTGCGTCCGTTTTCTGCCGACAACGGGACCGCAACTATTTTAAAATAAAAGCGTTAGGAAAAGATTTGTTCTGCAAAATTTCACCTTTAA
>VGJU01000339.1 GCA_016867335.1 Candidatus Zixiibacteriota bacterium | reverse complement strand
GCCTTCTCAAGCGCAATTTCTCTGTGTGTCGTGCGGTCACGCTGGACTTGCCGACAGCATCGCTGCGGAGAACATCCGCAGGGCCGCTATCAACCGGCCCATCGTGGACAACGCCTTTGGTGTTGAACTACAAACCCCGTTGCTTGCTACGGGGTAGTTGATACCCCAGACTTTTCCACACTTTTCGGGCACGGGAGACGGCAGGGCGGTTTGGTGCTACGTACCCTCGTATGCTGGGTGGAGGCTGTCCGGGACCGGTATCTTCCGGATAGGGCGACCAGTGGTCGTTTTCGAAAACACAGCGTTCCTTTTCCTTTTTGAAATCGGGAATGCGTATCGCTATGCCTTCCTGCAAACACGATCTCCACCCTTCGATACCGGCGGCGGCCATGGCGACACCTCGGTACACGTCGAGATACGGTTGCTTGCCGGATCGGATGGTGCGGGCAAAATGAAAGGAGGTCCAAAAATCGCCACCGCCATGTCCGGCGCTACGGGCCAGATCGCCGTGTTCGGGCCAGTCCGCCCGGTACGTCCGGCTAAGCGGTTGATCTTCGTGGCGGAGCCACTCTTCGTGATGAACCCGAACGGTACTCCAGTGGTCGGGTTCGGCGGTAGCGAGCAGACCACGTTCCCCGTGGATTTCATATCGCACGCGATGTATCGAACTCAGACACAACCCGAATATCCGAAATACGGCTCCGTTGTCCATGCGCAACAGCAAGATGGCGCCGGCATCGCCTACCTTGACTCGATCGGGAGACTGGGTGGATGGCTCGACGATCGACAACGCGTTTACCGAGACCGGCAGGGTATCGGTGATACACATGAGCGGCGCGAGCGCATGGCTGCAGTAATAGGTCGGGGGTATCCAATTACGCCAGTGTTTCAGCCCCGGTGAGATGGACAACCGCCAGGTTTCTTCCGCCGCATGGTTGTATTCGCCTTCGGCATACCGAACCTCGCCTATTTCGCCGGAGCGATACAACCGTCGCATCTCCTGATTGGCGGAGGAAAAGGGGTAGTTTTCCGCAAGCATGTATATCTTGCCGGTTTCCTCGACCGCTCGGCACAGGGCGACGCCTTCGGCCATCGTTTTGCAAGCCGTCGTTTCGCTCATCACATGTTTTCCGGCTCTGAGCGCCTTGATCGCAAACGGGGCGTGTTCATGGAAATAGTTGGCAAGGACGACGGCGTCCATGTCGTGCGAGAGAAAGGCGTCATAGTCGGTGTAGGTGGCGACGCCGAACCGGTCGCCTACTTCCTTGAGTCTTTCTTCCCAGATGTCACACAATGCGACGAGTTTCATACCCACTACGTCGGTAGCGCCCTGGGCAAAACTCTGTCCGCGTCCGACACCGATCACGCCAACTCGGATAGGTTTTTTGTTCGAAATACCGGTTTGGGGCATGGACATTTAGCCTTGTTGTTGCGACGGGTGATGCTTCGATTGCTGCGCAATGGCTGAGGGGTAAAATAACTCCAAACAATCAACATATCTTGCGGCAGAACGGCCGCAAGAGCGCCTACTCCTTACTGCCGAAGATAGCTTGTGGTACTACGGGCAAGCGTACTCCCCGCAACTTGCTGTGTGGGAGGCTTCAATATTGGGCAGAGTGTGCCGGATACGCAAGCGCAATATTGGGGGGACGTCGATGCGGGTCGTCATGGGTATGGCGACCCGCATCGCGTATCTGAGGGGGAAAAAGGAGGGGTGTTACGGGGGAAGTGAGGATTTTTATGCCGCTCTTGCGGCAATCTCTCCGAATTACCAAGCGTATGTAGCTTCCAGTGCTTCACGGAACGGTGTTTTGGGCGACCACCCCATCGTTTTGAGACGCGAAGAGTCGAGCAATTTGCGTCCCATCCCATCGGGTTTGGCCGCATCGAAACGAAGCACGCCGGGATAACCGACCACTTCTTTGACGGTTCGGGCAAGTTGTAGTATCGTGTATTCGGTACCCGAGCCGATGTTGAGCACGGTTGCGCCGTCGTAGTTTCGCATGGCGAATACACAGGCCGACGCAAGATCGTCTACATAGATAAACTCCCGATATACCATTCCGGTTCCCCATAAATCGATATGGGGCATGTGAAAAATTTTGGCGTCGTGCATACGCCGGATAAGACCAGCGACGACATGCGAGTCTTCAGGCGAAAAATCGTCTCCCGGTCCAAAGATGTCGGAGGGGATGGCGCTGATGGTATTTAACCCATGTTGTTTCCGATAGGCGTGGCAAAGGGCGATGCCCGCAAGTTTGGCCGTCGCATACGCCTCATTGGTCGGTTCGAGCGGGCCGCTCATCAGGGCGGACGGTTCCATCGGTTGGGGACATTACCGCGGATAACTGCACGAACTGGCAAGAAACAGGAGTTTATCGATGCGAAACGCCGCCGATGCGTGTACGATGTGTGTGGCGGCCAACAGATTGTCGCGTATCAGGTCGGCAGTATATTTTTGATTTGCCCGGATACCGCCCGATCTGCCGGCGGCAAAAAATACGTACCGGGGCGGAATGTGCGAAAAAAATCGTCTACGGCACGTGGATCGGTCAGATCGGGTTCCACGTCATTCCACACTTCCCTCATCCCTTCCCGTTGCTGACACCGGACAAGGGCGCTTCCGGCCAGCGTATTCATGCCGGCTACATAGATACGATCATCGGGATTCATGTACACCTCGTTTCCGAAGCCTTACGGCCGTCGTTCATACCTGTTTTCGCTTCTTTTTGCGTTTCCCGAAACAGGCGAACACGCCGATTCAAGAGGCTTCCAGCAGGGTAAGTTCACGAAAAGGTTGAACCGGTTGCAGTTCGCGCTCCCGTTCGGCTTCGGCGTAATCTTTTTCGGGATCGTAAAAGATGATCTGGCTACCGCCGACCTCGAAACGGAAGGGAACCTGAATCAGACTGTTTAGCGCGGTTTTCACAAGCGGTTGGCTGTACGGCGGTACAAAAAGCAGCATGAATCCCCCGCCACCCGCTCCTGTGAGTTTGCCGCCGAGCGCGCCGGGCCGAACGTGCCAGCTCGTAGATATCGTCCACATGGCTGTTGGAAACGCTGGCGCTCAGGCTGCGTTTGGCCAGCCATGCCTCGTGGAGCAATTCTCCGAATCCGTCGATTTCTCCGGTCCCGTTGAGAATGGAAAGCGCTTCGTCTACCAGATCCTTTACGATGCGAAGCTGGCGTTTTCGGGTATCCAGATCGTTGACATAGGTCGCGGCGACATTAGCGGCCGTACGTTTGATACCCGTGTAAAACAACATAAAGTGGTCGTTGAGCAGTTGAATCCGTTCCGGTGCGATCGTCACGGGATGCACCGAAATACCCCCCGTAGACAGAAAAGTGATGTGGTTAAATCCGCCGTAGGCGGCAAGCACCTGATCCTGCGACCCTACGGTTTCCTGTAGCAGCTCCTGTTCGACAAAAATCACCTCGGAGGCCAACTGTTGTTTGCTGGGCATGGTTCCTTTGAGGGCGTGTAGC
>VGJU01000338.1 GCA_016867335.1 Candidatus Zixiibacteriota bacterium | reverse complement strand
ATGTTCAACCCGGTGGCGGGCTTGGAGTAGGCATTGTTACCAAGCTGAAACACCGACTCGGAGTTGGTCATGATGGGGGACAGCGTTTTTCGGTCCCCTTTCATATAGTCCACGATCTTATGCGCCGGTCCTCGATTGGACGGATACGTCCGTTCCCATTCCTGCTCGGTCAGGTACTGAAGAAAGGTGTTGAGACCTTCGTCCATCCATGTCCACTGCCGCTCGTCGGAATTGACGATCATCGGAAAATAGTTGTGGCCTACCTCATGGATGATAACACCGATCATGCCGTATTTGGTACGTTCGGTGTAGGTCCCGTCCTTTTCCGGACGCCCGCCGTTAAAACAGATCATCGGATATTCCATGCCGATACGGTCGGTATGTACTGAGATGGCGACGGGATAGGGGTAGTAAAACGTATACTTCGAGTACGTCGCCAGCGTATGCGCTACGACGCGCGTGGAGTATTTTTCCCAAAGCGGGTTGCCTTCTTTGGGATAAAGTGACATCGCCATCACGTCGTTGGGGCCGGATTTTACACCCATCGCGTCCCAGATAAATTTGCGCGAAGAGGCAAAGGCAAAATCACGCACGTTCCCGGCCTGAAAAATCCACGTTTTTTTGTTTATGGAACGGTTTTTTTCGGCGGCGCGCGCCTCGGCTTCGGTGACGATCATGACCGGCTCCGACGCGGTTCGCGCGCGGGCAAGGCGTTCCTGCTGTACCGGGGTGAGCATCTCTTTCGGGTTTTGCAGGACGCCTGTCGCCCCGACGACGTGATCTGACGGGACCGTCAACGCGACCCGATAGTTGCCAAAGGGCAGGGTAAATTCGCCTGCGCCGAAAAATTGCTTGTGCTGCCAGCCGTTTACTTCGTTGTACACGGCCATCCGTGGAAAAAACTGTGCGATCGTATACACGTAGTTGGCGTCTTCCGCAAAATACTCGTACCCGGAACGCCCACCCAGCTTGATACGGTCATTGATGTTGTACCACCATTTGACACGGAACGCAAAAGACCCACCGGGTTTGAGCGCAACCGGCAAATCGACCCGCATCATGGTTTTGTTGACCGTGTATTTGAGTTCCTGGCCTTTGACGTCCCGTACCCATTCTATCTTAAATCCGCCGTCGAAATCGTAGTACAGTTGCCGCAACGTATTGAAATTCATCCGATCGGTGATGTTGCTCCCCGATATTTTGCGGGTATCTGAATCTTTGGCCGCCTGATTCTGGTCGAGCTGTACCCACAGATAGGCCAGTTCATCGGGCGATTGGTTGTGGTAGGTTATTGTTTGGACCCCGAAAATCTGCTGTTTTTCGTCGTTCAACTCGATCTGTATGTCGTAGTCGGCACGGTTTTGCCAATACAGATGCCCCGGCGCACCGGAAGCCGTGCGGTATACGTTAGGAGAGCGGCTTTCCTGATCGAGTTGCTGAAACTTTCCGGGCATTTGAACCGCATCCTGCTGGGCCTTGAGTACACTTGGCCCTGCGGTCAACCCCAACACGCACAGGGCAATCGATGAGAAACGCATATACAAGCCTCCTTAACGGAAAAGAACGGATTTCCACCATCCCTCGAGCAGACGTCTTGCCGGTCAGGATACAAGAAATTTTTGTTGAGATAACGACCGTCCGACCAAAAAGCAAGGTAATTCCTGACTTGATTGACGGACGTAACCGTGCGATATTATATCAATTATGCATTTTAGATTTTGAACAGAACAGCGAGTGCATACCTTGCAGCTTCCTGCAAGACCAACTACACCTTGCAGCTTCCTGCAAGACCAACTACACCCCGTAGGTAGAAGCGTGAAGAGGCTTCGATTGCTCCGAAATGGCTGCGGGGTAAACGAGCTCACTCCAAACCATCAACATATCTTGCGGCAGAACGACCGCAAGAGCGCCTACTCCTTACTGTCGAAGATAGCTTGCGGTACTACTGGGCAAGCGTATCCCCGCAGGTGGAAGGCGTAAAGCTGTCTTCAGAAGGCTGCGAGGGAGGCTTCAACTGCTCCATTCCGAAACACGAGATATGTCCGGTGGCTTCATGGTTGAAGAGAAAGCGACAATACAATAACCGGAAAGGAAGGAGACATCCATGCCCATGCTGCCGCCGATCCCTCAAAACGAAACCGAGCGTCTTCGCGCGCTTCTGGACTACCAGATACTCGAATCGTCGCCGGAAAAAGCGTTTGACGACATTGCGCATCTGGCTTCGTTTATTTGCGACGCGCCTATTGCCGCGATGGGACTCCTCGACCAACGCCGACTTTGGTTCAAGTCGATCATTGGCTTGAACGTTCCGGAGATTCACCGCGAGCACGCCTTTTGTGCATTTACCATACTAGAAGACGGCGTTATGACCATCGAAGATGCTACGAAAGACGAGCGTTTTTCCGACAGTCCGTTGGTGATAGACGAACCCAAATATCGTTTTTACGCCGGCGCGCCCTTGATCAACGCAGAAGGTTTTGCGTTGGGTTCGCTGTGCGTGCTGGACCGTATTCGGCGTCGCGTGTCTAAGCGGCAGATGGACGCGCTTCAAGCGTTGGCGCGCCAGACCGTGTCGTTGCTCGAACTACGCCCCGTTGCCACGTGGCTGGCAAAAGCCACGGAACAGATTCAGACCCTCGAAACCATGTTGCCCATTTTCAGCTACTGCAAAAACGTCCGCAACGACGAAGGATATTGGCATCAGGTGGACGAGTAATCCGTGAGCACACGGGCATCGAGTTTAGCCACAGCATCTGTCAGGGATGTATGCAAGAAAACTTTCCCGATCGTATAGCGCTTCTGACGCGAAAAGCCTCATGAAACCGACGGTGTTCCTGCTGGCCGTCTTGTTTTTCTTTGGCCTCCAAACCGCGTCTTCCGTCGCTTCTTCCGGCCATGCGTTTCACGTAAGCGTGTGCGAAATCGAACACAATCCGAGCGACAGCACCCTGGAAATTTCGTTCAAACTGTTTGCAGACGACCTTGAAGAAGCGCTCAAGACCGCAGGTGCGGGTGTGCTGAAACTGGGAACACCGGAGGAAAACGAAGAGGCCGATCGACACATCGCCCGGTATCTATCCCAGCATGTGCGTATCGAAATAAACGGGAAACCGGTTTCCTGGCGGTTTCTCGGCAAGGAGACCGAAGCCGACGCACTCTGGTGTTACGCCGAAATACCGGGAACATCCAGCGTAAAAACCATCGCCGTAACCAGCACGGTGTTGCTTGAAGTGTTCGAAGACCAGGCAAATCTGGTTCATGTGCGCGTCGGGGGACAGCGCAAAAGCCTTCTACTCAACCATGTCCGAACAAAGGATGACGTGACGTTCTAATTCTTTGTATCCCTCCCCGTTTTTTCTCTCCGCCCCTCCGGTATTCTCACCGACCGCGCACCGCACGGTCCTTGTGTCTATCTTTGTTACACGCCACCGAATCGTCTTCTAGTTCACGATCTTCGGCAAGCCTGATCTACGGCGCATTTGGCGCTTG
>VGJU01000337.1 GCA_016867335.1 Candidatus Zixiibacteriota bacterium | reverse complement strand
CTCGCCAACCCCCCGTCCGGTATATTTGTATGGGCGTCCGCCCCGGTCGAACAAAACGGTATCGCTTACCGCCCGCTGTATTTTGTAAATCAAGAAGCCGATCTACCCGGTCAACCCATCCTATCCACCACCGTTACCGAACTGGCGGCGGAGTCTCCGTTTGCCGACCGCGCGCGCTACGGAATACGTATCACGCTCTCCGAAGAAAATCGAGCCGATCTGGCCAATGTGTCTTCCGCCAACGTGGGAGACAGACTTGCCATCCTGATGAAGCGTCAGGCACACATGACCATGCCGATTCAGGGACGCATATCCGACGGACGCACCGAGATGCCGGGTGGCAAAACGCTCGACGAAGCTCGGCATCTCGCCGTTGCCCTTGAGACGGGTCTATTGCCGGGCCGGATACAGGTTTCCGCGGCAACACCCCTCACCGCCGAAGCCTCCGGCGTCTCCGGTCTGATCGTCTGGGCAGCCGCCGTTGCCGCCGCTGGCATCGTGCTGGTCGCCGTCTATCGGTCCGCCGGTCTTGTCGCAGGGTTTGGATTTGTCTATCAAATGCTTATGGCCATAGCGGTTTTGCGGCTTTGGAACATCGCCGGATTTTTGCCCCTGATCACCCTTTCTACTTTGGCTGGTCTCGGACTTTCGTTTGTACTGACCACCGGCATGCATGCCATGTTGCTGGATCGTATAAAAACCTTGTCCAACGACACCATGTCGGCAAAGACAACGATTACCGATGCCATGGAAAGTGTCCGCCCAGTGACGCTGTGGCTGCATGGCATCCTCGCCTGTATCGCGCTCGTATTTGTTGCCGCCGGTACAGGCGTCCTGAGCAACGTCGGTATCGGTCTCTTCTCCGGCGTTTCGGCGAGCCTGATCACCCTGTCGATCCCCACCCGTCTTTTGCTTATCTCGGCAATCACCCGGCAATACCTGGCCCGATAAGGAGTCCGAACAATCATGTTATCGCAGTATGCCACATGGATAGATAAAAAAACACCGCTGTTGAAGGCCGCCGGTATTCTGCTCGCCGCAAGCGCCGCCGGTTTTCTGTCACAGCAAGAAACCCGTCTGACCACCGATTTTACCGCGCTTTTGGAATCCGGCACGCTTTCCATCGCTCTGTTTGTATCGGCGCTGCTGCTGCTGGTCGGATTCGGCATATTTGTAGACGACCGTCCGGGTAAGTCGCTTACGTTGGCCGTCGCCATGCTGCCGGCGCTCGGGGTCATGCACCTGCTCTTGCCGTGGGCCGTTTCCTCGGCGTGGACACCTGTCTGGAACGGTCTTATGATCGGGCTGGTCGGCGTCGTTCAACAGATCGCATGGCGAACGGGCGCCCGTTGCGCCGTGGTCGTCTTCTGCGGAACGCTTTATGCGCTTGTCGTTTCCACCGGGCTTTCTGCCATGGTGTCCGGCGATTTTTCCACTTCGCGGGTCATGGGACTGCTCTGCGCCGGAGCGACGACCCTTGTCATGACCGGGGTTCCGGTTTTTCGTCTCCGTGAACAGATAAAGGCGGCGCGGCGGGAGAGTGTTCATCGGCATCTTACCGATGTTGCGCTAAGCACCGCACCCGTCATGCTGACGTGGGGGGGGGCGGGACTTGCAGGCGCACTGGCCGCCGCCGGTTTGAGCGAGGGGCCTGCACGCGAATTTGCTTTGCTGACCGCAATGGGTGTCGGGGTGGGGATGACCGTCGCGCTGATCGTTCCGGCTCCGCTCAAATGGGCCATTCAGGAGACCGCTTCCCCGCCGCCGCCGGAACGCGGGGGACGACGGGAAACCCGCCGTTCGCGTGCCTGATCCGTGTCCACATCCCGACCGCCCCCCTGCTGACGGCGCGTCGTCTCACCCGGATCTTTCGCATATAAACAGAACAGCGAGTGCATACCTTGCAGCAAGCTACGGGGTAAACGAGCGAACTCCAAACCATCAACATATCTTGCGGCAGAGTGGCCGCAAGAGCGCCTACTCCTTCTCCTTACTGTCGAAGATAGCTTGCGGTACTACGGGCAAGCGTACTCCCCGCAGGTGGAAGGCGTAAAGCTGCCTTCGGAAGGCTGCGGGGGCGGCTTCAATAAAATGCGAAAATAGGCGAACCAAAAAACGGGTTTGCGCGTTTATGTAGTCACAGCGTTTTTATTGAAGATATGCCCGAACTGTGTTGAACATGGATAAGCGACAGACGATAGAGAGATGACAACACATCGACGACATTTGTGCGTCATATAGCTGACGGAGGCGGAATGGCAAGGAAGGTGATGAAATCCTATGAGCTTCTGGAAGAACGTATGAAGACGATTTATTTCGAGTTCTACCAGGAGACTTACCGGGAAGGCACGGCGCTTGACAACAAAACCAAGGAGTTGATCGCCATTGCCGCTTCGCTGTCTTCCGGGTGCCAGAACTGTCTCGAAGGGCATTTGAAGAAAGCCATGAAATACGGAGCGAGCGGCGCGGAAGTCCGTGAATCCGTAGCGATTGCCGTAGGGGTCGCCGCCGCCACGATCGTAGACCGGACCGATCTTGCCAATTTTCATATGAACATCGCGCGGTTGCTGGACAAGGCGGATCAGACGCCCGATCCGGAAACCGTTTCGACGCCCCCCAAACCACGCGTTTCCAAAGGCCGGACACGCGCCACCATGGAGGAAACCCCATGACCCGCATCACCCGCTTTGGCCGAGCAGGTCTCCTGCTCGCGGTGGCCGGACTCGCCGGTCTAAAGCCGGTGTACGGACCACAGGTTTTTGCGCAGACTACCGCGTCGGTAGTCCAAGCACAGGCTCCGCTGACCGAAGAAGAACAAAAAGTGGTCGGTTATGTCCTCGAACAAATCGGCAAATCCAAAGCCGGAAAACCAAATTTCGGACCGGAAACCGCCGCCGCCGTCAAAAAAGACCTCGGCATAACCGTAGCGCCGCCTATGGTGCCGCGTATCCGTGCTGCCGTCGTCGAAGAACTCAAAAGGCTGGAAGCCCGGCTTACGCTTAAAGAGGGATCAAAAGCCCCCGATTTTTCTCTGCCCACGCTAAACGGGGGAACGGTAAAACTGTCCGACTTAAAAGGCAAAGTCGTAGTCGTCAATTTCTGGGCTACCTGGTGTCCGCCGTGTCTTCAGGAAATGCCCGTGCTCAACGAACTAAGCGTCGCCTACAAAGACAAGGCGGTTGTGCTCGGTCTGTCGCTCGACGAAGAAGGACTACCCATCACCGAGGCGTTTGTCAAAAAACTCGGCGTGACCTACCCGATCGTAGAATCCGACAAAAAAACCTATCAGGCGTATGGCAATGTGTTGACCATACCCCATACGTTTGTAATCGATAAAAACGGAGTGGTCAAAAACCGTTTTGTCGGTAATCAGGACAAAACGGATTTTGAGGCGGCGCTCAAAGCCGCTATGTAGTCCGAACCCGATATGCAAAAGCCCCGGTGAACGGTTTTCATCGGGGCTTTTTTGGTTTCAAGGGAACACCTTTTTACAAATTGTCGTCCTATAAATGATCTC
>VGJU01000336.1 GCA_016867335.1 Candidatus Zixiibacteriota bacterium | reverse complement strand
CCTTTCTCATAGGTCAGGTTGTTACGTCATAAGCGTCGTTGGATCATTCCGGTACCGCAACACGGTTTCCGGGTTATCCCGATCGAGCATGGCCGTGGTAATACGCCCACCGCAGTAAGTCTCGACAAGCCCTGCAAGGTCCGCCGTTGCGCGGAAAACCATCTCTTCCGGGATCGGAGGAAGCCGTTCGACGACCAACACGGCGTTGCGGGTGTCTTGGGTAAGTTTGGTGCGTTCGGCCTCTTTCCAGTTCCAGCGTCTGCAGATCGCGCCCTCGTTGTCGGTATAGATCACCTCGCCCGGAGCGGGAGGTCGCGCCTCCGGTTCGCTGAGCAGATGGATCGCCGGGGCGTCGTCATCGGCGCGCGTAAGCAAAAGATCGCCGTCCATTCGGTCCATGTCCTCGCCGCCGACCGACAGCAAGTATCGGAGCGAGACGGTGTTGTACACGTCCACCAGCGTGTTGATGGCCGGAAGAAACTCCCCTTTGAGGTTGCGCCGGATCAGATTCTCGATGGACGATGGGTATTTGCTCGCCTTGGCGCCAAACCACCGGTACGCCTCGCGCCACGGCGTGATATGCGGGTGCTCGACGAGCGCGGTATTGCCTATCCGCTCCGCAATACGGGCTTCTTCGGCGCGTAACAGGGTCATGACCTCCGGTTTCGCGGCCCGGTTGTCTATGTCCCGCGCGACGATCACCCCGATCGTCAGACCGGGGAAGGCTTCCAAAATATCCTGCGTGATGTGTAATTTCATGTGACCGTGAGGTCTCGTCGTTTTTTTACCACCCCGATGCGTTGGGGGCGTAACACCATCTGGGTGATCACGGTTCCGGCACGTTGGTTCAACACTTGTTCGACGGCATCGGCCACGCATTCGGGCGCGATGTGGCATTCGAAATCGGCGTCCGGTTCGAAATCGGCGCGGTCGTAAAACCGTGTGCGGGTCATGTCCGGATAAAGCGTGACAACCCGGATGCCGCTTTTGCGCACCTCATCAAAGAGCGACAGGGCAAACTGATGCAACCCCGCTTTGGTCGCTCCGTAGGCGCTACCAAAGCGCCCCGGATACAGCGCGGCAGTCGAAGCGACAAAGATGACAAACCCCTTTGTGTCCCGGAGAGGGCGGAGCGTCATCCGGGTCAGCGCCATCGGAGCGAGCAGGTTGGTAAGCGTCATCTCCCTGAGTTTTTCCGGAGAGAGGGTCTCATGCGGCCCAAAATATCCGACGCCTGCATTGTTGACCAGTATATCGAGTTGGCCCGCTTCGGCAAGGATAGCTTTTGTCCGGTCTTCGAGCGCCGCAAGGTCCGTCATGTCACAGATTACGGGCCGGAACCGTTCGTGTGAGAAGTCCGTCTTTCCAAAGTCGCGTGCAAAGCCGTATACGGTATGCCCCATATCGACGAGTTTTTGTACTACGCTCAAGCCGATGCCGGACGACGCGCCGGTGACGATCGCTATGCCCATGCGGCTATCCGCTCCTCCGGCACGTACCGACACAGTCGCTCCGTCATAAAGTCCCGAATCGCTTGTCGGCGTTCTGCGGGGCAGGCGACCGTCTCGTCGATCCGTTCGTACGGTTCGTATACCAGATCGGTGTCGGGGCGGCGGCGTTTCATCCGGTCGAAATAGGAGGCGGTCATCCGAAAGACGCCAAACGTCACGTCCCGGACCGACATCGGGTCAATCCGAGCAAAGACGTCGTCGATGAGGGTTTCGTAGGCGCGCTGCCACCCGGGAAGGTCGATCACCGGATCGAAACACAGTCGGACAGGCCAGCCGTCGGTCACGGCTTGGCGGATCGCTTCGATACGTCGGCGAGACGGCGGAGCACCGTGTTCGTAGCGGGTCGCGGTCTGGGCAGGCGACAGCGTCCATGCCAGAATCACGCGCTCCGACACCTGAATGTCGGCGATGGATCGGTACGCGGCGCTTTTGGTGCGCAATTCGATCAAAAGATCGGGTGTCCGACGGGCAAACTCGATCCACGACCGGCAATATGGCAGAATCCGTTCAAACGCCAGCAGATCGGTGTCGTAGGAAAGACACAGATAAAGCGGCTGAGCCGGGTTGACGCGCTCCGCAAGTGTCTGTCGCGCCGCCGCAAAAAAATCCTCCTCGTTGACAAAGACAACCAAATTGCCCGATGGATACATGCCCTGGAGATAACAGTAGTCACAGTTGTATACGCAGTTGAGGATGGGCGTGCTGTAAAAAAAATTTTCCATGCCGAACCCTTGGCTATGCCCCGAACCCGGATACAGAAACCGGTCTTTTTTGACCGCCGCGATCAGTTTCATGCTGTGTTTCTGGAGTGGGAAGTCCTGCTTTGGACGTGTAAAAATCCCCCTGTATCCGGTGATCCGAACTATTTCGGCATTTGGAAACCGGTCGATAAGCCGTTGCGCGAGCGGATAAGCGAACGCCTCTTCTTCAATATACAGGTGGGAGAAGTGGGGGAGTGTCGAGAAGTTGGCGGAGCCGGTCAAAATGGCGTTTGCCTTCCTGACGGGTGGTGGGGCGAAGTTGTACAAATTCGCTCAGATCGGGCAGAGACGTACGGTGACGTAGTGTATACCTGCGCGCGGCCTCCGTCAACTGCAGACTCTGGGTTTCGGTAAGACGCAGGGTGGTGCGTACGGTCTTCAGCCGCGCATGGTCGGCCGCTTCAAGCGGGTCGGCGTTTAGAGTCGTCAGATGGCGGTAGACGTTCAAAACCCGATCCATGTCCTCCATCCGGGCTTGGACAAGGTTGCCGACCCAGTTTTTGTCAAACCGGCGAACCTCCAGAAAATCCGACACGATTTTGATACACCCGATCCGATGGGGCGGGAGAAAAACGGCGGCGGCCTGAAAAAATCCGGCGGCTTCCATGTCCACCAGTCCGTCGGCGACGTTCATCCCGTCGACGCGGTCCAGCGGGCGGTCCACCGTGGTGCAAGTCGTCTCGGAGAGATCTGTCGGCATTAGCATGTCGGGGAAGAACTCGCGTTCGGAGGCGGCTTCGACGATCCGGTGGATAAGAAACATATCTCCGATGGCGACGGGACCGGTATTTTCCGCCTGCGTACTGCCGGCGATGCCGATATTGAGTATGGCGGCATCCTGTGTCGCAATCCGGGTGATCAAATGGGTCGTGGCGATGGCCGACTTGAGCCGACCCACACCGCTTACGGTCAGCGCGATGTCGTCGCGGCGGTACACGGGGAGGGCGCGCGAGGCAATATCCTGCTCCAATCGAAAGTGCGCGATCAGCGGACGGGCTTCAGGGTGCAGGGCGGCAACGAAAAGGAGCATGGGAGGGGATAAACAGTTACCCGAATTTGAGTTTTATCTGTTCACTGCAAGACGGGCATACAAACTGACGCTGTTTGACATCCTTTTCCTCGAGATCTGCGATTTCTTCGCAATGGCGGTAAGCCCTTTGACTCCCGCTTCTTTCATCATGCTGTCTATCTCGTTCAAGGTCAAGGGGTTTCCTTGTTCTTCAAATCCCCTTGTCAGACCATTGCGTCGTCGCTATACTGACG
>VGJU01000335.1 GCA_016867335.1 Candidatus Zixiibacteriota bacterium | reverse complement strand
ACACAGGTCCCGCCCGTTTCGGTCTTTGAGCCGTGCCATGTCGCCACCGATCTGCTCCCAGCGTCCGCTCTGTTGCCACAGTTCGGCGGGTTGTACCACGGGCATGACGATTTCCTGTCCGTCGATTGCATTCATCTCTTCGCGGACGATTTGCTCGATCCGGCGTTTTACCCTCATGCCGATCGGGAGATAGGTAAAGATGCCTGCGGCGACCTGACGTACCAAACCGGCGCGCAGCAGAAGCTGATGACTGACGAGTTCGGCTTCGGATTGTTCCTCGCGCAACGTCTCAAAAAAGTACTTGGATAATCGCATACCCGATCTTTTACCCTTCTATCCAAAATGGCTGAGTCCATGCCGTCGCATGTCCGCGACTCATGAGTTCGGCGCGCACGTACATCGCTTTGACCGGATCACCCGCCACAACGGGCCAGGAAAGACATTCTTCCATCGAAACAACGGCGTTTCCGCCCTGCATTTTGCAGGTGATCATGCCGTCGAGCACGTACCACCAGATTTCGTCGGCGTCGGATTCGACCACGATTTCGAGACCGTCACGTCGCACACCGATCGTGTGTATATGCACGCCGGTGGAGGCATAAAAGCGTCCGGCGGCACAGGCGTCTACAATGCCTTTCCATGTGGGGGTTTTATCTTCCGGCCACTGGACACAGTTCCAGGCAAGAAAAAAGTCCACCGTATCGTGCTGATCGTCGGTGGCATGACCGTATACGCGCCAGCCTTTGGCGAGCAGGCGATCCCATCGGTCCGTGGCACGGGCATCTCCGGCGAGACGTTCGATGACGCCGGTATAGATTTCCATCCCACGCAACCCGGTCATCGCATCCAAATGAATATCGGTGGTATAATTGGGCCAAGGCCGCCAGTTGGGGTGGTCGTAGATAAACAACCCGCCGGCGTCATGTACTTCGGCCATGATACGCTCCGGCGTCCAGACTCTCGCCGGAAATTCACGGTCGGCGCCGAGATATAGCAGGGTCTGGTTGTAACATGAAGTCACCTCTATCGCCGGTACCAGACACAGTTGCGTATTCGGTTGAAAAGGCGATACATCGAGCAGTGTGTCGTGTTCTGACAGCGCAAGATAGTCGTATCCGGCTTCTTCGTACCTGCGTATGTTCTCCTCCGGAGAAAGTCGTCCGTCGGACACGGTGGAATGACCGTGATGGTTACCGCGAAGCCAGCGGCAGGTCCGTTGCGGATCAAAATAGGATGAGACAAAACGGGCCACGTTATTTTTTCCAGACATGGCGTCCGCTGGACGCGGCGTACAGACCGTTTTCCGGAAATCCCCAAGGCTTGTCTATAATTCGAGAGGCCGTCTGTCCAATGGGCCATGCTTGCCCCCCTCTGAAATCAAAGACGTCAAGCCGTCCGCATAGCCAGAAATACATCTGCGCCGCATCTACCGCATCCCGAAACTGTACGCGAAATGTGGGATGCCCCGTGTCGAACCGCGCCTTTTCCGGATCGAATCCGGGCTCGCAGACCCAGTCACGTACCGGAGGCGTATTACGCCAGTAGTTGTATTTAAGCAAATTGCGGATGCCTTTTCCGGTAGACTTAGAACGTCTGTGCCATATCGAATAGATGGTGATAAAAATAGAGCCTGCCGGGACCGCCGCATAATATGCCCCCTGTATGTTGCCATAGTGGCCCATGTAGTTGCTTGGCGCGTACAGAAAATGCGATCCGGGCAACAAGGCCGTCGGCCCCATCTCTCGTGGGCAGTCTTCCGGTAAATAAAACACTTGAAGCGAGTCCACTTCGGGACCGTATTTGGAGCCTCCATCCCGATGCCACCCTTGCGCTGGTGCCGGGCATTCCACGCGGTGGTTGCTCATGATGATCGGCATTCCCAACCCCGCTCCGAGAAGCGACCGCACCGCGCCGATAGCTTGCGGATTGGACACTACATGCTCCTGAAACCATTCTTGCTCCAGAATACCCGAAGGTTCGTAATGCGTATCCTGTTTAAGATATTCGGCTGCCTTGCGGTTCGCCACGTCGGGCACGACCCCTTCGAGCATGATAAAACCTTTTTTGCAAAACTCGATCACCTGTGTGTCGGTCAAGGTCGCCGGGCCGTCATAGGTTTTCATGGCTGTCTCCACCGTTCGAGAATAAACTCTGCGCCGAGACCGTAGGTCCGTGATTCGTCGAGCATAAGCGCCAGATTGGGAAATTGAACGACACGCCAGCCGTCGCGGATCGCTTCGAGGACGGTCTTGTAGGGCCACACCTCCGCTTGGTCCGGTCCTTCCCAAATTTCGCCGTTGCGGACCATGAGCATGCCGAGAACGCCAGAGGTGACCGATGTGCCGCCGGCCTGAAGATACAGGATATCCTGTATGGGGGTCTGTGTCTGTTGGCAGGCTTCGAGCGCTCGATTCAGTTGTCCCTCGGTCAATTCGCCCTTGCGAAATGCTTCCAGACAGGTTTCAAGTTCACGTTTTACATCGTCAAGCATGGATTTTTCCTCGCTATACTTTGGCGTATTTTCTCAGGAAACAGGCGTCCGCCGGTGCTTTGCCGCCGGGATACGAACGGATGACTTCTCCCACGTAGATATCGCCGCGCGAATCGACGGCAATACCGTGCGGGCAGAAAAACCGGCCCGCGCCAAGATGGTCCTGTTCGGCCCATTCGGCAAGGATGGCCCCGTCCATCGTACGAATCGTGATGCGGGCGTGGGGCGCGTCCAAGTTCGCGGTCTTCGCACGGCCCATGAAGACACCGCCGACCTCGGCGAAATACAGATGACCGTCGCGGCCCAGCGCCACATCGCAGGGGTAGTGAATCTCGTTCCATATCGCAACCGGTTTTCCGTCGCCGTCAAAAATCTGGATACGGCAATTCTGTCGGTCCGATACATATACCCGCCCGGCGGCGTCCACAAACACATCGTGCGGCGTGACAAACTGCCCCGGCGCACTGCCCGGTTCGCCCCACGAGCGGATCAGCCTGCCGGTCGCCGAAAACCGATGGACCCGCGCATTGCCGTATCCGTCGGATACAAAGATGTCACCGTCCGGCGCTACATACGCGGCGGTCGGTGTGTTGAACGGCGGGCCGGAACGCACGACCGACTCGGTGTTCTGCCCGTCCCATCCCGTATCCGCCGGATGATCCGCCGTTTCTATCGTCATCAGCACCCGACCTTCGAGATCGCATTTGTAGATGGCATGACCGACATCGTCCACCAGAAACAGAATATCGTCCGGCGTCATGTATACGGCGTGCGGTCTTTTAAACTTCCCTTCGCCCCACGACCCCACAAACGTCCCGTCCGGGTTGAAAATCGTCACAGGGTGGTCACTGCGGCTAAATACGTATACCCGGTCCTTTGTATCGATCCCGATACCGACAACTTCTCTGAGGTCCCACCCTTCCGGAACGTTGCCCCAGTAGGTCAATTCGTCATACACAAAATTGCCGTTTCCGACTCGTCTTGCATACCGCATGATCGTCTCCTGAAGGGCGGGTAAAAGGGAAAGAAATCAGTGGCGAAATTCGGTGACATCCGACTATATTCTTCAGCCGGTTAT
>VGJU01000334.1 GCA_016867335.1 Candidatus Zixiibacteriota bacterium | reverse complement strand
AGCCGAGTGCGGGCTGTTGCGTACCGTCCAACGATGACGGCCAGACACCGTCCCCTGCGTGCTGCACCATAGACGGTCGTACGCCCAAACCCTCTCCCGTTTCGCCCGGACTCCCGATCCGACCCGCAGAACTTTGTATCCCCCACATGGCCGAGTATGCGTGCGGTATCGCCGCAACCGGTATACAGCAGGATACGCCGTTTTTTGCCGCATACCGTTTCCCTCAACGCTGTGCGTCTTCGCGTACGTCGCTTCTCTGCGTCTATCTGATCTGATTTTTCTCCAAAATTTGACAGCGCTACTTTCCGTACACCTAAGACCGGCGATTCTGCCGGTCGGTGCGACACGGTATTCCGCTCGACGTTTCTTGCCTTGCTAAACAGGCAAAGATCGTTTGCGTTTGCGGTGGATCAAAGGCGTAAGTCATGAAAACCCTGATCGTTGCGATTTTCGGAGCGGCAACTATACTGCTGGCAGGCTGCGCGGGTATGAGTGCCGGAGAAAAAGCCGCCCGTCAGCGGCGTCAAACCGTCGAAAATGTGTTTCGTCCCGATGCCCGGCGGCCTCCGCTTCCCGTGCTTACGGCCCACACGCCGTTAAGTGATTTTCTTCTTTTTGCGATGCTCAACCGCCCCCGGATCGAAGCCGCCTATTACGACTATACGGCAGCGGTGGAACGCATCGCCGTCGAACGGTCGTTGCCGGATCCACGCTTTACCTTTGAAAGCGAGATCGCCGGCGCCGTGATGTCGCTCATGCCGGGGCTTATGACGGATTTTCCCGGCGCGGGAAAACGGGATGCTGCCGCCCGGATTGCTACAGCGGAAAGCGACGCAAAATACTTTGTCTTTGAAACACAGGTGCTCCAAACCGCCGCCGACATTAAAAAAGCGTACTATCAGCTTTATTTTCTCGATACCCGCTTCGAGGTAAATCGTCGGATGTTGCGTCTTCTTACCGATGTGGAGATGCTGGCACGGGCACAGAACGAAGCCGGAAAAGCTACGCTCCAGGATGTACTTCGGGCGAGAATCGAACAGGAACTACTGGCCTCCGAGGTCGTCGGTCTCGAAGATGCGCGTCACCCTCTGTTGGCGCAGTTCAAAGCGGCACTGGGACTTTTTCCGGATCGCCCCGACCCACCGACGCCGGAGCATTTCGAATCTACTTCGCTTGATCTTTCTTCCGATGAAATACTCAGGACGGCTCTTGCCCGCAACCCACGTCTTAAAGTCATGGAAGCGGAAATCCGTCGTGCCGATGCCGCACTACGGCTGGCCTACCGGACACGTCTGCCCGATGCCGGGGTCGGTCTCGAGGTCGAGACCGTAGGCGGGGCGCGGGCAAAACCGCAGTTTAGCCTTACCCTTCCCTTCCGGCGCGAAGCGATCGCCGCCCGAATCGCCGAAGCTCAGGCCATGCGACGCGCAGGCGAGGCGCGACTGACCGACGAACAGATCGGGCTGGCAGTCGAAGTAGCAGAACGGTCGTTTCTGTTCCGCGAGGCAAGCCGAAAACTCGAACTTCTTACCACGCGGCTTTTGCCGATGGCCGGACAGTCGCTTGAGACGGCCCGGTCCGGCTATGTTTCCGGCAGTGTGGATTTTCTAAACCTCCTCGACGCCGGACGAACGCTTCTCGACTTCCGGCTCGCGGAGACCGAAGCCCGCGTACAACGGGAACTTGCGTTGACCGAACTGTCGCTACTCGTACTCGGCACGCTCCCGGCACAGACTCCGATGCTTCCGGACGACGCGCTCCCCGGAAAGGAGATAAAACCGTGACGCTCCGCAGTCTTCTCACCTGCCGCATTGCCGCAGTGGGGGGCGTCCTGCTCGTGCTGGCAAGCGCAGGCTATCTGCTTTTCGGAAACACCGGTCCTCAAGAATCTCCGGTCTCCGCTCCGATCCAAGAAGTGTGGACCTGCTCCATGCATCCCCAAGTGCGGATGCCCGGTCCGGGGAGTTGTCCGATCTGTTCGATGCCGCTTGTCAAGGTAGAAACGACTCCATCCGCCAAAACCGGTTCGACCGAATCGTCGGTGACCGGAGAACCGCCGGTACTCAAAATGTCCGAACAAGCGTTGGCCATGGCAGGGGTCGAAACCGTACCCGTCCGGCGTGGCAAGTTAAGCCACGAAATCCGTGTGACCGGCAAAGTGGAATATAACGAGACCTCCGTCGCCGATATTGCCGTGCGGGTAGAAGGGTATGTAGAACGTCTTTTTGTGGACTATACAGGTATAGAAGTAAACGCCGGCGATCATCTCGTAGAAATTTACAGCCCCGACCTGCTGGTAGCCCAACAGGAACTTCTTACCGCGCTAAAAGGCCCTTCCGACCCCGATCTTATCGAATCGGCCCGGCGGAAACTGATGCTCCGAATACTTACCCAAGCACAGGTAGATGTCTTGGTGCGCGACGGCAAAGTAAGCGACCGCATCACACTTTTCTCGCCGATACAAGGGGTGGTTATCGAAAAAAGAGTGGTCCAGAACACGATGGTAAAACCGGGGGACGTGCTGTACCGACTCGTAAACCTCGAATCGGTATGGGTGTATCTCAACATTTACGAATATGAACTGGCATGGGTCCAGTACGGCCAGACCGTCGAAATCAGATCGGAAGCCATCCCAGACAAGGTTTTTACGGGCCGTATCTGGTTTATCAGTCCCACACTCGACGAGGAAACACGGACCGTCAAGGCGCTTTGCTACATCGACAATGCCGGACGTCGGCTAAAACCGGGTATGTACGTCAGGGCGGTCATCCGAGCCGGAATGCGAGCGGACGGCAGCCCGCGTCTACCGACGTCGAAGGGCTGTGGAGTTGTCCCATGCACCCCTTGGTGACGTTGCCGCATCCGGGTTTGTGTCCTATCTGCTCGATGCCTCTTGTACGACTCTCCGGCACTGCCAAACAGGCAAAATCCGAAGCGTCGCTTCCGTTGACGATCCCGCTTACGGCGGTACCCGACACGGGACTTCGCAAGATCGTGTATGTCGAGAAGGGTAAAGGGCGATACTTGCCGGTCGAGGTCGTGACCGGCCCACGCGCGGACGACGGATACCCGGTGCTCAGCGGACTCCGCGAGGGAGACCGAGTCGTGGTGCGTGGCAATTTTCTACTCGACAGCCAGTCACAGATTCGCGGCTTGCCCAGTCTGTTTTACCCGGAAGGACAGCAGGGAGCATCCGGTCACCGACATGACGAGGTCTCCCCATCCGGTAGCGATCCTCAAGAGCCTGCATTGCCCGAAGACCACAGTCGACATGGAGGACAGCCATGACTGATGCCCTTATCCGCTGGTGTCTCCGAAACGGTTTTCTGGTCGTGCTCGGCATAGGCGCGATCATCGCTGGCGGCTATTACACGGCGACACACATCGGCATGGGAGCCATTCCCGATATCGGCGAAAAACAAGTCATCGTTTTCGCCGACTGGGCTGGGCGTTCACCGCAGGATGTGGACAATCAGGTTACCTATCCTCTTGTCACGGGTCTTGCAGGCACGCCGGGCGTCAAAACCATCCGGTCGATGTCGGGTTTCGGTTTCTCGATGGTTTTTGTTCTTTTT
>VGJU01000333.1 GCA_016867335.1 Candidatus Zixiibacteriota bacterium | reverse complement strand
TCCGAAGACCAAGAGCGGATGGCGGATGCCATCGTCCGATTGTTGAAAGATGGAGAGACGGCGCGTCGCATGGGGGAAGCCGGATACCGGAGAGCTATGGAGTTTTATGCCGCCGGCGATATGATCGAAAAGACGTGCGGATTGTACCATACGCTTCTTTGCGAAATGACAGGGCGATGCGCCGCATAGACCGGACATGGGTGATCACGCTGGTCTTTGTGGCAGCGTTCGGGGCGGACGTCGTTCCGGCAAGACCGACAGAAACGCCGGGCGCGGTGCATATCGACGCGCTCGAATACGGCGAAGACCGACTCTCCATCGCGCAGGCCGTTGATCTGGCCGACCGGGCAGGACTCAAAACGGCGATCATAACGCCACACGACCGAAATACGGTCGAATACGGTCTGCCATTGCTACGGAACCTGTTCAAAATCCAGGTTTCTCGGTCGTCGATACAAGCCTACGGTTTTGAAACCTTTTTGGAGGAAATCCGAACTGCCGACCAACAGTTCGACAGCCTGGCGGTGATAGACGGCGCAGAGACGATACCCGCCTATTACTGGGAAAAAAGCCCACTAACGGGCGTCGGAGTCGTGCGGAATTTTCACAAACATCTTTTGGTGATCGGTCTTTCCTCTCCGGAGGACTACGAGGGGATTCCCTCGGTGACAAACGGATTTTCGCACGGCTATCGGTGGACCTGTCTTTTCGAGTTTTGGCCTGCCCCCCTGCTCGGTGTGGGGCTTGTCATGGCCGTCCGGGCGCGGCGTCTGCATACGACGGACGATCCGCGTCGTATGCGGGGCGGGGTAGGCGCGGCTCTTGTAGGGGGCGTTCTGTTGGTCAACAACGTGTCTCATTGTTCGCACTACGACCCTTATCAAGGAGATCCGGGAGATGGCCCCTATCAGGCTGTAATCGATTATGCAAACCAACGGGGAGGACTGACCTTCTGGGCGCACCCCGAAGTCTCGCAACGCGTCTCGCAGCCCGTGTCGTGGCCCGCGTCGCTTTTGGCGGACAGCATCGTGTTTGACACGCAACCTTATACCCGTTCGTTACTCAATACGCACGACTATACCGGGTTTGCCATATTCGAGGAAGGTATGTACGTGGTAGGCAAGCCGGGTGGTGTGTGGGATCAAACGCTGACCGAGTATTGCGCGGGGTTGCGAAAACGCCCGGTGTGGGCCATAGGATAACTGGACCTCGAACGCGGCAAAACGACACAGGATGCGACCACCTGCCAGACCGTATTTCTGCTGGACAAGCCAAGCCGAGGCTCCGTACTCGAAGCCCTCGGCAGGGGAGCGATGTATGCCCGTCGTGCACCGGGACATCGGCTTCGACTAAAAACGTTTGCCGTATCCGAAACGGGTGGAACCCATAGGGCGACGCTGGGTCAGCATATCACCATGACCGCGAATCCGGTAGTGCATCTCGAACTCACGGGCGGAAATACGGCGCTGGGGAATCTGAAAATCATGGTAATCCGGGAGGGAAAAGTCATTCGTACCCTATCGTCCGGGGGGGATACAGCCATAACTTTCGAAGACCCGGTCGTGGGCGGCTCCGGAACGACCTATTACCGGTGTATCGTGCTTCAGGACGGCTGGCCCGTGCTGGCCAGCAATCCGGTCTTTGTAACGATACGCCCCGGACCGGGCGCGCCGTCCGTTTCGAAACAGGAGTCCGGGGCGTGATCGTTTCGATTCACCAGCCCAATTTTCTCCCATGGCTGGGGTTCTTTGAAAAAGTAGACCGGTCCGACCTGTTTATTTTGCTAGACGATGTACAGTTCGAGAAAAACGACTGGCAGAACCGCAACCGTATCAAAGGTCCGTCCGGGGCGCAGTGGCTTACGGTTCCGGTGCGTCATCGGTATCCGCAGATCATCGCCGAGACGCAGATCGATCCGTCGTCCGATTGGCGACGCAAACACTGGAACGCTATTGTGTCAAACTATCGGAAAGCCGGGTATTTCGATAATTATGCACCGCAACTCGAACCCATCTACCGGCAAGAGTGGGAACGACTGGCGGATTTCAATGTCGATCTGCTTAAGCAAACGCTTGGCTGGCTGGGTATCGCCACACCGCTTCGCCGGGCCTCCGAGTTCAACGTAAACCGGACGTCGTCCGAGCGGTTGGCCGTGCTGTGCGAGGCAACAGGGGCGGACATGTATCTCGCCGGTGCAGGGGGGCATGGGTATCTGGATATCACACCGTTCGAAACCCGGAACATACGGGTTGAATTTCAGGAATACACACACCCGGTGTACCCACAACTTTTCGGCGCGTTCGTCTCGCATCTTTCCATACTCGACCTGCTTATGAACTGCGGAGAACGGAGTCTCTTCATCCTCCGCGGAGCGCATCAACCGGAGAATCCCGTATGAACATACTGGCGATCGGGTCGCACCCCGACGATATCGAAAACGGCTGCGGTGGCGCGTTGCTCAAATACGAGGATCAGGGCCACCGGGTGTATCTTTTCGTAGCTACGGGCGGTCAGGCGGGCGGCAACGAGGATATTCGGCATCAGGAACAGATACACGCGGCGGAAAAGCTCGGTTCAGCCGAGCTTTTCTGGGGTGGATACGTGGATACGCAAATCCCGCTCAATCAGGAGCTTATTACCCGACTCGAAGAGGTCATCCGCTCGGTGTCGCCCCAATTCATTTTTGTCCATTATCCCGAAGATACGCATCAAGACCATCGGACACTGACCAGTTGCACCGTATCCGCCACACGCTATATACCGAATGTGCTGTTTTACGAAGGGCCGACTACACAGCATTTTCTGCCTTCGGTCTATGTAGATGTCGAACAGACGATGGAAAGAAAGATCAAACTTCTTCAAGCGCATCGGTCGCAGATTTCCAAGCTGTATAACAAAGAAGTGGAGGATTTGACCATCGTGGAAAGCGCGCGATCGTGTGGCAATTTCAGGGGGGTGCAGGGGCGGGTGCGGTATGCGGAAGCCTTTGTGCCGCTCCGTCTTTTTATCAACATCTGAGGAGCCGTGTTGCCGTTTACCATTCCCCATTCGAAACCGACGGTCGGGGAGGAGGAGGCGGAAGCCGCCGCCGCCGTCATCCGGTCTGGCTGTCTGGTAGACGGCCCATAGACACCTCGGTTCGAAGCGGAGACGGCGCGATGGACGGGCGCGAGGTGGGGGGTAGCCTCCAGTTCGGGGACTGCCGCGCTCCATATGGCGCTCATAGCACTCAGGACAGGACCGGGAGACCGGGTTGCGCTGCCGAGCTACGTCTGTGTCGCACTGCTGCACGCCGTGCGCTATGTACAGGCCGAACCGGTGATCGTGGACATAGACCCTGCAACGATGAATCTCGACCCGGATGCGTTGAAACGAGTGGCGTCGGCGCGTCTCAAAGCCGTCATTCTGCCGCACATGTTCGGTCTTCCGGCGGAGATGGAGGCTATCACGGCGCTCGGCGTACCTTTGATCGAGGACTGCGCCCATGCCGTAGGTGCTTGGTATCGGGGGTTTCCGGTTGGCGGACAGGGAAGACTCGGGGTGTGTTCCTTTTACGCCACCAAAATGATGGCCACCGGTGAAGGCGGTATGG
>VGJU01000332.1 GCA_016867335.1 Candidatus Zixiibacteriota bacterium | reverse complement strand
CGGCAAGATACACTTCGCCCCCTCGCCCCCCTTCGGGCCGAATAAGAATCGTACGCGACCAGCTTTCCAGTTCAGGCGTCTCCCGCGTCTCACCTATGACGGCAAGCGAAGCACGCAGACTTTCCAGCTGATCGTATATCTTCATAAACCGATCACGCCCCATCACCAATTTTTTGCCATTCTCCAGCCAGATCACGCCGGACCGGGTATCAACGGGAGACGGTCTTCTACGCGGCGCGTCCGCCGGCCGCTCGGTCCGTGTTTCCACAAGCTGTTTTACCTTTTCCCGCGCCTGAGCCACTTGGATTTCCTGCTGGACAAAACGCTCCAAACGCGCGCGATCCGCATTGCCCCACTCTAAATACAGCCCGACCAGCCATTCGGCCGCGTGAAACTGAAATTCGGCGATCATGGCAAGACCCAGCAACCCCACTATGACCCAGAGCCGAAAGGCGGCCTGACGCTGTGCGGCACGGGAAGACATACAAATTCTCCAAAGAAATTTTAGATTTTAGATTTGAGATGTGGATGTAAAAAATGGTCGGTGGGCAAGACACCGCATCGCGTTTTGTATAACAACGGATATAACATACCTTGTGGTGCGCGGATTGTCAACCGAACTTGGCCCGTTTGCCCTCTTTCCGTATCGGGGAAAACAATACGGGCACAGGCCGAAAGCCCCTAAAAAACCTTTGACAACACGCTTTTTCAGGTTTAGACTGCATCTTTATCTATGAGGTTTCGGAAGCGATGTTTGGAGATGCACGCCTTACGGACTTTTTTGTTTATCGAAAGCCGTTTCATGCCAACGACCGACCTTTTTACTGCAAAAACGACCGGCGAACTGCGGACCTTGGGATATCGAGAGCGGTCCGTAAAAGACGAACTCCGCGAAAATCTGCTCCACAGACTCAAAAACCGGGAACCGCTGTTTCCCGGTATCATCGGATACGACCGGACCGTCATCCCCGAATTGGTCAACGCCTTGCTTTCGCGTCACGACCTTATTCTGCTCGGTCTTCGCGGACAGGCCAAAACCCGGATACTGCGTTGTCTACCGCTTTTGCTAGATAAAAAAATACCGATCATCGCAGGATGCGAAATCAACAGCTCGCCGTTTCGTCCCATCAGCAAACATGCGCGGGATATGGTCGAACAACACGGCGAAAATACCCCGATCGAGTGGATCGACCGCGAACAACGCTATGGAGAAAAACTTGCGACACCCGATGTGACCATCGCCGACCTCATCGGCGACATCGACCCGATCAAAGCCGCCTCCCAGCGTCTGCACTACGCCCACGAAGGCGTCATCCACTTTGGTATCGTGCCCCGCATGAACCGAGGGATATTCGCCATCAACGAACTGCCGGACCTTCAGCCGCGTATTCAAGTGGGACTGCTCAACATTATGGAGGAGAAGGACCTTCAGATTCGCGGGTTTCCGGTGCGTATTCCGCTCGATATCCTGATCGTGTTTTCCGCCAATCCGGAGGACTATACCAATCGCGGCAACATCATCACCCCACTCAAGGACCGTATCGACTCGCAGATTCTGACGCACTACCCCCGCGACCGAGCGCACGCCATCGCCATAACAGAGCAGGAGGCATGGCTCGACCGTGTTTCACCGGCACAGGTACGGATTCCACGCTATTTCCGCGAGATCGTCGAAGAAGTTGCGTTTCAAGCCCGGCGTAGCGAATTTATCGACCAAAAGTCGGGAGTCAGCAGTCGGCTTACCATCTCCGCGATGGAAAATCTGGTCAGCAACGTCGAAAAACGCGCCGTCGTCTTTGGCCAACCCGCCGCTTTTCCACGTATCTGCGATCTGATAGCCGTGATTCCAGCCATGACGGGCAAAATGGAACTGGTGTACGAAGGCGAGCAGGAAGGAGTCGGCAAGGTCGCCGAGGTGCTGATCGGACGCGCGGTCAAAGAGGTGTTCAAACAGTATTTCCCGGACGCCTTTGACGCCAAAGAGGGCAAACCCGCGCAACCCCGTCCGCCGGAGCAGTCGTATTATCAGGAAATCCTGAATTGGTTCGAAGAGGGACATACGGTCGATCTATCGGATACGATGGACGATGCGGCGTTTGCCGCGGCGCTCCAAAAAACGCCGGGTCTGCGTCGTCTGGCCGCCCGACATCTGAAAATCGAATCGGAAGAAGAACTGCCTATCGCCATGGAATTTTTGCTCGAAGGGCTGTACCAGCATTCGCGTCTGGGAAAGAAAGCGGTGGATGGAACTCAGTCTTACCGCGACATGATGGGAAGCATTTTCGAACGATAGCACCCAAAACAGGGGGAATCATGAATCGGATCGTCGGCGAAGGCTATACCTTTGACGACCTCCTGCTGTTGCCCGCACGGTCGGATGTGATACCGAGAGAAACGGACCTCTCCACCCGTCTGACCCGCAACATCCGGCTCAACATACCACTTCTCAGCGCGGCGATGGATACCGTCACCGAATCGAGAATGGCGATCGCCATGGCGCAGGAAGGGGGCATCGGTGTTCTTCACAAAAACATGTCCCCGCAGGAACAAGCCGAAGAAGTCGAAAAAGTAAAACGCTCCGAAAGCGGCATGATCACCGACCCGGTTACGCTGTCTCCCCTCCACAGCATAAGCGACGCGCTCGACATCATGTCCAAATACCGCATCTCCGGCGTGCCCATTACCGACGAGGGGCGGCTGGTAGGGATACTGACCAACCGCGATCTTCGTTTCGAGAGAAACGTGGACCAGCCTATCCGGGACGCGATGACCAGCGAAGGACTCGTCACCGCGCGTGTGGGTGTGTCGCTCGACGACGCACTCGAAACCCTCCAGCGCCACCGGATCGAAAAACTACCCATCGTGGACGATGCAGGTCATCTCAAAGGGCTGATTACAGTCAAGGACATCGAAAAACGGCGTCGGTATCCGATGGCCTGCAAAGACGGACGCGGACGGTTGCGTGTCGGTGCGGCGGTGGGGGTCGGTGAAGACACGGCGGAGCGCGCCGCCCTGCTTATCGAGCGCGGGGTGGACGTGCTGGTGGTGGATACCGCACACGGACATTCCAGCCGTGTCGGTGACATGGTGAGTCTGCTCAAACACCGGTTTCCTGATACGGATGTGATCGCCGGAAATATAGGTACACGCGAGGCCGCTCAATACCTGATCGATGCCGGCGCGGACGCCGTAAAAGTAGGCATCGGCCCGTCGGCCATCTGTACCACGCGCGTCGTGGCCGGCGTCGGCGTTCCGCAACTCACAGCGGTCATGGAGTGCGTAGACGTAGCTGAAAAAGCTGGCATCCCGGTGATCTCAGATGGCGGTATTCGGCATTCGGGCGACATCACCAAAGCTCTTGCCGCGGGCGCCAGCGCCGTCATGCTCGGCTTTCTCTTTGCCGGAACCGACGAAAGCCCCGGCGAAACCGTCATCTATCAGGGCCGCACATTCAAAGTATATCGTGGCATGGGGTCGCTGGACTCCATGAAACGCGGCAGCCGCGACCGCTATTTCCAAGACGGCGGCGAAACGGAAACGTCCAAACTGGTTCCCGAAGGCATCGAAGGCCGCGTACCCTACAAAGGATCGCTCTCC
>VGJU01000331.1 GCA_016867335.1 Candidatus Zixiibacteriota bacterium | reverse complement strand
CAGATCGATACATCCCAGCATGAAATTCGTGAGTTCGATTCCCTGACGAAGATTATGGATCTGGTTCGAACCCTGAAAAACAAAACGGCATAAGGCGGGCTCTTGCCATGTTTTCCTACGACCTGACGATCGGCTTGCCTCATACCAATTACAATCAACTTGCCGAACACCTCATGTTGATGCACCTGGGGCATTTTCAGTGGCAATCCATCGCTGCCTCCATTCGTACTCCGCTTTCCCACCTTCGTACCGTCGATCAAGGAGAGGTATACGCTACGTTTTATTATATCGAAGAGCGCATTCCTGAGTCGGCGTCTCTTACCGAATTTCGGCTTGACGATACGCTGCGGGTTTTGCTTCAACTTCGCGCATTCCGCAATATCGCGTTTGACGGGCGTCTGATTTTTCATCACAAATCATTTATGGAAACGGCAAAGATAGAAGAAGAGGAAAGCCTGTTGGAAGCCTATGCTGGCGACGTTTTTCCGGCCATCCGGTTTGCCAACGTCTTTGTCACTCCCCACGCTGGAAATGCTGCTCTTAAACTGGCCCCACCTGCCCATGTTTCATTTGACGGCATCCCCGTGTTGTCCAATGAAGACAATGCCTACCATATTACCCGTTCGGCAGAAAAAACGGGGACTTTCCGGGTCTTTGACACACGGTGGAACTGTATCAACCCGGATGCTCCGTTTACCTCGCTCTACACCGTTCACCCCGACCGGGACAGCAACGGCGCGGGCCTGGTATACTTTGCAAACTATATCATTTTTCTGGATATGGCCGAGCGTGCCCTCCTCCTCGATCCGATAGCCCGTCGATGGCCCGTCGCCTGTGTACCGACCCGCACGCTTCGATTTCGCCAGCTTGCCTATTTCGGAAATGCCGACCTTGGCGATACGTTGCGTATTGAGATTTATCTGTTTTATCACGAAGAGGATAGACGACGACTCGGTTTTCGATATACGATCATGCGTGAGCGGGACAAAGCGAGAATCTGTCTTTCCGAAGCAATAAAAACGATTTTGCTGCCATAGCGACCTTCCCCATGATTTTTAGTCGGCCTGAATTTATCTTTGCCTTCCTGCCGGTAGTTTTTACCGTCTCATGGTTGATTCCGCGCTTTCTGTTGATCCCATGGCTCACGCTGGCCAGCCTGTTCTTTTATGGATGGTCCGGAGAACCGTCATGGTCCGTATGGCGTTACGGGTTGCCGTTTCTGTTTTTTGCAGGCTTTACCTATCTCGTCGGCTCATGGATGGCCCGCTGTTCCCAAACATCCCATCGTCGACTGCTGGCTGCCATCGGTATCGTGTTTGTACTGGCATGGTGGGGGTTGGTAAGATCGCGTTTTCCGATCGGATCGGACGTATTTATCGAAACCGTGATTGCCGTGGGGGTGGGGTTCTATGTGTTGCGGGCTATAGGCTATTACGTGGATATATATTATCGACGTCTTCCTCCGGCGTCCGATTTTTTAACCTATTTCCTTTACCTGGGGTTCTTTGTTCACCTGCCTTCCGGGCCTATCACTCCGTGGAAATGGTTTTCAGAAGGGCTTAAGCAACGTCTTGGCTCCGGTGTCCGTCCCGATGGGACCGGGTTTTATCTGTTTAGCATCGGACTCCTGAAAAAAGCTATAGCCGATACGACAGGTGCACACATCGATCCGTTTATCGCGGCAAGCGATTGGGGAGCCGCAACCGCATGGACGGCACTGCTGGGCTACAGCCTTCAGATATATTTCGATTTCGCGGGTTATACGGATATGGCGCTCGGTGTCGGAAGGCTCATGGGTATTCCGCTTCCGCCCAATTTCGACCGCCCCTACAGAAAGCGAAATCTCATCGAGTTCTGGAACGCATGGCACATAACCTTATCTCATTGGCTTCGGGACTACCTGTTTTCTCCCCTTGGACGCTTTCTCTTTTCTTTTGCCCCGCTAAACCGTTCTCCATTGATCATCGCCACCCTATGTTATATCGCCACTTTTGCCGTCTGTGGACTCTGGCATGGATGGGAAGGACCGTTTCTGGTCTGGGGGTTTTATCATGGTGTCGGACTGAGTGGTTGCAAGCTGTATGGAGAGATTGCCCGAAAACATTTTCCTCGAAGTTATCATGTATTTATGTTTCAGACCATCGCAGGAAAAGTACTGGCTACAGGTTCTACTTTTCTTTTCGTGTGTCTCGGCTGGGTGTTTTTTCGCAGTTCTACCCTTGCCGAAGCCACGGAATGGTTCAAAGGACTGACCGGATACTACGGTCTGGCAACCTCGGCGGTTGCGCCCGATACGCTTGTATGGCGTGGAAGCGCAGGAGTCGCCGTGACATTGGCTACTCGGTTCGAATGGCATCCGGAAAAGCTGGCCTACTGGCAAAAAATCGCGCTGACCGCTATCTTCATGGTGACGCTTTTTTATTATTTCGTATCGGAAAACGTCGGCATGACACCCTTTATTTACAATGTCTTCTAACCCCGAACATAAAATCTCTACGCTCCGCAGCATAAGAGATGGCTTGATGTTTCTGGGGTTGTCGCTTGCGCTTGCGCTTATGGGCGGCGAAGCATTGTTGCGCATACTCGACCGCGCGCAACCCGAACAGACCGTCAATATCATCAAACCGGAAGATATTGATCTGTCTTTTAATACGAACGGCTTTCGAGACCGAGACTATGCTAAAGAAAAACCCTTCGGCGTTTTCAGAATCCTCGTGCTTGGCAACTCGGCTACTTTTGGCGTCTCGGTAGCCAGTGGGCAAACCTATGTCAAACAGTTGGAAGAGAGGTTGAATACGGAAGGGGAGGGCATAAGATTTGAAGTCATGAATGCGGGCGTGCCAAGCTGGAACATGTCTTATCAGGAAAAATATCTGGAAACCGAGGGTCTTGCCTTTCAACCGGACATGGTTATGGTCGGGTTTACGCTAAATACAGCCGAAACACACTATATCCCCCCCGAAGATCTCTTTTCTTCCAAAGAGAAATATCAGGGTGACCCGGAAGTCCTGCACCGCAACCCCAGAGAATGGGCCAAACCCTTGCTGGAAAATAAAAACCGAACGACCCCGGTATCGACTTTGGCTTCGGTGTCTGTTGATGTCAAAATATGGCTCTCCAACCATTCTTCTCTGTATCGCTATGTCTGGTGGCGTTATGATCTTACCCGACAACCCTTTGATACAGTGGATTATCCGAATTCGCTTTACGATCGAGAGGCGCATATCCATTGGGATGTCTGTCGAAAAGCCATCGAAGATATGGGGCAGACGCTCAAAGCCCGCAACATCCCCGGTGTAATGGTTATATTTCCGATGTTTTTCGGATTGAGACCGGCCCCCAGATCAAACCAGACCTATCCGTGGGAAAATCTTCACGGGTTGATTGCCAAAGCGGCAATAGAGTCGGGGATGATAGCCGTAGATACCTTGCCGATCTTTAAAAAGGGTGGGATACGCGAGATATCAGCGTAGACCCCTATCACATGAATCCACTTGGGCATCGCATGGCGGCGACTTTTCTTCATGCGGAACTGCTCAAACAAGCACTTATCCCTCAGCGGTGAAAGTTAACCCCATGACCTTCTCGCTCCACACTCCGCTCGATATGCATCTGCATTTCCGAGAGGGCGACATGCTCAAATTGGTCGCTCCCTTGAGCGCGC
>VGJU01000330.1 GCA_016867335.1 Candidatus Zixiibacteriota bacterium | reverse complement strand
CATTCTCAAAAGTCTGCTGGGCGACGACTATGTATATATCGGTAGCGACGGCAATTTCTACGTAGGCGATACCGGATGGCATTCGGACACCGACTGGTCAGGCAAGCTGCGTGGCAAACCCCCGCGTGTGTTTTACAAGATCGCGTTTTATTTAGACCCACTGACCCGCGACACCGGGGCGCTACGAGTGATCCCCGGTAGCCATCGGTACGGAGACTACTACGCCGAAGCGCTTCAAGAGGGGGTCCGCACTCCTGTCCAGACTTGGGGGGTTACGGGTGCGGAGATACCTGCGGTCGCGCTGGAAACACAGCCGGGCGACGTGGTGCTGTTTAACCAGAATACCAAGCACAGCGCATGGGGTGGTGGCCAACGTCGGCGTATGTTTACCATCAACTGCACGTCGCGCTACAGTGACGAAGACATTCCTTATTTGCTCAACGAAATCTCCGCCTTTGCCCGGTTTTGGATCGAATCGGTTTATGGCGACGAGATGATCCGCACCGCCGGACCGGAGCGGATGAAACACCTTGAACAACCTCTTGCATATCAGGACCATTTGGCAGAAGAGGTGAAAAAGGCAAAGGAACAGATGAAGGAGTCGTCGCGGGGTTAGAACGTCTGTTGTCCCCGTACGAGCGACAAAAACCGCCGGGCATTGCCCGAAAAATGGTCTTCGACTTCTCCGGGGGTAAGTCCGAGCATGTCGGCGACTTGGCGTTCCTGACGCAGTTGCTCGTAAATGACCAGCGTGGCGCGCGGGTCGCAGTGGGGTCGTTCGACGCGAAGCCCCTGATACAGCGTCCATGCGCGGCCATAGGTGATGTATTTGCCGCGTGCGCATCCGGCAACGACATTGTCCGACCCGAACATCACACGCGACCGGTCTTCGTGTTTCATCAAAAGATAGTGGCTGTACAGATCGTTGACCGCCGACGTATCGTACCAGAGGCTGGGTAGGTCTTTGAGAACATGCACGGCGTCTTCGAGCATGAAGGCGTTAAAAGCACGGGCGCAATGCGCCAGAATCCACTGTGCGCGGGGATAGCGTCGGGTGTAATACGCCAAATCCCGTAGGTTTTCCGGATCGGCGCACCCTGTGGGTTTTGACAGATGCATGGTGATCGAAAGCCCCATGTCGTGCGCCAGCTCGATAAACGATTCGGGTAGAAAATCGGCGATGCGGCAGTTTACCGGATCCGGTGCAAACAACCGATAGGGTTTGAGACCTAAAAATCGGTGTTTTTTGACCTGATCGGCGATATATTCGGGGGTCATATCGGGCGTGACAAGCAGATGCACGGCAGATTGGGGGTCTTTCCCCATTTGCTCCGCCATCCATGCGTTGTGGCCTTCGATGTCGATGCCACCGGTGATCGGCGTTCCAAGCGCTAAAAAGTGCATCTCCCGCCCGGGAAACATATCCGCCGCCCAGTCGATCTGGGCATGATAGTCGATCTCAAGACGTAACCCGGCGGGCGGGTCGGTCAGCGTGCCCCGATGCCGTTCGCTCCAGATATGCGTGTGCATGTCGTATATTACGGCAGGTACGAATCCTTCGAGTTCCTTTTCCCAGATATCACGATCAAACGGCTGATAGTCGTACAAGTCCATACAGCATCCTTTCAAATTGACAACGGGCGATTTTGCTTTCAATCCAAAATCCGAAATCACAGTATAACATGGAGGTATCCGGCATGGCAAGCGGAGAAAGCATGAACAGAAGACGGTTTCTGCGCAATACGCTGTTGGGGAGTGCAGGACTTTCGTTGGCAGGGTCGTCGATCTATGAGGCTGCCGCGCAGATCGTCAACACGCCACGGGTCGAATACGTCAACGGTGTCGGGTTGGACGACCCCATGCTGGTAAAGCTTTCGATCAACGAGAATCCGCTTGGCGCCTCGCGAAGCGCCGTGGAGTCGGTCGCCAAATACCTGTTCAAGATCAACCGGTATCCGTTTCATACCGAGTTGGAGGAGGCGCTGGCCAAGTTTCACGGAGTGACACCCGATATGATTTTTGTCGGAACCGGTTCGACCGAGATCCTCAATACGTTGGCGCTGTCCACGTATTTCGACCGGCAAGGCAATACGGTGACCGGTTTTCCGTCGTATCCGGGGTTGCCGTCGTTGACCGAAACGCTCAACCGGCAGGTCAAGCGTGTGCCGCTGACTCCAAGCTGGGGTTTGGACCTTGATGCGATGCTCAAAGCCATTGACAAAGACACCCGTCTTGTCAGCGTCTGCAACCCCAACAACCCGACGGGCCAGCTTCTCGCGCCGGCGGCGCTGGAAAAATTTCTCCGTGCCGTACCGCCGGAGGTGGTTGTATGCGTGGACGAAGCCTATATTCATTTTGCCGACGATCCGGCCTACCCTTCGATGATTCCGATCACGAAAAAACTTGGCAACGTCGTGGTTTCGCGAACGTTTTCGAAGGCGTATGGCATTGCCGGACTGCGAGTGGGGTTTGGCGTCGCGCAGCCCGCGTTGCTCAAACGCATGATGGCGTATGGTATGCCGGATATAAACAAAAACACGCTTTCGATTGCGGCGGCGCTCGGTGCGCTGGCGGATCAGGACCATGTAAAGCGCACGGTCAGGTTGGCACAGCAGGGCAAAGAGTTTTTGTACGCCGAACTTCAGGCGATGGGCTACGAGGTCATCAAGACCCAGACGCTTTTCGTGCCTGTCAAAGTAGGCGCAAACGCCCAGACGATCATCGACCGACTGGCCGAGCGCAAGGTGCGTATCAACCAGGCGTTCGACATGCCGGGGTATATCCGTATTTCGGTCGGGCTTCCGAGGGAAAACGAGGCGTTTATCACGGCGTTCAAGAGCGTTCGGAGCGCGCTGTAGCGTACTGTCACACAAATGCTGATTAGTCTGTCATCCCCGCAAAGGTGGGCATCCAGTTTTAAAGGGGTTGCCATGATTTCCGCAGAACAGCTTGCGCATTTCCGGGAAAACGGGTGGGTGGTGGTAGAGGGCGTATTTACCGCAGACGAGGCGGACGAGATCGCGGCGATTGCGCTGGAGGTAAGCCATACCGTCGCCAACACCCGGGACGACGGGTATTATCTCGACCGATCCGAAGACGGACAGGTGTGGCCACGCAAAATCGACTATCCCTTTAGCCGTCATCCAGCGTTTCGGAAATTCGTGCTGGACCCCCGTCTACGGGACATACTCAAGAGGCTGACGGGTGATGAGCCGTTGCTTTGCACGGATCAGATTTTTCTGAAGCCGCCTCGGTTCGGCTCGGCCAAACCGTATCATCAAGACAACTTTTATTTCCAGTGTACGCCAAGTGACCATGTCATTACCGCGTGGATCGCGCTGGACGATGTGGACGAAGAAAACGGTTGTCTGCGTTATATCAGCGGATCGCACCGAAACGGCATCTTGCCGCACCGGGAAATGCCGGGGGAATCGTACAATCTTGCGCCCGATCCCGCCGATATCGACATGAGCCGCGAGGCCCTTGCCCCGGTGCGCAAAGGCGGTGTGGTGTTTCATCACTCCGAGACGTTGCACACCTCGCACCGCAACACCTCGGACCGGTGGCGGCGTGGGTACGCCACGCACTGGGTTACCGCGGACGTCGTCAGCGAGTCCGGCGTGCTTGACAACGCCTGTTTCAAACACGATGACTACCGCGAGTTGATCGCCCCGACCGTCAGTACGGAAAACCGGTAAGCAGCAAACCACCGTCTATGGGGATGGACACGCCGTTGATATGCCCGGCTGCGGG
>VGJU01000329.1 GCA_016867335.1 Candidatus Zixiibacteriota bacterium | reverse complement strand
TCAAACACGAATCGGCGTATGTAGACGAGCCTGCCACGATTGGACAGGGTACAAAAATATGGCATTTCTGCCATGTCATGGCGGGTGCGGTGATCGGCGAGCGGTGCGTGCTTGGTCAAAATGTCTTTGTTGCGCGTGGCGTGCGGCTTGGCAACAACGTTCATATCCAGAACAACGTCTCGATCTATGAAGGCGTGGAACTGGAAGACGATGTTTTTTGCGGGCCGTCGATGGTCTTTACCAATGTGATCAATCCGCGTAGCCATGTCAGCCGGAAACATGAATACCGCCGTACCGTGGTCAAAAAAGGTGCGTCCATCGGTGCAAATGCCACCATCGTCTGCGGGAACACGATCGGTCGATACGCACTTATCGGCGCGGGGTCTGTGGTCACGCGAGACGTGCCCGACTACGGGCTTGTCTATGGCGTGCCCGGGGTCGTTCAAGGTTGGGTGTGCGCGTGCGGGGAAAAGCTGGAGATGGAAAAAAATTCTATCCGTACAGCCTGCGGAACATGCGGACAAACGTACGGTAAGGAGCAGGGTCTTGTTTTCAGCCTCTAATACGACACAGGGTAGCCCTCCGCTAATTTTCATATCTATGGTGAACCTTCTCTTATCGCGCTGGCAAGTACTGAGTATCGAGAGGAGAGTATTTTGCACAGTAACCGTAGCGCTGATTGCTATCGGCGCCAACCCTTCATTCGGCCAGCGGGAGGAATGGGTTCCTGTGTTTGTGGGGCAAAAGACCGGACAGAAATTCACGTATCCGTTCTCGAATTTGGATAGAATAGGAATTGATGTCCGAAGAGCCGTGAGTGACGCGGATGTAGACCTCTTCGTTCAACTAAAGAAACGGCCTGATGCGACAACGACCATAGCGCTCGTCCGGGTTCCTACCACCTCGATCGTTTCTGGCACGACCCACTGGTTCCGGTTCCGGCCAGTCGGTGATGATGAGATACCCATCTATTACCTGTCCGTGGGGTCCACAGCCCCTTCGGTCGCCTCGGCTCCGACGGTACGGATTGTTTATGGATCGGTACCGTGGTGCGATGGCACGAGAGATTCCTCAGGCGTTTCTCGCGCCGGCACCCTGGCGATTTCTCTCGATACCGAGCGTTCAATGTGGACCCGTATCAGTAATGTACTTGCGCGATTTGAGATTGATAAACCGTGGTTTTACTCTCGCTATTTCTATGGTGCGCTTTTCATCATTTATGGACTGCTGGTAGTCGAGTTTCTCAGAGTTACGTACGGGCTACTACGTCGGATCTCCGATCCATCGCCGCCGATAGTGTCATGGCGTGGATTCGTTTTTTTGCTGTTGGGATTGGGGCTTGTACGAGGCGTACTCTACAGCAGTCTGTTTCCCGCATGGCAGGCGCCGGACGAGCCCGTGCATTTTGCTACTTCGCTGTATTTTGCCGAGCATGGCCGCCGTCCGCCGATAGAGACGGCTATAGACCGCCGTGTCCTTGAATCTATGGACCGCGCTGACTATGCGCTTATTCTTCGCGGGGGACGGCCCCGACCTGACTGGCAGACTTGGATCGAAGACCCGAGAAGCGAACAGGTAGGCGATCGGCGTGCATGGCTGAATTCCCCGGGACTGTCCTTTATGGCGCACCCTATACTCAGTTTCTTTCTGCGTCCGACCCGCGGGTCGGACGTGGAAACCCGGCTGTATCTGGCACGCCTGTGCGTGGTGATGCTGACCTTTGCCCTAGCCACGCTTTCCTGGGCCATCGCCCGGCGAACCTGGCCCAACGAACCGGTTTACGCGGTTCTTGTACCGGCGTGTTTTACGTTTTTTCCCATGATGACCTACATGTCGTCTTTTGTCACGTATGACGCGCTGATCAACGTAGCCTGTACGATCGTAATTTTTATTGTCTTCAGAGGCTTACACCATCCATGGCGCTGGCAGGATACTATAGCCGTCGGTCTTTGTCTTGGTCTTGCACTGTTGATAAAAGGGATGACACTTCTGCTCCTGCCTGGGCTTTGCTGTATCTGCGGCTTCATGATCTACCGGTCCAAACAACGAGGGTCCATGGCAAGACGCCTTGCCGTCAGCGCGTTAATCGCCGGATGTGCCGGTGGATGGTGGTACGCCGGCAACGTCTATGAATCCGGCGCCATCCTTCCCGGTGCAGGTGGCCTTCCAGGCGGTGGGTCGCTAAACCCAGCATGGAGCCACGGCGAGATGAATGTCGATCTTGGCATGGGAACACCCGGACAGTTTGGTAGACTGCGGCCCACGCCTCTGCCGATCGCTATAGTGAAAACGCCCGTGAATGCGGTACGGGGTATGTTAGGAAATTTCGGCTGGGGCAACGCTCCTATTCCTGAGACGCTCTACTGGATCAGCGGCCTAATAATCCTGATGGCAGGAGCCGGGATCGTCATCCGGGTTTGCAGAGTCATATTCTCCAAAACGCCGATTCTGGCGCGACTTTCCGACGGCATCGGGTGGCACGGCGCCCTGACTCTGTGTTACGGCGGACTTTTAATGTTCGCCCAGGGACGCAGCGTTCTGGGTCGGTATTTTTTTCCTGTTCTGGTTCCCATGCTGTGCCTGTTTGTATACGGCCTCATGACCTTCATTCCGCCCCGATACCGGTTCCACGGCGGGTGGTTGCTCATTGCCGGGGTTGTTTTATACGATACGACAATTCTGGTTGAAACCATTATCCCCCGTTATTACCTTATTCCGCCGCCATCGCGTCTTCTGCCGTTTATAAACTGAACACCGGGCTTGAGGAAACATGTACCACAATAAAACCATCGCTTTATTCTCCTGTCATTGTCGCAACGTGATTAGAAAGCGCTATTCCTTGCTCCTTATAAGGCTGTCATCGTTTTTGTGGACCAGACAGACCCCGTGGATGAACTGATTTATCAGGAGGATGTACTCAGCGACAGTTCCGCGCATCTGTTCAATATCGCCCGACTGACAGATCGTGCACGCGTCGTGGACGAAACGTTTGCATCTTTATTCAGCCAGTTTTCCGGTTGGGCGAACCCTCGAAGACTAGCGATCATAAATTTTCTGAGTCCACTTTCCTTTGTCCGTGCCTTCAAACCGGGTGACCCTCATTATCGGTATGTGTATCTTTCGTATGTTGCCAGAACAGCGTTGATCAAATCGTTCAACACCGAACCGGATTCGAAGGAAAGCAAGGAGATGCAGAGAGTTTGTTATCGAATCATATGGACCAGATCGTGGCTTTGTGCCAGAAGCACTGGGTCCCTCTGTTTCTGGCGTCCAACCCCTGGGAATTTCAGAGTTCAAAGAAACCGAAGGTTTCACTTCAGTGTGCTGAGCCGTTTCCAAAGGGAAACCGTCTGGAAACCTGGCTGTCAACTCAGTATGGAAGTCTTTCGAATGTCTCTGCCCTTCATTTGACTCAGGCCTTCAGAGAGCAGGAAGACCTGTCGACTTTATTTCTTCCGGAGGGAGAGGTCCACTGGAACGAGAAAGGCCATCTACTGATCGCGAGTGTGTTAAAGTCGTTTCTGCTCCATAGACTGCCAGATTTGAGGGCCAGTGGTGTAGCTGCTCCGTCGATCAACAATCCCATGCTTGCCCATCAAACAGCTGACCGGGAAACTCTTTCACAACCAATTCAGAAAATGAGATGAAAATTGGTTTCGTTTACGCTACAAAAACCGATGCTGGAAACACCCGTTATCTGCTCCCGCTGTCTGTACGACACCACGATTTCTGGCATTCGTTTTGATGAGAACGGTGTCTGCAACTTCTGCGC
>VGJU01000328.1 GCA_016867335.1 Candidatus Zixiibacteriota bacterium | reverse complement strand
CGCCTACTATTTCGAATACGACCGACCTTACAGCATCGGACGCGTACGGAGTTTTGCAGGAAGTTTCGGGATGATGGTTCGCGCCTATGCCTATATCCGGACCAACGGCCCCGACGGATTGCGCGCGGTCAGCGAAAACGCCATCCTGAACGCCAACTATATCATGCGTCGGCTCGAAGAAAAATACCCACGCGCCGTTCAGGTAAAAGGCACACTCCGCGAAACACCGATCCCACCGGAAATACCTTGCCAGCACGAGTTTGTGGCATCGGGAACACGATTCAAGCCTTTTGGCGTAAAAACGCTGGATATTGCCAAACGCCTGCTCGATTACGGCTTTTTCGCGCCTACCGTGTACTTTCCGCTTATCGTCCCCGAAGCGCTGATGATCGAACCGACCGAAACCGAAAGCAAAGAATCGCTCGATCACTTTATCGAGACCATGCTTCTTATCGCGCAAGAAGCGGAAGAAACCCCCGATCTCGTGCGCAACGCGCCGCATACCACGCCGGTAAGCCGTCTGGACGAAGCCCGCGCCGCACACCCCAAAACCATGAATCTCCGATATCGGCGCGACACCCCCGTGCCATAGTCTTGCAGATGTCCCCCTCTCTTCTCCGCGTCTCGTCCGTCTACGCGGCGGGGCTTGTGATCAATCGGGGACTCGATTTTGCCTTTCTTCCGCTGTATACCCACCTGTTTTCTCCCGAAGAATACGGGGCTGTGGCGCTGTGTCTCGTGCTGTTGGCTTTTGGGCATGTGGTATATGCGATGGGTTTTGGTCCGGCCTTTGTGCGGGTTGCCGCGATGGCCGGTGCGGAGCAGGCCGGTCGGCTTTTTCCCGGTATCACCGTTGTCCTTGCCGTTACCGCCACGATCTTTTCCTCAACCCTGATTATCGGTTCGGACGTTGCCGCCGCATGGCTTGGCATCGCAGACCACGCCGGCATGGTCGTCCGTACCGCCGTCGTCCTCTTCTTGGATGTCTGGACCCTCCTGCCTTATTCGCTCATGCGCGCCGGTCAGCAAGCCGGACGCTTCGTGGCCTGCACCACGGCGGCGACGCTGGTCCACATCACCGGCATCCTGTACTTTGTAGTCTATTCCCAAACCGGTCCGGAAGGGCTTTTCAACGCCCTCATCGCCGCTTCTTTTTTTAACGCGATCTTCTCCACCGTTGCGGTACGCCGTCAGATACGCTTGCGTCCGACGTTTTCGGATATCGGCAGTTTGGCGCGTTTCGGACTGCCCTTTGTACCCGCCGGCGTCGCCTCCGTCGCTATCGAACTCATAGACCGCATCCTACTGGAACGATTTACCGACACGGCGACCGTAGGCGTATACAGCGCCGCCGCTCGTCTCGCTTCCGGCATGGGACTGATCGTCAAGGCGTTCGATTATGCATGGACGCCATACGTGCTCAGCCAAAACAGGGATACCGACCGGGTCATGCGCAAAGGAATGACGGGGCTGGTAGTCATGACTACGCCGCTTTGGACCGTGTTTTGGCTGTTTGGCGAAAATTTGATTCGGTGGGAAGGGTTGGGGCTGCCCTTACTCGGTCCCGCTTATGTTGCCGGTATTTCCGTCGTGCCTGTGCTGATGGGAGCCGGTATCCTGAACGGGCTTGCGGAAGGGCTTACCGCCCGTATCTATCTAAAGGGCGACTCCAAACTGGTGCCATTGGCCACTATAGCGGGGGCAGGGGTAAACGTGGCGGCCAATCTGGCGCTGATCCCGGTATGGGGGATGCAAGGCGCGGCGTATGCAACCGTTCTCGCTTACGCCGTCGCCTTGATCATCCTGTGGGTGGGGCTAAGAAAAAATCCATAGTCTCCGACAAACGAAATCTTTGTCATACAGCGGTCATGAGCCGATCCAACGCTTGTTTCGAAGCGACGGATATGGCGTCCGGATCCTGGCTCCAGTATTCGTCTCGAAAAATCTCCACCGACAGCGCCCCCGCGTACCCCTTTTCCTTGAGTATTTCCAATGTCGGTTTGAGCGGAATGATCCCTTCACCCATATAGACGCGGTGTTTGTCGTTGAGTTCTTCGCGGGGACGGTCTTCAGAATCGTTGATATGCACGACCAACAGAAGTTCCACCGGGATTCGGCGTATGTCGTCCAAGGTAACGCCCGACTTGTAGTAATGAAAGGTGTCCATCATCAATCCCAGCGACTCGTGATCGGCACGGTCTATGATTTCCAACGCCTCGTTCGGACCGGGGATCAAGGGGTGTCTACCCAGCGGCTCTATGGCGATTTTGACGCCGTGGTCCTGCGCCCAGTCGGCGTACGTGCAAGCCACGTTGGCCATGGCGTCCAGCGCGTTGTCGCGGTCGGTTCCGGCAGGTGGCGGGTCGCCACATACAAGCAACACAGGACAGCCTATCTTTTCCGCGATGTCAGCCGCGTTCCGAATCGCGATGATAGAACCCCGGTTGTCCGAAAAACCGATCAGGGAATACGGACACAACGCTGCAACCCGGAGCCGATGACGGCCCAACAGTTCTTTGAGCGCATCGACCGAATGGGTTTCCAGATAGGTATCCAGTTTTCTCGACCAGATTTCCACGCCTTCGAATCCGGCTCTGGCCGCCGACTCGATGTCCTGTTCCAACGTATAGGGCATGGTGGTTGCCCCGTTGATGCATGTGTACATGGGCGGGTCTCCGCGATAGGGGGTAAGCGGATTGGAGCCGCTTGCTCCCTACAGGTGTGGGTGTCGGATATGTGGAATTTACATTTACGGTTTGGCGGCGCGGATCGTCCGGATCGCGCGATCCACCGGAATACCCTGCCGGGCAGGCGACTCGACCAAGTTCGGGTCGGCGCTCAACAAGGCGTTGACATTGTTCATCCAGTAACCGTGTCCGAATTTGCGGGCGTTGGCAAAAACACCCCCGTATTCCTCCTCACGGATCATGCCGAGCAACGCCACCGAAGTATGGTAGGCGTATAACTCCCTCCGACGCAGATGTTCCATCATGCGGCCCGACCGCACGTTGAAAGTCATGAGAATCAGCGGACGCTCCGGCGCGCCAAACCCTCGGTACACGCCAAGATCGAACCAGTTGCATGGCGTAGTAAAAATATACGACGCAAACAACAGGTCCGGGTTGACCTGCCACACGTCGTCCCGGATTTCGCGGCAGATACAGGCAACCTCGTCGCTGAGAAGCGTAAAATAGGACTGAAGCAGACCGCGGGATTTGAGAAACCCAAACCGCTCCGGTAACTGGATACGTTTCATCTCGTCTATGAGCGTATCGTCAAGCCATCCTTCCCACCGGTCCATGACCATACAAAAACATTCGTCTTCGAACCCGTACCCCATGTAATAGTTGTAGGCAGGCGGGTGGCCGTAAAGCTCTACGTCCATGGCAATTCCGCCCACACAGGGGTGGTCGAGCGAAAATTCGGCAATAGCAAGAAGCGAATTACGCCAATTTTCTTTCCAGAACCGTCTATCCATCGGGGAGACGGCGTCGAGTTTCTGACCCTGCGCCCCATAGCACCGTGTTTTCTCCTCGCGGAAATAGCGATAGTCCAGCGTGGGAAACCATCGGACCGTCGAGCCGTCAAGCGCGTCGGCGGTCCATCGCCAGAGTTCGAGGACTCGGGCACGCTCTGCTTCCGAATACCCCGGTCCACCGACCGCCTGACAGTTGGCGATACCCCAGAACAGGTTGACGTCCATCGCCTTGAGTGCATCGGCGACTCGTTCCACGTCGCTCCGGGATTTGATGGCCGCGCCCCAGTCCACCGTGCTACCCC
>VGJU01000327.1 GCA_016867335.1 Candidatus Zixiibacteriota bacterium | reverse complement strand
TGTTGTATCATGCTTGTTGCTGAAACGCGCTTGCTTTTTCCTTCATGCCGGTGTTGCGCGCTTCTTCGAGCGTAAGATGTTTTTCCTGTGCATACGTTCGAAGTTCCTGCGTAATCTGCATACTACAGAACTTTGGACCGCACATGCTACAGAAATGGGCCGATTTTGCACCGGGCGCGGGAAGCGTTTCATCATGATACGACCGAGCGGTTTCCGGGTCGATAGACAGGTTGAATTGATCTTCCCATCTGAACTCAAAGCGGGCTTTGGACAGTGCGTCGTCCCATTTTTGGGCACCCGGGTGTCCTTTAGCCAGATCGGCGGCATGCGCCGCGATGCGATAGGCGATCAGTCCGTCTTTTACATCTTTTTTGTCTGGTAGCCCCAAATGCTCTTTGGGGGTGACATAGCAAAGCATCGCAGTCCCGTACCAGCCTATCATGGCCGCTCCGATGGCCGAGGTGATATGGTCATAACCGGGCGCGACATCCGTGGTGAGCGGTCCCAGGGTATAGAACGGAGCATCGTGACAGATCGCTTGCTGTTTTTCCACATTTTCCCGGATAAGGTGCATGGGTACATGGCCGGGGCCTTCGATCATCACCTGCACATCATACTCCCATGCAATACGGGTAAGTTCTCCGAGCGTTTCCAATTCTGCGAACTGGGCCGTGTCGTTGGCATCGGCAATGGAACCGGGCCGCAGGCCGTCGCCTAGGGAAAAGGAAATGTCGTAACGGCGCATGATCTCGCAGATTTCCCGGAAATGGGTGTAAAGAAAACTCTCCCGGTGATGCGCAAGACACCATTTGGCCATGATCGACCCGCCGCGCGAGACGATACCGGTAAGACGGTTGGCCGTAAGCGGGATATAACGCAACAGCACACCGGCGTGTATGGTAAAATAATCTACCCCTTGGCGAGCCTGTTCTTCCAGCGTTTCCAAATAGGTCTCGACGGTCAGGTCTTCCGGAACGCCACCTGCCTTTTCCAGCGCCTGATAGATAGGAACCGTACCGATCGGTACGGGCGAGTTCCGGAGTATCCATTCGCGTGTTTCCGTAATCTGTTTTCCTGTGGACAGATCCATCACCGTGTCGGCTCCCCAGCGGGTTGCCCATCGGAGTTTTTCTACTTCGTCTTCTATGGAGGAACGGATTGCGGAATTGCCGATGTTGGCGTTGACTTTTACCAGAAAATTCCGCCCGATAATCATCGGTTCGCTTTCGGGGTGATTGATATTGGCCGGAATAATGGCCCGGCCCGAGGCAATCTCCGTCCGCACGAACTCCGGACTTACCTGTTCGCGAACGGCTACAAAATTCATTTCCGGCGTGAAGATACCTTCGCGGGCATAGCGCATCTGGGTGAGGGTGTCCGTACCGCGCCAGACATGTCTTTTTCCTCTCGTGCCGGAGGATGCGGTCATGATCGGAGGATCGACCGGTTCAAGATGCCCGCGTGCTTCGACCCACGGTTGTCGAAGCGGAGCAAGACCGTCACGGGCATCGTGTCCTTGTGAACCGCTGCTGTCATAGAGATAGACGGGCGGATCACTTCCCGTCACACGGATTTTTCGAAACGGAACCCGGATATTGCCGGGACCGGAGACATAAATCCGCTCGGAATGCATCTGAGCCATCTCATCAAAACCGCTGTGAGGCGGAGCGTTTACGGTGGTGTGATCGGTAGACACGGCACAACCCCTTTCATTTCCCCGACCGGGGACTAATCGAGGGGCGCCAAAAAAACACGCTGTCCCATGCGTACACAGGACAGCGTGTTTTATGAACAGCGTGATATATCGAGGTCCGGCTCCCTACGCTGGCAATACCCAGGTCAGGTTCCACGGGTCTGATCTCAGCCTTTCGGCACCCCTCGGACAAACATCGGTTATATAGGCAGGGTTCTCCCTGCTGGGTGTCAGTTAACGGAAAATGGCAAAACCTGTCAAGCCGATTTTTCGATTTATTATGCTCTCAAAGCCAAAGACTATAGGGGTGGCGCGTGGCTTGGCAACATGCGCGGTCTGGCCTTGACAGGGAACTTAACCGTCAAGCAAGCAAAACCTGCGCGCCTGCTAAGCAGCAGCCTTGGCCGGTACCCCTTGCACGGGTATCCCAGCGTGTTACAAGCGTGTTGTCGTGATCCGCCTGATCTATGTCTGCGGTTTTTCTCACCCGTCCCGGAACGTTTCTTTTGTTACTGTCTTCCGGATTTCGGTGTATTCCGCTTCGATTTCCCGGTGGACGGCGTCTTCGAGTCCATCGCCGAGCGGTATTTCGCGCATTTCGCCGGTGCGCCGATTTTTCATTTCCACCACGCCGTTTTTGACGCCCCTGCCGCCCACCGTAAGCCGTATGGGCATCCCCATGAGGTCGGCGTCGTTGAACTTGACGCCGGCGCGTTCGTCACGGTCGTCGTAGAGCGTTTCCACACCCGCTTCGGTCAGACGCCGATAGACATGCTCCGCCGCTTCAAGGACGTTTGCGTCGCCGCCGGATAAACTGACCAGCGACACGGCAAACGGCGCAATACTCGCCGGCCACCGGATACCGTGTTCGTCATGGTGCCGTTCGAGGACGGTGGCCATCAACCGATCCACGCCGATGCCGTAACACCCCATCACCATGGGTTTCGATGCGTTTTGCTCGTCGAGAAAACGAGCATCCATCGACTGGCTGTATTTGGTTCCTAATTTGAAGATATTGCCTACTTCGATACCCCGCGCCGTACGCATGGCCGTGCCGCACGAAGGACAACCGTGCCCGTCGCTTGCCGCCGCGATATCTGTGACCAGATCGGCGGTATAGTCACGTCCGTAATTGACGTTGCGCAGGTGATAGTCGGGCCGATTGGCTCCGGCAACCAAGTTTATGCTCCCCGGTATGAGGTCGTCTACGATCAGCAGTGCGCGCTTTCTGTCGATACCGATCGCCGAACCAAATCCCGGCTCCGCGCCGATGTCGCGTATTTCCTCGGCGACCGCCGGCCGAAGTTTGAGCGCCTTGACGGCGTTGCTCAGCTTGGTTTCGTTGAGTTCCATGTCGCCACGAAGCACGGCGAATACGAATTGCTCGTGTTGCACGCCGTCTTTTTCCACGGTCGCTACCATAAACACGGCTTTGGCGGTCTGTGCCGGCAAAACGCCGAGAAAAGCCGCCACTTCGTCGATGGTTGTAGTACCCGGTGTGTGGACCTCTTCGGCGGGCAAGACGTCGGCGGTTTCCGGAGGCGTCTTCCGAAACTTTGCTACTTGTCGGTTGGCACGGTAGCCGCAGGCGCTGCACAGCAGTAGCGTATCTTCTCCGTCCGGAACGAGCGCCATAAACTCGTGCGCGTCCGTCCCCCCCATCATGCCCGTGTCGCTGCTTACCGCCACCACGTCGATCCCGCAACGGCGAAAAATGTTGAAATACGCCTGATACACATGGGGATAATACGCATCGAGATTGTCAAAATCGATGTGAAACGAATACCCGTCCTTCATGGTAAATTCACGGACCCGGATCAGCCCGCCACGCGGACGCGGCTCGTCGCGGAACTTGGTCTGTATTTGGTACAGCATAAACGGAAGTTGGCGGTAGCTGCGCACCACGCCGGATGAAAGCCATGTTACGACCTCTTCGTGCGTCATGGCAAGACACAGGTCCCGCCCGTTTCGGTCTTTGAGCCGTGCCATGTCGCCACCGATCTGCTCCCAGCGTCCGCTCTGTTGCCACAGTTCGGCGGGTTGTACCACGGGCATGACGATTTCCTGTCCGTCGATGGCATTCATCTCTTCGCGGAC
>VGJU01000326.1 GCA_016867335.1 Candidatus Zixiibacteriota bacterium | reverse complement strand
AAGTCGGGTAACAGAAGATGCCGGTGGTCCGACTGCCGGTAAATCGAATATGGCTGTGTGCCATCGCCTCCAGCGTTTTTACCGCCACGCCTTCGCGTTCGAGCAGTTCGCGTTTCATCTGCGATCCATAGCCGTAGTTGCCTACCCCGCCGGTCGAGGGGACGACGCGATGGCACGGAAGCAAAAAGGGCACGGGGTTGCGCGCCATGACGGTTCCGACGGCCCGCACCGCACTGGGTCGTCCGGCTTCCCGTGCCAGCCACGCATAGGGCCGCACCTCGCCGACCGGAATCCGGGCGAGATGGTCGAGCACGATCCGCTCGAAATCCGCAAGACCGTCGAGCACGATAGGCACGGAATGCGGTTTTCGGCCCTCAAGCGCCATGCGAACCGCCTCGACATAACGATCGGGTGCAGTGCCGGGCACAGGACGACGCCCCAAACGGTGTTGGTAGTGCGTTTCGAAAGCGTCGGCGTCTTCGGAGGACAAGCGAAGCAGGGTAATGCCCTTGGGGGTAAATCCTATCCATACCCGTCCGAAATCCGTCTCTGTCACGCTGTAGCGGTCGGCTGTTGCGACACGCACCTGTTCGGCGATACGGCTTGGCGCTGGTACGGAAAGATGCTTGGCGGTTTTGGTGAGTCGTTCGAGCATTTCCAACTCCTTTCGACATGCGGGACATTCTTTAAGATGGTCGGCAATGGATCGGCGTATGGTGGGCAGCATTTCGCCGGTTCTGTATCCGTCCAGATGCGGAACGATCTCACGGCAATCCATGTACGATCTCCTTTATAGACACCCACGCGACAGACCCAATTCAGCGATCGGCGACAACCAACAGCTTTTTAAGTTTCTGCAAGACTCTGAAGACTTTTCCTCGGACGGCAGCTTCGGTCGTTCCACAGATCTCGACCATGTCGGCATAGCTCATTCCCTCCATAAAACGCAGCAGAATCAGGTCCCGATCCGATTGCGACAATTTTTGCAGGGCGCGGGACAATGATACGGAAAACTCGGAATCGCCCGTCGGGTTGGTCCGAACCATCTCTTCCGTTGCCGCAGTATACGCGGCCGTCATACGCCGCTTAGCGCGATGACGGTTGAAAGCGAGGTTTCGCGCGATGCGAAACAGATAAGGACGTAGCGCGAACAAACGACACTCGGTTTCGTCGTGTTTTCCACACAAGGCGCGATATGTCCGGATAAAGGTTTCCTGTATCACGTCGGACGCCTCGTCCGGATCGTTCATCAATCGAAGCGCGTAGGCGTACAACGCATCTTGGTGCACCGACACCATGCGTTCCACCCCGGACGGTTCGCCTCGGCATACGGACAACACTATCGCCGAATCCTCAGTTGGCGACACGGGTACTCCCTGTCCAAGAGTTTGTGGCGTCTGTTTTTTTGTGCGTTGCGTCCCGATTTCGGTCGTTTTATTTGGCCAAACAGTAGACAGACGCGCGTCATGAACATTTTGTCACTTGGTTGCAACGCCAGCGTGTACACGACACTACAACACCCTAAGGGTAGGATATGTTCGGAAAAAATAAAAGAATTATCGCGTCGGTTTAAAAACGCGTATCATGAAATAAGTGAGGAGATAGGATACGAACTTTCCGTATAACGCCACACGACAGAACAAGAGGAGACGCCGTATGATCACCTTACGTCGGAGTGATATGCGCGGGCATGCCCATCACGGTTGGCTGGATACATGGCATACGTTTACGTTTGCCGATTATTACGACCCGGCACACATGCATTTTCGGAGCTTGCGGGTGTTGAACGAGGACTGGATCGCGCCGGGCAGAGGGTTTGGCATGCACCCGCACCGCGACATGGAGATCGTCACGTACATGATGGAGGGCGCATTGGAGCACCGGGACAGCATGGGCAACGGCGCGGTGCTCCATGTCGGCGAGGTACAGCGGATGACCGCCGGAACGGGTATACAACACAGCGAATTCAACGCCTCGCTTTCGGAACCTGCGCGTCTTATTCAGATATGGATTCTTCCGGCGGAAAAGGGATTGAAGCCGGGGTATGGACAAACCCGTCTTCCGGCGGATTTTTCGAGTGGGCTGTTTGCGATCGCGGGGCCGCAAGGAGAGGGCGGAGCGGGAAAAATCCATCAGGATGTGCGAATTTCAGTGGCAAGACTTTTGGCAGGGGAAGAGATGAAGTTGGAGATTGCGCCGGGGCGTTATGGTTGGGGGCAGATCACGCAGGGGCGTCTGACATGCGGCGGGGTGAAGGTGAGCGCGGGTGACGGCGTCGCGGTGGAAGAGGAAACCGAGATCGTCGTAGCGGCAAGCGCGTCGGCCGAATTTTTATGGTTTGATCTTGCATGACGCCGGAACAGAGGGTATTTCGGCGGATAAAAAAGATCGTCTCTTTCTCAAATTCCTCCCTTGAATACTACGCATTTGTTTAGTATATTGTGATTGTATAGGGAAGAGGGTTGGGGGGCATATCGGAGGGGGGGAGACGATCATGTTGACCACGGACGACATGATGGCGGGTGTATAGAAAGGGGATGTGGAAAAAGTGCGGGCGATGCTCAGGGAAGCGCCCTTTTTGATTCGCGCGCGGGATGGAGCGGGGCGCACGCCGCTTTCGGTGGCGGCGTGGTGTGGTCATGCGCAGGTAGCCGAACTCTTGCTGGATTGCGGCGCGGAGGTGGATGCGCGGGACCGGTACGGGTGGACGCCTTTGCGCGAGGCGGAGGTATCGAATCGGTTGTTCGTGGCGGACCTGCTCAGGCATCGGGGTGTAAAAAGTTAGCCGCGTCGTCTTGCTTTCCACGCTTCCTCCCCCGGCCATTTGCGTGCCCATTCGAGCGTCACATACGGGTAGCGCGTGGTGGCTTGTGGTTCGGGTCTGATCTCGATCAGGTCTTCGATTTCGAATCCGGAACGTCGAAGCAGTTTGATCCAGTCGCCATGTGACAAATTGAACTCCGTGCTGGGGTGAAGATCGTCCGGCCAGTCGATGCGGTACATACCGAAGACCGGTCGGAGCAGGTGTTCTCCGGCGGGTGTGTTTTCTTCGTCGGGCGCGCAAAGGGTTAAAAGCATAGAGTTGCTCAGAAAAACCAGTTGTCCGTCGGTGCGCAACAGTCGTGCCGCCTCCGGAACCCAGCGGTACGGGTCCGCCCAGAGACATGCACCGTACTCGGAGATGGCAAAGTCGAAACTGGCGTCGGGGTAGGGCACGGTCTCGGCGTTTCCGTGGATCAAGGGAAAATCAAGTCTGTGTTGTCGTTGCAGACGACGCGCGGTCGCAAGCTGTGCCTCCGAATTGTCGATACCCACGACATGCGCGCCGCGTCGCGCCATCCACGCCGATACATATCCCGCACCACAGCCTAACTCGATGGCATCCTTGCCCGCTATATCTTCGGCAAGAAGCCCCAACTCCGATTCGGGAACCCCCCAAAGCCCCCACGTAGGGTCGGTCTGTGTCCACGCCCTTTCCCCCTCCTCCGCATACCACTCCGCCCACGCATCCCACGCTGCCCGGTTTCGACGTACATACTCCGGCAACTCGCTCATCACCACGCCTCCTTTTTCGTTCTATGGTAACCCCCACGACAGGATTACCCCAAGGTTATTCTTTTCTTGACAGGAACCTCTTTCCCATTCTCATTTCTTCTCCAGTGGGATGGAAACCCCATCAGCTTGCTGTGGGGAGGAATGCCCTAAAGGGTTGACAGTGAGAAACCCACTGACAAATAACGACCTGTTTTGTATGCTATGGATATGAAACTTACTATCTCCCTGAAACTTCTTCCTACGCCTTCTCAAGCCGACGCCTTACGCCGGAC
>VGJU01000325.1 GCA_016867335.1 Candidatus Zixiibacteriota bacterium | reverse complement strand
CATGTTGTTGCGACGCAGATATTCGTCGTTGAGCGTCCGAAATCCCATCATTTCGGTATATCGGCGCACGTACGCCTTGACGACGCGGATACCCGACAGATTTTCTTGAATACGGGCCGTGATGGTCGAAAACTGTTCCTGTGACGCACGGAAACCCACCTTGACGCGCCCCGCCACCCGGTTCATCACCAGCGCCATGACGGGCATGGGCAAAAGCGCCAACAATGCCAGCTGCCAGTCGATGGTCATCATGACCACAAGACTAAGCGGGAGTGCCATCGAAGCGGTTAGAATCATCCGGAGCCCAAAGGCGAGAAACATACGGATCGTGCCGATGTCGTTGGTTGCGCGTGTCATCAGATCGCCTACGGAGGTACTGTTGTAGAAGGAAAGCGAGAGGGTGAGCAGATGTTCGAAATATCGCGTCCGCATATCGTATTCGACAAAACGCGCCATACTGCTAAACATCCATCGCATCGCCATCTGAAACCCCATGACGGCCAACGCGAGCAGACCGGCCGCCAGCGCGTAAACCAGCACATCATGCGCCGCGTGATCCACTACGGATAGGTCGTCTGCACGGAATGCCTCGTACCCGGCTTTGGCGGCGTCTACCGCCCATTGCATGGCAATCGGGATGGCTGTCGAGAGCGCCTGCGAGGCAAGGAGAAAAAGCACCCCGGCAAGGATGCGCTTCAGATAGGGGCTCAGATACGCTGCAAAAGGTTTGAAGGGGTTGAGGGTCACGGGGCTATTTGTATTCGGTAACGATAGATTCCGGGCGTCCGGTCGCGGCAACCACGGACACGCCAATCCTTCCGAGTATCTGTCCGTTTTCCGTGATCACGTCGATACGCCAGCTTCCGGGGGATATCTGGCGTTTCATGGTATAGCCGCGCCAGCCCTCCTCGCGTCCGCCGACGATGGGATACGGAATACGGTCCGTGGTTTTCCACGTCCCGTCGGGCAGACGCTGTTGCCAGGCATGAAATATCTTTTGGCGCATGTCCGTAGGCGCAAAAATAGCGGCAAAGCAGTATATGGCGTCACCGGGCGTGTAGGCGAATACCCGATCGTCACGGCGGGTTATTTCAAACCATTCCGGGCGTCTGTACGTCACTTCATAGCGCGCCCCAGGTACCCGTTTTACCGACCGGTAGATCCCGATATCCCGTGTAGAGAGCGGTACAGGGGGTATCCAGTTGAAGATATAAAGGACGACAAGCACCAGAAAGAGAAATGTCGGCGGTAACAGAATGTCTCTGCCATAGGGGTACGGACGAAACAGCTCTCTGCCGAGAACGAGCGTCCACAACCCGACGGTAAACAGCAAGCTCAATACGCCGCCGGCGATAAATAACACCAGCCCCAGACGGTGTGTAACCACAGGAAGAAAAAAGGTAAAATACGCACAGCTACAGAAAAAGTGCATCAGACTGAGTACCCGCAGCCTCGAAAACCGGTGCGGCAAAAACTCGTTTGACAACCAGACCGCGGCAAGCACACCGACAAAGATATAGGATTTGCTGAAGGCAGCGCTCCGAAAGTAATATATGGCGTACGCGGAAAGCAGACCGCCGAGACAGAAGTTGAAAACGATTTGAACCCAGTCGAGTCGTTTCAAGATTAAATCGTGCCGCAGACGCCCGTGTTCTGCCAGCGCCAACGTCACAAGCGCCCCACCGGACAAAAGCAGATAAGCCAGCATCTGCAGGTTGTCGCTCAGCCGGTCGATGCGTGTAAGCGTCAGTGTGTCGTACACAAATCCGACGACAAACGAAACGACAGGCGCAAAACGCTTGTAACGAAGGGTGAAGTTTGAAGTTTGAAGTTTGAAGTTTGAAGAGAGGAAAGGCATATTTTGAAGTTTGAAGTTTGAAGTTTGAAGTCTCGTATGTTTTTTTTCAAATTTCACCCTTCAAACTTCAAACTTCTTTTCAAGGGGGAGGTTATGACCGAGGAACAGAAATTCCGTTTCGATCTGCACGGCTACATCGTGTTGCAAAACGTGGTTCCAAAGCCGTTGATCGACGCTTGCAACATTGCGCTTGATCGTTTTGAAAACATGCCGGAAACTGCGTATCCCGACCGCTTTGTCTCGGTACGACCCGCACGGAACAGGAACTGTACATTTCGAACATTCTCGAAGGTGACCCGGTATTCCGCGAGTTGATCGATATTCCGGAAGTGCTCGACGTGGTGACGGAGGTGACGGGCGCGCCGTACCGGCTCAACCATACCTATACCATCTACCGTTGGGGCGGCGGATATACCCAGCTTCACATGCACGGCACGCCTGTGATTCCCAAATGCCAGTACCGGTGTCACAACGGTCAGATGATGTCTACGCTTACCAAGGCGGTGTTTCCGATGCTGGACTGTGGTCCGGAGGACGGCTGTTTTGCAGTGATTCCCGGCGCGCACAAAAGCAACTTTGACTTTCCCTATGGTCGGCATCCCGAAGAAAATCCGCTCACTGTGCCGGTTCCGGCCAAAGCGGGCGACGCGATCCTCTTTACCGAGGCGCTCACGCACGGCTCGCTGGTCAATTGCTCCGGAAACAGGCGGCGTACGCTCTATTATTGCTATAGCATCGGGTATATGCCCGACTGGGGTGGTCAGGGACTACATTTTAGCAACCGATTGTCAGGTGAACTATCGGAAGCAAGACGGGAAATACTGAGCGTGAAGTAAGGGGGGAGAAAATGGTGAAAATTTTGCTCGACACCGACATCGGCTCGGATATCGACGACGCGGTATGTCTGGCGTATTTGCTGGCGCATCCGGCGTGCGAAATTTTAGGTATCACCACCGTGACCGGTCAGCCGGTCGTCCGCGCGCGGATGGCCAGTGCGTTATGCCGTGTCGTGGGAAAGGCCATACCCATCTTTCCGGGTTCCGAGCATCCCCTGCTTTCGACGATCCGTCAGCCCGAAGTCCCACAGGCCGCGGCGCTCGATCGGTGGCCCCACCGGGCCAATTTCCCGGTCAGTCAGGCAGTCGAGTTTCTCCGAACGACCATACGAAAACATCCCGGCGAAATCACCCTTTTGGCCATAGGCGCGATGACCAATGTGGCGTTGCTGTTTGCCACCGACCCCGAAATCCCATCTCTGCTCAAAGAACTCGTGCTGATGTGCGGGGTGTTTACCAACCGACTTTCAGGCGTCGGACCGCTCGAATGGAACGCGATCGGGGATCCGTATGCGACCGCGATGGTGTATCGAACGCCGGTTCGCGTACACCGCTCGATCGGGCTGGATGTAACCTGTCAGGTGCGTATGGACGCCCAAGAGGTGAGAGATCGCTTTCGTTCTCCGCTGCTTCGCCCCGTACTCGACTGGGCCGAGGTGTGGTTTCGCCGGACCGACCGGATCACGTTTCACGACCCGCTTGCTGCGGCGATAATCTTTGATGACGCGATCTGCGGATTCGAGCGGGGCGAGGTGTCGGTGGAACTGGCGAGCGAACGTCTGCACGGGGCGACACACTGGACTCCCGCGTCTGCCGGGCCGCATGAGATAGCGCTCCGTGTCGACGCCGGTCGCTTTTTCGACGATTTTTTCAGCCGGGTGTAACGTGAAGAAAAAACGCCGTGTCGATACACCCGAGTCGACGTCCCTGATCGATCTTCCACGTCTTGCGACGCTCCCGGTTGCCCTTTTTCTGCTCGGCACGGTGGTATATCTCAACACGCTGTTTAACGCGCTGGTATACGACGACCTGATTCTTATCCCTAATCATCCGGGGCTACAGCGTCCGTGGGATATTTCTACCGTGCTGAGTGGGTCATACTGGGGCGATATCCGTTCCGGAGCCGGATACCGCCCTTTGAGTT
>VGJU01000324.1 GCA_016867335.1 Candidatus Zixiibacteriota bacterium | reverse complement strand
CGTTGAGCGATGACAGCACAAAAACGTCCGTCGCCCACATCCATGCCGGAATGTCAGACCGCCATCCCACAAACGTTACCTGCTTTTCTAAATCGAGCGTAGCGGTCTTTGTTTGGAGTTCCTCTGCGAGCGGGCCGTCCCCCACGACAAAAATACGCGTTTCCGGATACCGGGATACGACGCGGGCACAGGCCCTTAGAAAACCCTCGCATCCCTTGATGGGGACCAGACGACCGACCCATAACACCATCCGCTCTTCGGGGCGAAGGGCCAATGTCTGCCGGAGCATGGCTCCCTCGGGTTCCGCATGGACAAAACGTCCCAGATCAATACCGCAGGGAATAGCCACAAACTGAGCGGCAGGACCGACACCAAGCGCCACATGATCCGCTTTGCCAAGTTCCGTCAGCGTGAAGATGCGATCCGTAATGAGTGCGATCAAGCGCTCGATCCAAACAAAACACCATGAGGTAAATCGGTCGAAATACCCATAGAAAACGTGTCCATGCGGCGCGTGGACGATCACGGGAACGCCGGAAACCGCTGCGGCGATACGACCGAGTATGCCGGCTTTTGACGAATGCGTGTGGACGACATCGGGTTCGATACGTATGAGTTGGCCTATCAGAAACAGACAAGCCATCAGATCGCGCAACGGAGCGATGTCGCGGACCAGACCGGGATATACCGTAATGGGGATGCCTGTGCGGCGTGTATACGCTTCCAGATCGCAAACCGGTTCTACGGTCCGGCCCGTGATGATCCGCACGTCGAACTGTGTGGCATCGAACCGGCCGGCCAGTTCGAGTACCACCTCGGAAGAGCCTCCTTGGTCCAGCCGAGTGATGATATGCACCAGCTTTATACGGCGTCGGGACGGCATCGATTCAGCCATACCGATACAATTCGGTGCATCCCCGTGAACACACCGGAAACCGTTTATGTTCCTTGACAAAACGCCGATAATCCCGGAAACGTTCGTTGTTCCATATCTCCGTAAACCGGGTCTCTCGGATATTACCGAGCGAATAGTCCATCGAGTGATAGGCGCGTACGTTGCCGTCTGGCAACACATACGCGGCGATCCAAAGACTTAGACACCGCCCCGTGTAACTGTCGGGTGTAAATTCATCCGTCGAGTAATAGCGGCGGATTTCGTCATGGGTAAAGTTGGGATAAAAGGCGACGGCGACGTTTGACTTGAGTCGTTTGACAGCTTCCATCTCTTGGATAAGCGTTTCCACGTCCATGTCCGGAGCCGTGTTGTGGACAAATCCAAACCAATCTTGACAAGGCTGGCCGAATTTGGCCTCGAAAATCCGATTGTGTAGCTGACAGGTCTCCTGAGTCAGATAAAGCAGGTGGTGAAAAGTCACCACCTGTGCGCCCATTTCTCCGGCAGCGTGGATGACATCCGGCAGATTGCGATAGTTTTTTTCGTTCATCGTGCAATTGACGGTAATCACCGGACGTGACGCCTGTCGGGCGCGTTTGGCTTCTCGAATGGCCGTGGCTCCTTCGAGCATTTTTTGGTAGGCCCCTTCCAACCCCCGACTTTTGTCGTGCGTCTCCTCTTCGCCGTCCAACGACAGGATGATCTCGTCCATTTCCATGTCGACGACCTCGTCCGCCGCCTTAACCAGCCGCATCCCGTTGGTTACCATGTTGCACCGCATGCCTTTGCTCTTGATATACCGGACGACGTCCAGCCATTCCTTGTAAAGCGTCGGTTCGCCTCTGAACAAGGTAAAGGTCGGACGAAACGAGGATACGTCGTCCACAAGCGCGCAGATTTCTTCGAACGAAAGTCCGCTACGTAACTGTTCGCCCGGCATGTTTTTGAATGCGCCCGCGTCGCCCCACTGACCGCACATGTGACACCGCAGGTTGCAGCGGAACGTAAGAAACAGCGATATCGTCTCCGGCGGCGCGCTGTAGCCGTCTCCGGTAAGATAGGATCGGTAGGATTTGAAACGCGCCCGAAACGCCTGATAGGCATAGCGTGGCTGTGTAATCGCTTTGTGCAGGGTGCGTCTTAGATTGCGATAGGCAAGCATGGAATCCGTTCCGTTTGGGACATCCGGAGATACGGAAGTTCTGTAAATATATATATATCGACCGCCCGTCATAAACAAATCAGATAAAACCTTACAGAGAAGGGTGGTAGGACCGCAACCGGTGTTCGCACGAGACATGCTGTCAACGCCCGGCGATCCGGCGAAACACCGCGACGATTCGGGTCAGGATTTTCTCGGTCATCAGAGGATGACAGGGAATCAGCAAAAGCTGACGGGACATGACGGTCGCGTGAGGGAAGGGGTCGGGATCGGGTGGATACCCCATGTCGTAGATGTGATGCAGTGGATCGGGATAGAGCGTTGTCGCCTCTACGCCCGTCTGGCGCGCGATTTCATCGATCAGGGTGTTTCGTGCTTCGGGATGCTCGACGAGCACCGGAAACTGGTTGAAGACGGGACGAGTCTTGGGTAGGATGCGCGGAAGCCTAACCCCCGGCAGGTTTTCGAGCGCTTCGAGCAGAAAGAGTCCGTTGCGGTATCGCAGTTCGAACAGTTCTTCGGCGCGGGCAAGAAGACTTATCCCCGCTCCGGCCAATACATCCGGATACTGATATGACTCGAAGTCGGTATGCAGGGTGGTATATTTGTACCGCCGGACGATCGGATAAAGCGCCGTGTACCCGACGGGGCGGACAGCGGCGGCAAGACCGGCCAGTTTGAGCAGAAGCCGACGTTGGGCGGAGCGCGACAGTTCCGGGAGGGCGCATCGTTCCGCTTCGATCCGCTCGAAAAGAGCCGGGTGATCCGTTACCACGCATCCGCCGGCGAGCGTAGACAGATTTTTTCCTCGATTAAAACTGAAAACCCCCACATCGCCCCATGCCCCTGTTTCTTTGTTTTTGAATTTCGCTCCCAAAGATGAGGCCGCGTCTTCGACGACAAACGGCGGCGGGTTTCCTGTGGCGCGGCGTACGACATCCATGTCGCACGGGAGCCCGAACATGTGAACGGGCATCACACACAACGTTTCGGGGCTGACGGTCTTTGCCAGTGCGTGCGGGTCCATGTTAAAAGTTTCGAGCGATATTTCGCACAGACGCGGAACCAACCCGGCCTTACGGATCGGAAGCGTCAGCGAGGGGGCGGTATAAGCGGGAAGTACGACCTCTCTACGACCGGGGTTTTGGGCGGCAAGGGCTTTGAGAAGAATAAAACAGGCGTTAGTACCGGAATTGACGAGCGAGATCCCACAGACGCCGAGTCGCGTCCGGAGCATGTGTTGAAACTCTTTGGCAAGGGGTTGCCGAAGACCACAAAACGCGGCGTAAAGGTCTCTAAATGCTAAGGGGGTTCCTGCGGACGGAATTCTAATCGGCATCCGCGTTTGGGGTCTCCGAGATGTGTGGAAGGGTTCTGCGCCAAAGAGGCTCAACTGGGTTCGAGGGCGCGTTCGAGCGCGACCAGCAGAAGGTCGGCAGAGCGAGAATCCTGGGGACAATACACGATTCCATATCGTACAGAAATCGGTTCCTGGATATGTTCGGCGCCGACTTTTTCCTCCAACAGTTTTTTGATACGCTCACACAGTGGGATGGCTTCGTTGGTGGCCTGTGGCAACAACAACACCACTTGGTTTACGTCGTAACGGGCAATGAGATCGCCATCGCGCAGATGAGCGCGGACCGTATCGGCGATCCATCGCAGAACGTGGCCGTCGGCTTCCGGAGCGTCCGCGCGTTCTTAGAAGTCGAACTCCAGAATCACCAGCGCAAAATCCCACAGATACCGTTTGGCGCGGGCTACATCTTCATAGACGTGCTGTTCGAAATACTGTCGGTTAAACAATCCGGTGGTTTCGTCGATAAAGCT
>VGJU01000323.1 GCA_016867335.1 Candidatus Zixiibacteriota bacterium | reverse complement strand
TGCAGGATTTGGCGGAAAACGGCTATCGTTGCGTCAGTATCGGCAAGATGCACTTTTCGCCGCGCGATGTACCCGGCGGTTTTCATGAACGGTTGATCGTGGAAAACCCTACCAGTGCTTTTCTCAAAAACGGCGGAGCGGACGACGACTGGGGGCGTTATCTCACGTTGCATGACGTGGAGCGTCCCAACGACCGACACCGAACGGATCCGGACTGGCTGCAAAAATACCAATGCGTGCCGTGGCATTACGAAGAACGATTTCACAGCGACGTGTTTATCGGAAACTCGGCGTTAAACTGGATTCGTAACCATCGACCCGACCGGCCCGTCTTTCTTCAAATCGGTTTTACCGGTCCCCATGAGCCGTGGGACCCGCTTCCTCGCCATCTTGATCTTTACCGGGATACGGTAACGCCGCCGTGTGCGATTCGTCCCGGCGAACTCGAGGAAAAACCCGCGCAGCAAGCCGCGCTGAGGGCGTATTTTGCCGACGCCGACGGTGAAGCGCGTATCGATTTGAGTCGGGCAAACGAAGCAGACATTGCCAAAATGAGACGACATTATTACGCCAAGATCACCACGGTCGACGAGAAAATCGGGGAAATATTGGACGCCCTTTCCCGCTGCGGGTACATGGACAACAGCCTGCTGATCTTTTGTTCGGATCATGGAGACATGCTGGGCGATCACGGTATGGCCTACAAATGGTTGACCTACGACCCCATCACCCATATACCGCTGATCATCCGGTATCCCGGCAGCACCCGGCGCGGGGAGACGGTCCACGACCTCGTGTCACTCATGGATATCGGCCCGACCATCCTTGAAGCCGCCGACATTCCGGTTCCCACCTATCTGGAAGGCCGCTCTTTGTTGCCGTACACAGATCGGGGAACGCCGAAACCCCGGCGCTATGTATTTTGCGAAGACAACTACCAGATCATGATGCGCAGCCAGACCCGTAAAATGGTCTATTACATCGGTCAGCACGAAGGCGAGTTTTACGATCTGGAGGCGGACCCGCTGGAGTTGTGGAATCGCTGGGACGATCCGCATTATGCGGCGGAAAAAGCCGAATGTACCGTGCATCTGTTGGAATGGTTTGCCACCAGCGTGTACTGGACCGCCGGATACAAACGAGACCGTGTACCGCAGTATGCCATGCGCTGGCCGACTGAGACCTATCGCGGGTTGCAAGGCCCACTACCCGAAGGCAGCGGTGCTCCCCCGATTAGAGAATAGGGGCGAGATAACCACCGGAGAACCGATCATGACAGACATGACGTTGCACTACCATCTTATGCACCCGGGTGGCGACAGCCTGCCGGGCGATCCCAACGCAGCCTTCCATCTCGACGGAATGTACCATCTCCACTATATCCTCGGACATCCGTGGAAGGACAAGCATTCGTTCAGTTTTGTTCACGTCACCAGTGCCGACCTGTTGCACTGGACATGGCAGACAACCAAGCTCCAGCCCGCCTTTACCGGTCACGGGATGTTTAGCGGCACGGGATTTATCACAAAGGAAGGACGCCCGGCGGCTATATACCACGGGCAAAACTCAGGTCGAAACCAAATCGCGATTGCAAAAGACCGGAGGCTTTCTGCTTGGGAAAAACCTTATCCGGTGGAAGTAAAAAACCCTGACGGCAGGGAAGCGGAGATCAATCACTGGGATCCGGACTGTTTTCTTATCGGTGACACCTATTACGCCATTTCCGGGGGGCCGCGCCCACCGGTCTTCAAATCGCAAGATCTCAAAACCTGGACCCTCATCGGTGATTTTTTGCGTCACGAGATGCCGGATACGACCCTGGGGGAAGACATCTCATGCCCGAATTTCTTCCGTCTCGGCGACAAGTGGATGTTGCTCTGTATCAGCCATCCGCTCGGCTGTCGATACTATATCGGCGATTGGGATGCGAATGCCGAACAGTTTGTCCCTCAACGACACGGACGCATGAACTGGAAACAGGACCAACAAGCTGTTTATGGGCTGTTCCGGCGTACCGACTTTTTCGCCCCGGAAAGCGTACTCACACCGGACGGTCGCCGGGTCATGTGGGCATGGCTGACCACCGCCGGACCGGACGATATGCTGTTGAAAAAAACGATACAGTCTCTTCCACGTGAGTTGAGTCTGCCGACCGACGGCATCCTGCGTATCAAACCGCTTCGAAAACTGGAGTCGCTGCGTTGCGATCCGGTCGTGCTCAGCAAGGTAGAACTGGTCAACCCTATAACCGGACATGGCGCGCAGGTTCCTCCGCCCGAGGCCCCGGCTCTGCAACGCATCGCCGAACTCGATGGGGACTCTTTCGAACTGAGGATTACCCTCACGCGCAAACAGGCGGAAAGAAAACTCTTTGGTTTTACGCTTTTTGCCGACGGCAAGGGAAACGGACTTCCCATTCTGTTCCGCCCCGAAACCGGCACGCTACGTGTCGGTACTACCGAAGCCCCCTTTGCTATCACCGATCTGCGGGCAGAAGAAGACGTGGAGTTGCGCATCTTTGTCGATAAATACCTTGTCGAAGTCTTTGTCTGCGACCGTCAGGCGTTGGTTGCCGTTTATCCGGACCCACCTGAACAGTCGAGTCTTGATGCTTTTACTGTGGGTGCGCCCACCTTGATCGAAAAGCTCGAAATCTGGAAGCTGAAACCTGCCAACCAAGGTTTTCTCGACGCTCACATTCATCGTATCTGGGAACCTGATAGCCAACAGGCATAATGCGGAGAAGTATGTATGGCATACGAAGTGGAAAATTTTGCAAGGGACGTGATCGAAAAAAGCCGACAACTGCCGGTAGTGGTGGATTTCTGGGCCGAGTGGTGCGGACCGTGCCGGGTGTTGGGGCCGACGATAGAGGCGTTGGCGCAGAAAAACGAAAATCGTTGGGTGCTGATAAAGGTCGATACGGAAAAAAATCCCGATATCGCCCAACAGTACGGGATTCGCAGTATTCCAGCGGTAAAGATGTTTGTGGACGGCGAGGTAAAGGATGAATTCGTAGGGGCGCTTCCGGAGCGTATGATCGAGCAGTGGCTGGAAAAGGCGTTGCCCAGCCCGAACCGGCATCGGCTGATGGAGGCCGAAGAACTGATAAGAAACGGGCGGCATAAACAAGCCGAAATGTTATTGGAAGAGATCGTTCGTGCCGAACCGCAAAACCATACCGCGCTTTTTTTGTTGGCGCAGATGTTTGTATCGGTCGATCCCGCACGCGCCCTTGCCGTGCTGGAGCCGATTCAGGAAGATTCCGGGCATTACGATCTGGCGGAGGCGCTGCGCATCTTTGCCCGGCTGTTTTCGCAACACAACCATCCGGAAACATTACCCGAGCACGCAGCCAAAAAGACTTACCTACAGGCTATCTCCGATCTGCGGCGTGATGAATTCGGTCCGGCGCTGGAAGGTTTTATCGAAACGCTCCGTGACTATCGATCCTACGACGAGGGCGGCGGACGACGCGCTTGTGTGGCGATCTTCAAAATCCTCGGCGAAGACCACGAGCTTACCCGTCGGTATCGCCGTCCCTTTAGCAACGCCCTGTACGCCTGAGCAGAAAACACGGCAACATCCGGAATCCACAACATCGGAAAGTCCTGTACCGCCACCCCAAAACGGCTTTGTTCCTTTTTCACGGGAGAAACAGACATGCGCGAGGTCAGATGGGAACGGATGTTCCGAGACGAACTGGACGCCGCCTTTCGGGCGTGTCCGGTAGTGTACTTTGCTTACGGTCTGTGCGAACCACACGGTCCACAAAATGCGGTGGGTCTCGAGGCACTCAAGGCGCATGCGATATGTGTGCAGGCCTCGCACCGGCATGGAGGGATCGTCGCGCCACCCGATTTCTGGCACATCCACGAAATGGGACCGTCTGCCTCATGGCTGCCCGTTTATGTCGGAG